>JANMWT010000514.1:0-3109 GCA_031394145.1 Alphaproteobacteria bacterium | reverse complement strand
GCGCGCCGACTGAGCATCGCCGCCAGGCCTTCAACCGTGAAGGGCCTGGTGAGCAGCGCGAGGCCAGCATCGCATCACCGCGCTTCAGCCGGAGCGAAGCTCAGACGGCGTGAAGCAATGTCGCGGAAACACAGGCTGGCTGGATTTGGTCTCAGGCATAGCGAGCCTGGCTCCGGCGGCGCCGCGCACCTAGCCGATGATCTCGCCAATGATCTCGCGCACTTTCGCCGCAAGCTCGTCAAGCGAGAAGGGCTTGGTCAGGAGGTCCATGCCGGCGCCGAGAAACTCGCCGCGCCGGGCGGCTTTTTCAGCATAGCCGGTCATGAACAAAACGCGCAGGTCGGGACGATATTGTCGGGCGATCTCGGCAAGTTGGCGACCGTCGATCGTGGGCAAGCCAACATCGGTCAAAAGGAGATCGATGGGCTCGGCCGAGCGCAGGATCAGGATCGCCTCCTGGGCGTTGGACGCCTGCAAGAAACGATACCCCCAATCTTGAAGCGCCGCTGTCGCCATCAGACGAACGGTCGGATCATCCTCGACGACCAGCACGGTTTCACCGACCCCGAGCGATATCGGCGCTGCGGGCGCCGTCCGCGCTTCGCGAGAGACGTTCTGGTCGGTCCGCGGCAGGAACAGCGCCACCCGCGTGCCCTTGCCGACTTTGCTGTCGATCCGCACATGTCCGCCGGACTGCCGGACAAAGCCATAGATCATCGAAAGGCCAAGTCCGGTTCCCTGCCCGATCGGCTTGGTGGTGAAGAACGGCTCGAACGCCTTGGCCATCACTTCCGGAGACATGCCTTCGCCCGTGTCGGAGACGCTGACCTCGACATAATCGCCCGGCTTTTCATCCCGCTCGGTCAGCGTATCGACCAGGGCAAGATGCCGGTTGGCGAGGGCGACGCTGAGCTGGCCGCCCCTCGGCATGGCGTCCCGGGCGTTGATCGCAAGGTTGAGGATCGCATTCTCAAGCTGGTTTGCATCGGTCAGCGCCGGCCACAAATCACTCTGCAAATCAACCTCGAGCGAGATGTTCTCGCCAAGCGTCTGGTTGAGCAGGTAGCGCATGCCCAGCACCAGCTCGCTGATATTGACCGCTCGCACGTCCAGCGACTGCTGGCGCGAGAAAGCGAGCAGGCGATGGGTTAGCGCCGCCGCGCGATGGGCGGACGCCGACGCGGCCGCCATGAACCGATCGACATCCTCGCTCTTGCCGGAGGCAAGTCGGCGGCGGACCAGAGACAAGGCGCTGATGATGCCGGTCATCAAATTGTTGAAGTCGTGCGCGATGCCGCCGGTGAGCTGACCGATGGCCTCCATCTTCTGACTCTGGCGCAATGCCTCTTCGGCCGCCATCAACTCGCGGGTGCGCGCATCGACGTGCGATTCCAGCGATGCGTTGAGGTCGGCGAGCGCCTGCACGGCGGTTTTCTGGTCGTCGATGTCGGTGTTGGCGCCGACCCAGCGCGTCACCTCGCCAGACTCGGTGCGGATCGGAGCGGCGCGGGCGATGTGCCAGCGATAGACCCCGTCTGCCCGGCGCAGGCGAAACTCTGTCTCGTAGGGCCTGCCGGTCGCCAACGATGCCGCCCAAAGCTCGCCGACCACTGGCAGGTCGTCAGGATGGACTATCGCGGTCCAACCGGCCCCGTCGAGTTCTCCCTCACCCATGCCGCTATACTCGTAGACACGGGTATTGAACCAGTCGAGCGAGCCATCCGGCGGGGCTGTCCAGACATGGTTCGGCATCGCCTGCGCGAAGGTGCGAAACTGGGTTTCGCTGGCGCGCAGCTTGAGTTCGGCGGCCTTGTTGTCGGTGACGTCGTTGAACAGGATGGCGATACGGTCGGGCGAACCACCGATCTTGAACGCCAGCACGTCGAACCACTTGCCCGACCGAGGATAGTACCGCTCGAACCGGGCGCTGTTACCGGTGCGCGCGACATCGCCATAGACATCGAAACGGGACTGTTCTGCGCCGGGATCGATCGTGCGGATACGCTGTCCGACCGGAGCGATCACGCCGGTGTGCCGCTCGAATGCCGGATTGACCTCGACGAAGACATAGTCGATCGGTCCGCCCGCCTCGAAGATCATGTCGACGATGCAAAAACCGGCATCGATCGAGGTGAAGAGGGAACGATAGCGCTCCTGGCTCTCGCGGCGCGCCAGCTCGGCTTGGCGCTGAGGCGTGATGTCGATGCTCGCCCCGGTGAGCGCCACGGCCGCACCCGCGGCATCGAACTCCGCCTGCCCGCGCGCCAGGACGTGACGCAGTCCGCCGGCGCGGTCGAGCAGACGGTATTCCGATCCGAAGGGTTCGCCGGTTCTCAACGAGTGGTTGATCGTGTCGGTCAGACGCTTGCGATCATCGGGGTGCACGCCGCCGACGAATTCGGCGATCGGGGCGCCGGCTGCGCCCCGCGCCGGATCGACGCCGTAAAGCATGCAGAATTTTGCATCGGCAAAAACCGTATCTTCCGGGATGCGCCAATCCCACAGGCCAATGATCTCGGCGTTGGTCAGCGTGCGTTGCAGGAGATCGCGCGCCTGGCGCATCTCGGTCCACCAGCGCCGGGTCGGCTGGCCCAATGCACCAGGATGGCGAGCGCCCATTTCGGGCGCATAGAAGTCGTTGTAGAAAGCGACCTGCTCGCTCCCCCACACGACCATCATCGGGGTTTGTGCTTCGAGCACCGAGCGGACCGCGGACTTGAGCGCGACAGGCCAGGTTTCCGGTTGTCCCAAAGGCGAGGACGCCCAGTCGAGGGCGCGCAAGCGCGCACCGGCATCGCCCCCGCCCGCCAAAAGGCTATCCGCACCCGCCATCATCCGGGACGGAACCTAGTCTGACGATGGACGGGCGCAAGCCGAGGTTGTCCGTCGGGGCGGAACAAAGCCCGAAGTCGATCCTCTGCGATACCTTCCACTGTTCGCCTCTCTGGTGCTCGAAACGGCCCCGTCCGAACCCTGGCTTCGGATCATGGTCGCTGATTAGTGGCGGTCAGTCGGTAGTGTCCGCGCAATGATCGCTGCTAGCTGGGCCTGGTCGAACGGCTTGGCGAGCCGCGGAAAGCTCGCGCCTGCCTCGGCGGGGAGTTCGGCA
>JANMWT010000445.1:0-4803 GCA_031394145.1 Alphaproteobacteria bacterium | reverse complement strand
TAAGCCCGATCACGCTCTTTGATGGGCCTGTGATCGCGACAATCGATGGCCGTACTGGCTGGACTTCCCAGTTCCCGTTCCCGCAGCCTGTAGGGATGTCGGGAAGCGGAACTGGGAAGTAGGTGCGCTTGGAGCGTACTGGGGCGTGCTGGCCCCCGTTTCACGCGGCCCGCCTGACGTTGCCAGTTGCATCTTGATAGTCGCTGGCGCCGGGATCAGTCGGCCGCGCGACGGTAGCCGGTGTCGGTTTTGGTGAGACGGCCAGCGGCGGCGAGGGCGGCAAGGCGCTCGTACAAGGTGGCGGCGCGGATGCGGATGTGAGCGCGCAGCTCGGCGAACGGCATGGTCGCACCGGTTTCGGCGAGGGCTGCAAGAATGCGGTCGTCGAGGGGGCTCTCGGACGGCGTGGCCACGGTGGTGCTGTCGACCGGCCCTGGTCGGTCGCCAACCTCCAGGGCAAGCGCGGGGCCGCGTTGGGTGAGGGCTATGGCGATGGGGCCGAGCGGCGGGGCGGCGCGGTGCTCGACGGTCAATGTCAGGTCCCCGTCATCGCCGACACCGCCGCCGCGACGCAGGTAGAGATTGCTGTCGCCCCAGGCATGGAACTCGGACGAGCCGCGCAGCGCCTGCCCGGCGCGGGCGTTGCCCGCGCCCTTCCTGGCGTGATGGACGACGAGCACGGCGGTGCCGTGTCGACGCTGCAGTTCGCGCAGGTAAGCGAGCAGCGGCGCGACCTCACCGCTGGCGTTCTCGTCGATGCGATGCAGACGCACGAATGGATCGAGGATGAGCAGTCGTGGTTTCAATCGCGCGACGGTCTCGGCGAGGTTGACACAGTCGGCCTCCATGTCGAGGCGGACGGTTGGCGCGGTGATGACCTGGATGTCGAGAGCGGCGAGCGCGACGCCAGTTGCTTGGCAGATGCCATCCAACCGCCGACGCACGATGTGCAGCGCGTCCTCGGCGGCGAACAACAGCACGCGGCCGGGGCGAGGCACGGCGAAGCGGCGCAGACACGGAACTCCGGCGGCGACCGCGACGGCGATATCGAGGGCGAGGAACGACTTGCAGCATTTGGGTTCGCCACCGACGATGCCGACGGCCTGTTCGCCCCACAGTCCGGCGATCAGCCAGCGGTGTTCCTCCGTGTGTTCTTTGAGGCGCCAGGCGGGCTCGACGGGCAACAGGGTCATCGGCGGCGTCCGGCGGGCTTTGTCTCGGGCGCGGGCGGCGCGCAGGTTTCGAGGAACAGCTTCTCGTCGATCTGCCGGGCCTCGCGCTGCGCGGCGACAGCGAGCAACTCGCCAGCGATGTTCATGAGTGCGCGCGGATTGCCTTGGGCATGGTCACACAAGGTGGCGATCAACTCGGGCGTCATCAGCTTGATGGCGCCGGCCTTTTGCAAAGCGTGCATGAGCAGTTCGGCGAGTTCTTCGGATGTGGCGCGTTCGAGCGCGAGGCGCACGCGCATGCGGCTGCCGAGCGGTAGGAGTTCTTCGGAGCGCAGGCGTTCCAGCAGGCGGCCATCGCCAGCGATGACGATGGTGAGCAGGATGTGGCTGTCGAGACGGGCCGACGACAGCAGCCGCAGCTCGGCGAGCACGGCTTGTGGCATCTCCTGGGCTTCGTCAATGATGAGGAGGGGGCGCGATAACGCGGCGTCGATGTGGGCTTGCCAGCGGTCGCGCAGCACTTTGGCACCGCCCCAGCGGTTATTGGGCCGAAGCTCGACGCCGAACAGGTCGCCCATCTCGCGGTAGAAGTCGGCGGTGCGGGCCTGTGGCCGGGTGAGGATGCCGATCTTGACGTCGCGTTGGTTGCCCAGGCGTTCGGCGAGAATGCGCAATGTAACCGACTTCCCGGTGCCTGGCGCGCCAGTGACGAGGGCGAAGCCGCCTTCGCCAACGAGTTGTTCGACGCGCCAACAGAACTGATCGATGCGGCGCGACGCGTACAGGGCCTCGACCGGCACGTCAGGGGCGAACGGGTTCCACTTGAGGCCGTAGAGGCCGAGCATCTTCTTGTTCATGACCCGTTTCCTTCATCCTTATCATCATCCTTAGGCAGATAAGCGGGTGGCAGCCCGGTCTCTGACTGCTGGTCCAGCAGGCGTTGCAACAGCGGCGGGATCGGTGACCGCGATGCGTCCGGCACAGGCTCGGTCGATGCCGTGGCGAGAGGATCGAGAGTGCGGCGTAGACCGCTGGCGTTGAGCGTCTTGTCCTGCGGATAGAGGCGGGCCAGCACGGTACCGGTGCGTTCGTCGACAAGATGGATGAGGCCGAGATTCCATTCGGCGTAACGGACCTCGATGCGCGTCAGGTGCCGGTAGCGGTTGGGGACTTCGAAGCGGCGACCCTCGATGACGATCGAACCGTCGCTTTTCTTCTGCGTACGGTGTGCGCTGCGGGTGAAGGCGAGACGGAGGGCATCGCTGCCGGGACACGGGCGGGTGACGGCTGGTCCGTCAAGGAAGCGCGCCAGCGGTGTCGTGTCGATCTCGGAATGGCGTTTGCGATTGTACTCGTGCTCAACCCAGGCCTGTGTCGCCTCGTTGAGGAACGCCAGCGTCAGGTCGGGCACATGTTCCAGCATGGCGATCAGCCGACCTTCGACGGGGCCCCAGAAGGCTTCCTGCTTAGCGTTCTGGTACGGACTATAAGGCAGCGTCGTATGATGCAGGACGCCGAGCCGGATAAGCCCGTCGCTGATCTCGGCCGCCGTCATCGCGGCACCGTTGTCGCTTAAAGCGGCGCGCGGCAGGCCGCGCTTTTGGAACGCCTGCGACAGGCCGTGAGCGATGACCTCGGCCGTCTCGGCCAGATACCATTGCAGATGACAGGCGAGCCGTGACCGGTCGTCGAGCACGCCGAACAGGATCGGCGTCACCCATTCGCCGCGCGCGGTCAGCACCTTGCGCGAGCCGTGATGGCAATCCCAGTGCCACAGGCCGTTCACATATTCGGCCTCGTAGCGGCGGATCTCACGCTCGTCGATGCGCGCTTCGGCGCGCTCGGCGCCTTCGGTTCGACGGGAGGTGAGGCGGCGGCGTTTATCGAGACCGTTGGCGCGCATGAAGCGGCGCAACGTTGGATAGGATGGTACCGGTTGCAGCTCGGGCTTCGTCGCAGCCGACGCGGCGAGATTGTCGTGGTGCAGCTGGACGCTCCAGCTTTTGTGGGTGGCATACTGGGCGAGCAGCTCGCGGCGGATCGCATCGCTGACCGCACTCTGCTGGCCGGCATCAGCGCGCAATTTGCGGCGCAACACCGCGACCGGATCGGAGCGCTCGCGAACCGCGCGATAGTACCAGCGCTCGATCGTGGAGAAGCCGAAGCAGACCGGCTTACTCGTGGTGGGATGCACCCAGGTCCGCGCGGCAAGCTCTTTGATCGCGGCGCGCAGCTCACCCTTGTCGGGCGGCGCGGCCAACAGGTGTCCGATGACGGAGAAGCGCAGATGCGCCCACCGCTCGTGGATTCTGGTCTTGGTCATGCTGGCGCTCCGCTGGTCAGGGAGCACCAACCGTAATCAGCATGCCGGATCGATCTCTATCTGCATCCTGTGCGGGCGGGCGCCGACCGTCACCGAACCCGCCCAATGGCCCCACCGGTGACCGGGCCTATGAAGCGCAGCAGCGCGATCCATTGATCGGAGACGTCACCCGCGAAGCGTTCGAGGAGGGTGGCCGGCAACCAGTCATGCTCGACGGGTGGCATGAACGCGGCGCGCGCGATCTGCCAGAACGGCGTCGCCGTGAAGCTGTCACGCCACCAATGGCGCCAGCGCTCGATGGTGCGGCGGTCGACGCCGATCACCGCCGTCAAGCGCGCGACCCGTGCCGTGGTCGCGCCGTGGCGCATGATGGCGACCAGCACGACGATGGAGGCGAGGTAGACCTTGCGACCGAGAAAGCGCAGCGACGGCGGCGTCTCACGTGATCGGCAGCCGTCCACATCGCAGCAGAAGCTGAAGCGCTGGTCGTGCTCGGGGCCGAGTTTGCAGCCGCGGCCCCTGGGCTTGCGCCGGAACTTGGCCGAATGCAGTATTCCCTGGCAGTGTCGGCATCGCTCGGTCCGCGCCGCCTCGGCCAGATCAGCGTCGCAGGCCAGCAACAGATGATGGAATGTGGCGTCGGCCAACAGCTCTTGATACAATGGATGCTCCCCGCATGAGGTGTTGACCCCGATGGCCAAGCCCGGACGTAATGAGCCTTGCCCGTGCGGCAGTGGCAACAAATACAAGAAGTGTTGTCAGCCAAAGGACGAGGCGGTCGAGCGGGAAGGGCACGCCGCCGCCCAGGCCCGGCGCGAGGACGCCGCCGCTGATCGGCGGTTGCAGGTTGCTGAGTTGAAGGCCGCGATCGCCGCCAAGCTTGCTGGAACCGGCCAAGAAGACCAGGACCAGGACGAACTGGACGTAGCCTCCAATGCCGTGCGCGGGCTTATCAAGGTCGGCAAACTCGACGAGGCGGAGGCCGCCTCCCGCGCGCTGCTGGCGCGCTATCCGGAGGTGCACGACGGCTGGGACCGTCTCGGCATGGTGCACGAGGCGCGCGGCAACGTCCGCGAGGCCGCCGACTGCTACCGCCGCGTGCTCGACTTCCTGCGCGAGAACCCGGACTACACCGACGACGACGGCTTGACGACGCTCTACACCGGACTGATCGCCAAGCTGGACCCGCCAGCTGCGACCTGAGCGCCCAACATCGCTCACGCTCGTCGAGGGCACCGGGTACCGCCCAATCAGCAAACGTGATCACGTCGCTAGGCTCGCCCCCTCAGATACGGTGATCAGGCTTAC
>JANMWT010000433.1:0-4740 GCA_031394145.1 Alphaproteobacteria bacterium | reverse complement strand
TTCCTGGCGCTTCCCACTTCTCGCTCAGCTGAGCCAAAATTCGCTGACGTTGAAGTTGAGGCTCACGAAAGCGGTAATCGGCGGCCTGGCTCGCCAGATTGGCCCGGGCTGACGCCACTGTAATCTCTCGTGGACAAACTTTTGTCCGGTTTTCGGGGCGCCGGCCACGGGGAATGTCATAGTTGCGGATGCTAGTCGCGTAGGCGATGCGCTTCTATTAGTCGACTGGCGCCGCTCGAGCCGGGGCTGCAAACAGCGTTGCAACGTCAATCGGCTTCGCCACGTAGTCGGTCGTCTTAGCAGATACGCGCTTCGCAATGTCGAGCGAGGCTCCAACAGCATCACCGGGGCGGTCCAGAAATGATAGCACCGGCTCAGCGCCGCTGCAGTGTCCCCGTGTTGCTGCTTTGCGGCGGTCCATCGCCTCGAAACTGCCATTCCCCAATTCCGAATGGCTCGCGCACCGACGCGCATCGGCGGATTGAGCCGATTGCGAAGCCTCGTCTTCGACGCCAATGCGATCACCGGCAGTTCATCAAACTCTTCTGAGCGCCTCAGCTGCGACGGGCGGCGACCGCGAAAGATTCCTGCTGCCGGGAATGTCAGACGATCTTTCGAAATCCTTGTACCAGCGCGTACTATTGGCCAAGACGACGGACGCATCGGCCAAGGTAGCGCCGAGATGTCTTGGGTGCGGACGGGATCTTGATCGCTTGGACGCCTCACCACTCGACGCCCTGAGTGATCGTTTCGACGCCGCCTTAGCTTCCTCGAACAACGGCATCGTAACAACGTTGTGATCGCTGCCGAAAGTCGCGGCAGCTGAGCGGGCGCCGTAAGGCAAGCTTGCCGTATAGAAATTGCGACAATCTGCGCGGACTAGGTAACCTATGCCGCATGGATCCATCAGCTTCGATGCTACATGGGTGGGCCGAGTTACGGGACCACAAGATTGGCCAGGACCAGCACCGCTCCCGCTTTAAATGAGCGCGCGACAATGCGCATCGTCATTGCACGCCGGCAAAGCCAAGCGCCATGTCTCTCACTCTCAACGCCCCGGAATGTAATCCAACCCCGATTTGGGGACGGGCCGTCGACGACGCGCCGGCGAGCAACCGATCGCCACCCGCGTCGGGACTGCGTCTTCAACCGGTCAGAAAAAACCGTCATCCGATCAGAGGGATCGTTCAACGTGCAGCCTGATGACATCAACGTCAGCTGGTTGATTGGCGCCGCCAGGCGCCACGCCGCGGCGATGGACCGATGGAAAACCTTGCCGAATGAACCCCCTGGGGCCGGTCTTCCGCGCATACTCGCGACGCGTCAGATGCTGCTCGGTAGCGAGGGGTTCACTTGCTGGACGCAACTCCTGGCCGAGCAGGCTCGCGACTGGGACACCTTCAACGCAATCCGAGCCGAGATCGCGCCGTCGGAAAGGGCTGCGCTGATTGAGCAGATGAACGCGCGCGCAGCCTCCATTATGCGGCACACCGAAGTACTGCGCCTCTTCTGGGGCGATGAGGATGAGGCTTGATCGCGCCTCTGCGTGCGTACGCGGGGGCCAAGGAGACGAGGCGCCTTTTTTCATCCACTGGTCCAGCTGAGGATCCCCCAGCGGTGACAATGACGCAGGCGCATCCCTAATGACCCTCATCGCCAAGCCTTTACCCGAGGCCACACGGCCTCGTTTTTTTGCCGGCATCGAGCTCTTGACTGACCTGCTCTATATGGCGCGCGAAGCTTCTCATCTCGACTATGAGAGCATCGCCATCACCTGTGTCGTCAACGAGGCGGGCATGCGTCCCCTCTTGGTCGGCCCTCGTGCTCCGCTTGAATTCGTGAACCTCGCCGCGCCGCCGGACGAATTGCGCGGCTCGATCTCGCGCGCTCTGATCGCTGAACGCACTGGCCTGCCCCGCGAAACCGTTAGGCGCAAGGTCAAGAAAATGATCGAGGCGGGTTCGATGATGCAGGACGCCGACGGCGGCGTCCGGCCAGCACAGTGGCTTGCCAGACCGGACCTGCAGAATCTCGCAAACGACATATTCGCCGCGGTCAGACGCTACGACAACCGCTTGCGCTCGCTGGGATGCGAGGGCGTTCACCGCGAAGTCGCGGCAAAACCGTCACCGAAAAAGACACGGCGGTAGCGCTTCAGGACAGCAAGCTAATCGAACTGGGAACAGCAACGCCGCAGTGTCAGTGAACCCAAAATGGGCGCGCAAGCCAACTCAAACGCTCTCGCCGCCATCGTCATCGTCAGCGGATGATGGCATCGTGTGGTCAAGTGCGAAGAGCATTTAGGCCGCGAAGTCGCGTTGCGTCTCGCCAAAGAGTGCGGGAGCACACATGCAGATGGCGCGGTCTGATCGGCTTCTCGAACTGATCATTCGGCTGCGCCATGACCTGCCCAACCGAGCGCTGGCGGCGCTTGGCGTCGCAGGCGCACTCTTTTGTTACATCAACGTCGGTCTGGCGTTGGTTTGGCTCGCACTGGTCGCGTTCAACGAAGTCCTCGAACTCTGGATAACGCGAGAGATCACGCGCGGCGGCGCGGTTGCGAACCGGTTCGAGGCGGCATTTTTCATAAATCTCGCCTTCGGTTCAATGGCCTGGGGATCGGCAGCCTGGGTCTTCTGGACCAGTGGCGGCGTCGCGGGAATCGTCATCGGCCTCGCTGTTGCGCTTGGCGCTCTCTATCACGTCTCCTGCCATTTCATTTCGCACGCGCCCTCTCTCGCTGCAGCCGGCATCCCGCTGGCGGCGACCTATCTTGCGCTTCCAGTCCAGATGGACCTCGATCCCAGGTACTCAAGCGCGACCGCGATCGAGGCGACGATCGGTTTTTTATTCCTGGCTGCATACATGGCGAGCGCCCTGGCTGAGTCAGCGCGCAAGGAGCGAACCCTCCGCGAAGCGCTCGACGAAGCAAAAGCGGCGACCCTTGCGAAGTCGCGGTTCCTGGCGGTGATGAGCCACGAAATTCGCACACCCATGAACGGCGTCATCGGCATGATGGATCTGGTGGTCAATGGCGAGCTCACGGAAGAGCAACGTGAATGCGCTGAGGCGGCGCGGTCGTCTGCTAACGACCTCATAATGATCCTCGACGATCTGCTCAACCTCTCCAAAATTGAAGCCGGCCGGCTAGAGCTTGAAGAGCTGCCAGTCTCTCCGCGAGAGATTGTCGCCGGCGCAACGCAACTCTACGCCGCGAAAGCGAACGAAAAAAACCTACATCTGGCGACCACGATTGAGCCGGGCGTGCCTGAATGGATCGCCGCGGATCCGACACGACTGCGTCAGATACTGTCCAATCTGATCAGCAACGCCATCAAGTTCACCAAGAGCGGGAGCGTCGAGATTATTTTGGGGCACCAGGGCGGGCCGAGCAACGGCGACCTTACAATCATGGTCGCTGACACCGGGATTGGAGTGAGCGAGGGTCAACGTGCGCGCCTCTTCGAACCTTTCAGCCAGGCTGATGTCTCCACGACGCGGCTTTATGGCGGCACAGGATTAGGCCTCGCGATCTGCCGGCAGCTGGTTGAAAGCATGGGCGGGCGGATTGGCGTCACCAGCCAAACCGGCGTTGGCAGCCGGTTCTGGTTCACCATCCCTGTTCGAACGGTTTCAGCGCCGGCGCATACCACGCTGCCGTCTTCCGGCTCTCAAAGCCAACAGGGTTTGAGGGTGCTGGTCGCGGAGGACCATGCCGTCAACCAGAAGCTGCTCCGTCTGCTGCTGGAAGCTGCAGGGCATGAGGTTCGTGTTGCCGGGGACGGCGAGGCGGCCGTCGCTTGCGCGCGCGAGGAAGCGTTCGACGTCGTGCTGATGGATGTGCAGATGCCCGGCATGGATGGATTGACGGCGACACAGACAATTCGCGCCGTCGATGGGCCCAATCGCGACGTGCCGATCATCGCGGTCACTGCCAATGCCGCGACCCGCGAAAGGGTGCGCTACCTTGCCGGCGGCATGACTGACTGCATCACCAAGCCAATTGATGCAACGGAACTCCTTGGAGCGATCACGCGCGCAACTTTTGGCGGCAAGCAGGCGATCCGCTAGTGACCGAGAAGCCGAAAAACAGCGCAATTGAGAATCTCAATTCTCCAGCTGCCAATTCCCTGGTTGTCGGTGAATTTCGCCGATGAGGGATTCTATCGAGGCCGATCTCAAGTGGGTCAAGGAAACCTTGCGGGGCCATGAAGAGGCAATCGAACAAGTTGCGGCTCTGCCTCCGGAACTTGTCAACGCGATGTCAGCGAAACTGGCGCGCCGCCAACTTGTGCTGGCGAGCCCCGGTTTCCTAGATTTGGTGCGGCTCGTAGCGGCTCATCACGCCGACCGGTTTGCCTTCGACGATCGATTTACCGGGGTGAGGTCGCCTGAGAGCGAAGCATTCTTGGACGCGATGAGTCAGCGAGCCGCAGTGATCGCCGCAAAGACGCAAACGTTCAAGCGTATGCTAAACAAACTTTAAATCGGTTAGAATGATGCGCTGCGTCTCGGCGCTTGTAACGACAACTTGCGGGTGCATCGTAAGCGCTTCGAGCGCCCCCTCCTCAAGGCGTCTTCCGCCCGCGCGAGTTGAGGCCCAACGGTTCTCAAACGTTGGAGCGATGCGATGCACAAAACTTTGCAAACTTTCCTGCAACCAAATCAAGGCGGCGTCTCCCGATTGGAGATCCTGGAGGGCCCGACGGGTCGAAGAAAGTGGCCGGATGAGGTGAAGGC
>JANMWT010000395.1:0-14818 GCA_031394145.1 Alphaproteobacteria bacterium | reverse complement strand
TCAGGTTGTAGGGGCGTTGTCATGGGAATCGGCTTGCTGGCGTCAGATTTCGCCCAGTGGCGTCCTGGAATGAAAGCCAGCCCGTTTCGGTACTTCAAGACGTCGCCTGAAGTGATCCGCCTGGCGGTCATGATGGATGTCCGGTTTCCGCTCCCGCTTCGCAACGTCGAAGACCTGCTGCATGAGCGCGGCATCGACATCAGCCGCGAAACAGTCCGCGTCTGGTGGAACCGGTTTGGCCCGATCTTCGCTGCCGACATCAAGCGGGGCAGGGCGCGGGCGCTACGTCCACACACGCAACTGCGATGGCGCGTCGACGAGATGTACGTAAAGATCAACGGCGAGATCCACTACCTCTGGCGGGCGGTTGACCATGAGGGCGAAGTGCTGGAGGCGTTTGTCTCCAAACGACGGGATCGCCGGGCCGCATTGAAATTTTTGCGCAACGCAATGAAGCATTTCGGCGAACCAAGGGTGATCGTGACCGACGGGCTGAAGTCCTACGGCGCTGCGCTCAGGGAGCTTGGCCGTTGGGACAGGCAGGAAACCGGAAGGTGGCGCAACAACCGGGTCGAGAACTCACACCAGCCATTGCGACGTCGCGAGCGCGCAATGCAACGCTTCCGCCGAAGGAAAACCCTGGAGCGATTTGTCTCGGTTCATTCTTCGGTCTTCAACCACTTCAACAAGGATCGCCATCTCAACCACCGAGACACCTTCAAGGCCAGCCGCGCCACCGCTCTCGCCGAGTGGCGTCAACTCTGCGCGGCCTGAATCCGGCGAGCCGCGCCTTTCAGAAACCCGTTCGCTTTCGTCTGACACCACCGGATGCAATGATCCATCGAGGCGAGGCCGATCTATGCGCTTCAGCGCTGATCCTGTTTCACTCGAAAAAGTTTTGCGCTGGCGCCGATTTACACCCCGGCGGCCAAAATCCCGCTATTCTGGTGGTCACTTCGCATTGGGCTGACGGCGCAGCGCCGATCATCCCCCAGACACAGGCCGGGTCTCCTTGAACGACACATTTCGACAATTGCCCCAGATCCATGCCCTGCTTGAATCCGTGCAGGCCTCGCCGCTTGTTGTTCGACATGGTCGAGGCGTCGTCGCGCACGCCCTGCGCACCCGACTGGATGAAATCCGGGAGGCGCTTCGATCCGGTCGCGAGGCGACGCCGCCCGAGTTCCTGACACTTGACTTCTTTGCCACCGTGGAGGCGGCCATCACGTCGGGTCGCACCGGCAGCCTCAGGCGCGTCATCAACGCCACCGGCATCATCATTCACACCAACATTGGTCGGGCGCTGCTTGCGCCCGAGGCGCTAGAGGCGATCCAGAACGCGGGGCAGTCCTATTCCAATCTTGAACTGGACCTTGAGACCGGCAGGCGGAGTTCGCGGCATGTGCATGTTGAAGCGCTGGTGTGTGAGCTAACCGGAGCCGAGGCGGCTGTTGTCGTGAACAACTGCGCAGCTGCTGTGCTTGCCTGTCTTACGTGCCTCGCTGCGGGGCGGGCGGTCGTCGCCTCGCGCGGAGAGCTTATCGAGATCGGCGGCTCCTTCAGAATGCCGGATGTGATTGCGCAGAGCGGGGCCCGGCTCAGGGAGGTCGGCGCCACCAACAAGACAAGACTTGCCGACTATGAGGCAGCGATCGGGCCGGAGACCGCTGTTCTTCTCAAGAGCCACACCAGCAACTTCCGCATCGTTGGCTTCACCGCCAAGACGTCACGACGCGAGCTTGTCGAGCTTGCCCATCGCAGTGGTGTGGTGATGATGGAAGATCTTGGCAGCGGGGTCCTCATCGATCTTTCCCGGTACGGACTTGTCGATGAGCCAGTCGTCCGCGACATCCTTCAAGAGGGCGTCGATATTGTCACCTTCTCCGGGGACAAGCTGCTTGGGGGACCCCAGTGCGGCGTGATCGCCGGGCGCGCCGCGCTTGTGAGCAAGCTGAAGTTGCATCCAATTGTACGGGCAATACGGATAGACAAGCTCTCGCTTGCCGCGCTCGAGGCGACCTTGCGTCTCTACAAGGCGCCCAATGACCCGCTGGAAAAAATACCGGTTCTTCGCGCCCTGTCGGAAGCGCTGGTCTCGGTGAGGGCGCGGGCAGAGAGGTTGGCCGGGACGCTTGCGGCCGTGCCCGGGCTCGGGGCCGAGCTCGTGGAAAGCACCGCCCAAGCTGGCGGCGGATCTCTGCCGCAGCAGGATCTGCAGAGTTATGCGGTCGCTCTGAGAGCCACGTCGCTTTCAGCTGAGGCGCTGGCGAGCCGTGTCCGAACGGGGGAGCCGGCCATACTTGGACGCATCCGCGATGGCTGCTTTTATCTCGATGTGAGGGCCATTCAGGAGAGCGAGATCGCGGAAATCGGGGGGGCAATCGAGAGGGCCCTGGCTCCATGAGGTCCTGCGCCGTTGCCGTAATTGGTCACGTCGATCATGGCAAAACGTCCCTTGTTCGCGCTCTCACGGGGATCGAAACAGACCGGCTGAAGGTGGAGAAGGAGCGCGGTCTGTCGATCGCACTCGGCTTCGCACATCGCGACTATGCTTCTGGAACCATCGATTTCATCGATGTCCCGGGGCACGAAGATTTTGTTCGCACCATGGTCTCGGGTGCGACGGGCGCCTGCGCCGCACTTTTGGTCGTTTCCGCAGTTGAGGGTGTCGCGCGCCAGACCGTCGAGCACCTGGAAATTGCAGCGCTCCTGGGGATCACGTTAGGCGTCGTGGCCGTCACCAAGGCTGACCTGTTGCCGCGGTCCGAATGGTCAAAGCAGGAGCTGGCGATCAGGGCGGCCATCTCCGCAAACTGCCTTGGGGGCCCGCCAGTCGTCTTCTGTTCCGCCACCTCGGGGGAGGGGCTCGACCTGCTGCACCGGCAACTCGATGAGCTGCTGCGTTCCTCGACCGCGCAGCGGCGGCTACCGGGCTTCTACCTGCCCGTGGACCGGGTCTTCAGTTCAGCTGGAATGGGGACGGTTGTTACGGGTACGCTATTGGGGGCTGAGCTTGAAGTGGGTTCCGCAGCGGTCGTGGCGCCTGCGGGCAGACCCGTGGTTGTTCGAGGTCTTCAGACCCACAGCCTCGACCGCGACATCGTCGAGGCTGGCAGCCGTACAGCCGTCAACCTCCGGAGCGTTTCTCGTGACGACGTCAAACCCGGTGACGTGCTGTGTTCGCCGGGCATTTTTTCATCCTCGACCCGGATCGATGCTCTCCTGACGGTATCGTCCGCCGCCAACCGAGGCTTGAAGCATATGGATGAAGTGCGCGTGATGCACGGGACGCGCAGCGCGACCGCCACGGTTCGGATCATTCAGGGCAATCGCATTGAACCGGGCGACAGCGGCTATGCCCAGCTCCGTTTTGCGGCGCCCGTGATCGCGTTTGCCGGTCAGCGAGCGGTGCTCCGTCGCCTCTCTCCTGCCGAGACGATTGGCGGCGCCATCATTCTTGATCCTGCGCCCTCGCTCTCGCGCAGGAACGATCCTGATCGGATGGCGGTCCTGGCCGCAGCAGGTAGCGGCGACCTCCATGAGATCATCGACGCCCTGGGACGCCGGAGTGGAGGGGTTGTCGGGCTCGCCGAAGTCGCCCGGCTCTGCTCACAAACCGCCGAACACGTGTGCGAGGCCATCGGTCCGGAGCATGTTGATCTGGGGGCCGGGCAGATGGCGCGCCGGCCTGCAATCGCGGCCGCCACGCACGCCTATATCGAGCAGCTGACATCTCTCCACCATGGCTCCCCGCTGCGGGCGGGATTTTTTGAAGCGCGCATCCGCCAGGCGCTGGCGGGTTCAGTCCCGGCGGTCCTGGTCAACCATGCCGAGCGGCTGCTGTTGGACGAGGGCCGCATTGTACGCGGGGCTGCTGGCATTGCGCTCGCGGGGCATGTTCCTTTTGCCGAGCTGTCGACGTCGCAGCGCGTCATTCTGGACAGGCTCGAACACGCGCTGCGCGAAGGCGGTCTCACACCACCCGACCTGGAGGATGTTTGTGCAGACGCCGATACGCGTCGCGACCTCGTCGCTCTGCTGGAGGCGTCGGGGCGCGCGGTGGCGCTCACGAATTATGCGCTCAGGCAGGTCCTCATTTTCCACGTCGAGGCGCTCGGCGAGGCTGGGCGGGCCCTACGGGCAGCTTTTCCGTCTCCGGCTCGGTTTCGGACCGGAGAGGCGCGAGAAGCCCTCAGGACGTCTCGCAAGTTCATCGTCCCGGTCCTCGAACACCTCGATGCCCGCGGCGTAACTGTGCGCGATGGCGATCTGCGTCGCCTGGCCGATCATGCATGCCCGGGGTCCGACAGGGATGACGACGTTTGACTCAACGACCTCCGACGGTAGGGTTGGCGCGGACATGGAGGTGACTGGAGTCTGGTGGCTTCCCTGGTCTTCAAAACCAGTGACGCGTCGAGAAGGCGTGTGGTGGGTTCGATTCCCATCCACCTCCGCCACCAGTGGAAGGTCCCCCCAGCCCGGATCCGCGCAGAGCTTCCGATCCACCCGCAGATAAGGCATCCTTCACCGCAGCTTCGCCAGTACGGCGGTCGGAGCCGACGGCCCGTTTTGCGACCAGACCAGACCAGACCAGACCGGGCGGGGCCGATAGCCGGGCGAGACAGTGTAAATGACCGAGACCAATCCCAGCTTCGAATTGCCCGATCTTGACGGATTGCTGCGCCGGTTTCCGAGCGGCCGTCCAAGCCTCGTCTGCTTCGTCAAGGAAGACTGCAAGACCTGCAATCTGGCCATGCCGGTCCTTGAAGCCTTCCATCGCGCCTTTGGCGCGCGCGCCGACATTCTGTTGGTCGGGCAGTCGGCGGCCGGCAACGCGATCCTGAAGGAGCGTCACACCCTCACGGCGCCGGTTCTAGACGACAGCGACTGCAGCGTGTCCTTCGCCTGGGACTTCGAGATCGTGCCGGCTGTGTTCTGGACAGACGGCGAGGGAAGGGTCGGGACCCGGTTTGAGGGGTTTGTTCGGAGCGAATGGCAGGCGCTCGAGCAGCAGATCAGCACCGAGCTGGATCTTGGGCTGAGTGAGGTCAATTGGCCGGACTACCCGGAATGGCGCCCCGGGTGCGGCTCCAAACATCTTGACCCTGAAGTCAATGAGCGCCTTCGCGCGGCTGCAGCTGACAGTCCCATACGGGCGCGGCGCATCGTGATTGCGAGCGCGGACGACGTTGCCGAGTTCATGTTCGATCAGGGGTTCAGTGACGGCTTGCCGCTCGTGCCGCCGACCCCGGAACGGGTGGTGCGGATGCTCGCGGGGACAAGTCGCGGCGCGCAGGATGTCGTGGCGGTTGTCCCCCCGAACATGGCGCCGGCGACGGTTGAAAAGATTGCAATCAACGCGGTTATGGCGGGGTGCAGGCCTGAGTATCTTCCGGTGGTTATCGCCGCCGTCGAGGCAGTCTGCACGGATGAGTTCAACATCCATGGCGTGACGGCGACCACCATGGGGGCCGCACCCGTGATGGTCGTCAACGGCCCGATCCGGCATCGCATCGGCATGAACATGAAGCTTAGCGCGCTTGGCGCGGGCAGCCGTGCCAATGCCACAATCGGCAGGGCGGTGAGGCTGGTGGTCCGCAATGTTGGCGGTGCGAAACCTGGAGGCGTTGATCGTTCGACCTTGAGCAGTCCCCTCAAGTTCACGATGTGCTTTGCGGAATGGGAGGAGGGTTCGCCCTGGGCGCCGCTCCATGTGGAGAGAGGATTCCAGCTCGAGGACTCCGTTGTCACCGTGTTTGCGATGACCAGCGGTCCCGTCCTGATTGTCGATCAGGAATCGCGAGGGGCTGACCAGATCGCGGGATCGCTCGGGCTGGGACTTGAAGGCGCGATCCTGTCGAAGATACATCGCATGCCGATGGATGCTCTGCTCGTGGTGTGTCCCGAACACGTCCGCACGCTCACCAGCGAGGGGCTGTATTCCAAGGATCGTCTCCGGTCGCGTATCCAGGACGTGACCTCGCGTCCGTTGAAGGAAATGGTCGCAGACGAAACGTCAGGTGCGGGCATCCCGCGAACCAGCGCAGACACTATGACCCGCGAGCAGCTGGAGGCGCCCGCGCCAAAATTCGCCAGCGAACGAAACATCCACATCGTGGTGGCAGGATCGGAAGCGGGCAAGTTTTCCGCCGCCTTCCATGGCTGGGTCACGGGCCCCGCCGGCTCCATGCCGGTTTCACGGAAGATCGAATTACGCTAGAGCAGGGTAAGCAGGAGGAGACGCATGACACTCATCATCCTCGATCCAACCGACGAACGCGTGCCGATCGAGCGCCAGATTACGGCGCGGACCGGCTCGATACAGGGCTCGATCGGCCTTCTTGATATCAGCAAGCCGCGGGGCAATGTCCTGCTCGATGAGCTTGAGCGCCTGCTTCTGGACCGGCTGCCTGAGGTCAAGGTGAACCGCTACCGGAAGCCGACATTCGCCAAGCCATGTCCGGATGATCTTCGACGAACGATCAGGTCCGAGTGTTCCTTCCTGGTCGAAGCGCTGGCCGACTGAGGATCATGCACAACGTGCAGTATGCACGACACTGTATGGTTCGAGATCCAGGGCCTTCCCGCAGTCTCCATCGCCTCGAGCGAATTTCGCGAAGCCGCTGAGGCCCAACGCGATGCGCTGGGCATGAAAGACGCGCGCTTCTTGTTGGTTGAACACCCAATTCAGGATGCGACTGACGATGAGATGCGGGCCAAGGCGCGTTTGGTGCTGGATGCGGTGATCGAGGCTCTTTCCAGTTAGGGGGCGGCCGACCAGAATTGGCGTCCGCGCCCGCTTATGTTCTCAAGGAGCTGACGGGTTAAATACTCGCCGCAGAAATCGAGTCGAGAACTCACACCAGCCGTTGCGACGACGCGAACGCGCAATGCAACGGCTTCCGCCGCCGCCAAACCCTGGAGCGGTTCGTCTCGGTTCATTCTTCGGTCTTCAACCACTTCAACAAGGATCGCCAGCTCAGCCGCCGGAATGGGTTCGAGGCGAACCGCGCCATCGCTCTCGCCGCGTGGCGTCAACTCTGCGCGGCCTGAATCCGGCGAGCCGCGCCTTTCAGAGACCGGATCGCTTTCGTCTGACGCCACGACCAGTTTGCACTTACCTGTCAGCACCAGAGGCAGACGGGGATGCTCGCGGTGCTGCGGTTAAGCGCTCCTCTCGCTCCACGGATCAATGATCTGGATGGGTAATCCCTCGAACTCCTTCACGTTGCGCGTCGCCAGACTTGCGACCATCGCGGCGACGATGCCCGCGATCATCATGTCGGAGGGCTGTGCGCCCAAGCCCATCGCTCCGCGCAGGGCGCGGAACCGCCCCGCCTCGCGGGCGGCGATGTCGTCGAGCGGCAAGACCGCGAGGGCGGAGTTGACGCCGACCCAATCTTCAAACCGTGTTTCAAGCGCTGCTGTTCGGCGTCTATCGGCGAGCCGGTGCAGCCCATAGGAGATTTCGGCGATGGTGATCGCCGTCGTCGCAAGGGGCGTTTCGCCCAGATGCGAAAGCCTGCTGCGCGACAGCAGGATCAGGCTCAGGCTTCATCAATTCAGAAATGACATTGGTGTCGAGAAGGATCATCGGCGCGGTTCGGCCTTGTCAAAACTGGGCGCCTCCCGATCGTTCTCGCGCGTGAGCAGGTCCAATTCGACACCCTGGTCGCCGTTGAAGAGTTTGCGGGTGCTGACAAGCTAAGTCGTTTTCGGCCCAGACTCGCCTTTGATGCTTTGAAAATCAGGCACGAATCCACTGGCCGTGCTGCCGGAACAACGGCCTGATCGACCAGATTTCAGCTAAACTTGTCAGTACCGTCTCCATCACCGCCTGAGACGGGAATAACAGAGACAGTTTGCATTAGCCTGGCAGCACCCTCCTGCCGCCGAAAGCCGGTGGATCCAGAGACCATGTCACATTAACTGACAGCACCGACCAGTCTGCATTCACCCGTCAGCGCTGACGCAGCTTCTCCTGCTCAGCGTGGGGAGTACGAAGACTGTCGGTCAAGATCAACAAACCCAACGCCCGTGAGTTTCACCGAGCGAAGTCGCGGGCCTATTTGAGAAGGCCTTTCTCGGCGAGCATCTTCCCGGCGTTCTGCGAGATACTCAGGAAGAGCGAGATGTTTTCCCGGAGGTTCGCCGCCGCAATGCCGCCGCCGAAGATGACGTAGCGCGTGAGCCTGACATTTTTGCGCGGGCTCGGCCGGTCGTCGACGAACATGTAGTCGATCGCATCCAGAGCCTTGGCCAGAGCCTCGTCGTCCTTCGGCGTGAACGAGGCGGCAAGCAGCGCTGCGCCGCATCGCTGCGTGGGCTCCTTTGTGTCGCACTCGAAGCCAAACACCGTGAACATGACGTTGTCTTTGCTCTTCGCATCGAAATACCGAACGTCACCATCGGCGCCCTCTGCAGTGATGGTCGAGCCCGCGTTGTCTAGCGCTTGGCGCATTTCAGGCCAGGAAAAATTCTGTATCAGCGCCTGACCGCAAGCCGGCGAGCAGGCAAAAGCCGCCGCAAGAGCGAAAACCGCGAGGCGAAAGCGCATGGGTCAACCCAGTTCGGCAAACTTCCCAACAAGCTAACTTCTAGCACACACGGTTATTCACTCACAACGGCATAGTCATCTGTGGCTGGCCCCGGCGATGCAAGGCGGAGGATTGGTTAGATTCGGATCTGTCGGGTGCGGTCGTCTGTCCGGCTTGTTGGCGCGGCGGTGATGGCCGCTGGGGCCGACCAGTAAACTCTCCGACGCAGATTTGAGCGCCTCGCGCATGTCCGCACTCAAGCAGCGCCCAGAGGCCAGACGCAGGTTGCCTTTGCCGACATTGGCTAAGCGTCGGCCGGCTGATCAGATTTCGCAGAAAAGCAAACGCGATGTAAATCGCAGCGCCGGTAGCGAGGAAGCGCTGGGCCGAAGGCAGGGAGTTGAAGCCCAGCATCTTGCGCTCGCGTCGCCGGATCGGCCGTTGCGCTTTTTGGCGCGATAGTTTTCCTGAAGCCGGGGCGGTCTTTGACGATCGTCCAGGCCGGTCGCTCTCAGCGCTGAGCGGTACGGGGCCAGACCATCGGTGACGATTGCTTGAGCGCCACATTTTGGTTCCGGAAAAATCGCTTCAACAGTTTTGAGCGCAGCGCCCGTGTTCGACACTTCGGAACGACGAGATCCCAAACCTTGCCTTCGTCGCCGACTGCTCGCCAGAGAATGACGCACTCGCCGTTGGTGTTGCAGACCATCTCGTGGAGGCGCCAGCGCAGCGGGAGTGCAGCTTTGCGACGTCGAAGGTTCGTTGCGATCTGCGGACCGAACTTGATCGCCCCGCAACGAACCGTTTCGTAGCGGATGCGGATCCCGCATTGAGCGATAAGTTCTTTGACGTCCCGAAAGCGCAGGGCGAACTCCACCGAGAGCCAGACCGCATGGCGGATCTGCTCCCCAGGAAACCTGTGACCCTTGAAGGAGGTCTGCGTCGTTGGGGACATCCGCCAAAACCGGCTGATGCAAAAACTAGGTCGCCTTAGACGTGCAGCACCTTTCTGACCACAGCGGCGTAGAACCCCAGAAAACGTCAATTAAAGTTGCGCTTTCCGGCCTCCCCACACATATCCCTTTCGTTTTCCAAAATGGTGGTTCGGACCGTAACCAGACGGCGAGCCTCGGCATCATACTGATCATCGCCTGTTTCTCGGCCAAGCTTGGAATACGCATTTTCGAGATACCGCAGGGTAGTCATTGCTTCCTGATAATAGCCGCAGGCTTGGAGATCTTCGCCGCGCTCAATCAGCCTTTGGGCTGAATCACTGCTCGAGACGTATGAACCGGTCAGGGTGTTTATGTTTCGGATGATCTCGTTGGCTTTTTCATTTGGATCAACCACGGGTTCACTTCGTGCAGGTGCCGGCGCTTTGGCCGCGGCCAATTGCCGAGCCTTGGCGGCTTCTGCTTCTGCGAGTTGAGCCGCCGCGATCACTGGCCCGCAGTTGAGGTCGCGGAATTTGTCGTCCAGCTTGGTCTTGAGCGCGGACGCGTCGCGGGCCAGTGGGTCCTTGGATCCCATTGAACCAATTTTCTTCAAACCGGTATCGAGAGACCCGCAGGCCTCCGATACCTTTTTGGTGGATAGGTAGTAGATCGCGTAGCAACCGCAGTCCGCCGCATCGACTACACCCGACTTGTTGGTTTCATCCCTGCCAGTCGACAGGTGACACAGGAATATAGAGTTTTCGATTTCCTTTATGGTTGGCGCGGCGCTGGCCGTGGACGGCGCCACCAGATCACCGGACTTCGCGACGCTCCTCGACAGCTGATCGTAAAGGCTGAGGGTCTTGATACCCCAGTATGTGACAGTCTTGCCGGTGCAGTTAGCAGCCTTCTGCAGTCGCAGCCGTGTCGAGAGAATATTGTCTGCCTTGTGCCGCTTTGCGATTACTGCGTCAGCTGGGTCGTCTCGCGCGAATTCTTTCCCCGAGAAATCGACACGGCTGCACGTAAAAATATCCTCGTCCTGCATCCAGGCGATCAACGCCTCGCAAAGATAGCCGGCACCTTCCGCCAGATGCTCGTGAGCGTAGATGGACTCGATCTTCGCTGCACCACACACATCATCCTTGATGCCCATTGCAGCGAGCGCCGTTGCGCGTTCGGATACCGACTTGTCGATGTAGGGCTTCAATGTTGCGATCGTCGAAAGCGTGGTGTTCAGATAGCCTGAGACTGCCTTCTCGGAGTGTTCGTTCACGGCCCAGGAGGGGCTCGCGACCACGCCCGCAAAGAGCAAGAGCAAGCCAATGCTGAACCGCCCAATGAAGGACGGGGCGCCGCGTACGACCCCTTGCTCAGGCATGATTGTATTGAACCTCATGTTCGAAAGATCAGTTTCGGAAAACAAGCGGCGGGCTATTTCGGCGCCAGGGTGGCGCACTGCGTGATCACAGTCTTGTATCCGACGTTATCCTTGAGCATGTCGATCGCCACGGTCCGCCCGTCGCTCAGCGGCAGGTCGAACTTCTGGGCCAGCTCCACTTTTGCCGGATCATTGTTGTCCTGGTTGAGTTCGTTGGTCTGGTTGTTCTCGTACACAAAATGGGTCGGGTCGCTTATGGCCAGCGACATCGAGCCCGCCTCACCGGTTGACCTGATAACCGCAAACCGCACTGTCTGCTCGTGGGTCGCAGCGGGATCCAGGCCGAGCGATGCGCCCCCGACGCCCTTCAGCTCCAATGCCAGTTTGAGCCAGAAGCCATTCGCAATGGCGTCCTTGCTGGGGCGGAAATCGCAGCTCAGGGTCATTCGAAGTTCGCCGCCGTCCTGCAGCGCGATCGTACGCGTCGCGCTTGCCGCCGTGGTCGAAACTGTCCAGCCGTCAACGATCGGTTGAGAGTGCGCGACCGGCGCCGTTGGCGCCTCAACCGACGCCTCCGGCTTGGTGCAGCCAGCGAGGGTGAGGCCCATCACCGATACGGCCACCAGTTCCCGAACGAAATTGCTGAAATTCATGACCGCCCCCGTCACCGAATCCCCTAGGCCACCATTGGCTGCCACATTCACGCATGCCAATTTTCATGCTGGCGCTCATGCACTCGTGTCGAGCGCCGCGGCCATTTCCCTAAGTCAGGGATGGGTTGAGCAGCCGTACCAGTGTTCGCCCCACGACGGTGCATGACGCACCTGGCCACTGAACATGGCGCTTGCTTCCTTTTGCATAGTCGCTTGCGCGGCGTTCGGCGGGCGAACAGAGTTTGCGAGTTCCACGCCACCGATCCGGTCGGTGGCGTCGTAGCAGACGCCGCTCCAATGCGACCCCTCCCCGTTGAACTGGAATGCCACACGCAGAGGATCGCGGGACTCGATCCGGCATAGGGTTACGGAGTCCGCGCCTCGCGCCACGGTCTCAACCTCCCGCACCAGAGACTCGCTAAGCGCATCGAACCTGCCGCGTTCGGCGAGCCCTTCCCCAAGAAAGGTTGCAAGCACCGCAAGCACTGTCAGCAAAATCATCAGGAACCGCCAGGCGCTTCGGGGAAGTGCGATGCGATATGAGGCAACGATCACCGACGATTAGGTCTACACGCGGCCAGGGAAGATCGCGTTCAATCTCTAAAAAGCCGTGGGCGAGGACGCCCAGCTGAAGCAGTTCAAGTGCGTCGAGTTCGTCGAAGAGCTGATTTACGGCCATCTGCCCAAGAACCCGCTTCCCGGTCCGGCGCTAGAGCGCGCCAAGGGAGAACACGCTGAACAGAACCGGCAAACCAACTAGCTGTGGGCTGGGACTTCGACCATGACCTCGTTGCGCCTAAAGAAGGGCAGGGTCCATGGTGGATCATAAAACGCGAAAACCGGATCGCCGATTGGTTTGAGGCCGGCTTTAGCGACCCGATCCAGCAATTCGATCCGTTTGGCCGCCATTCGCGCTTCACTGGCAAGGCCGGAAAATCGCACGATGGCCATGCGACGCGCCGTGTGCTCCGTCAATTTGACGGTTGGATTGGCGGGCGCCGGCAGGGTAGCCAACGTCGAGCCCGCCGGCATGGTGAAGGCGATCGTCCAGCCAGCAGCGTTGGCCTGCTGGCTCACCGGTGCGGTCATGGCGATCTTCTGGCGCTCCGCTTGGGTCACCGGAGCCGTCATGGCAATCTGAGAGCCCTTGCGGTCCTTGGCGAAAATGTAGTCTGCCAGCGGCGTGAAGCCAGCGCTGCGCGCCTTCACGGCTTCGCCTGCCATTGTGGTTTCCGCTACGATCAGTGGCCCATAGTCGCGCACGGCAAAAGCGCCATCCGTCTGGACCGCTTTGAAGCTCGGTTCCTCGACACCCACCGTCGTACAAGCCCCCATCGACAACAGCGCCAGCGCCAAAACAACCATTCTCATGTCTAGGCTCTCCTGCTAGCGCTGATACGACAAACATGTGCGCGCGGATCACCGCGGCGGGAGTATCGGCTGAGTGGCCAGATCGACCAGACCGCGAGACGACGACAGATGAAAGCTTGCCGCTGAGACGGAGATTTTCCTCGAAGCGCGGGTTCGCTCTACATTCCGTCCCGCTTTAGCTAGACTATTGAGCCTTGGTTCGGCCTTTCCCAGGATCGCCGCCGGTCATAAGAACCCCGGTGCAAGCTAAGGTGAAGCACCGGGGCGCCATCCCGGAAGAATCTCGGCGAGTGAGCACCATGGGTCAGCGAGCCAGTCTGAAGGGTCCAGCCTACGCCATCGGCGCAGCTTTGCTGTTTGGCGTATCGACGCCGTTCGCGAAGGCGCTTCTGGGAGTCGTCGATCCCTGGGTCATGGCTGGATTGCTCTATGCCGGCGCTGGCCTGGGGCTGCTCGTCTGGCGCCTGACGGCTAATCGAGGGCGCCTTGGCGTGGTCGTTTCACGTTCGGATTGGCCGTGGCTGGCCGGGGCGATCTTCTTCGGCGGCGGCGTAGGGCCGGTCCTGTTGATGCTCGGTCTCGCCAGGACGGACGCCGCCGCATCCTCTCTGCTTCTGACGCTCGAGGGGGTTTTCACCGCCGGCATCGCCTGGACCGTCTTTCGCGAGCATGTGCATCCTCGCCTCGTGTGGGGCATGTTGGCAATCGCGATCGGCGCTGTGGCGCTCGCCTGGTCGGGGACACCGACGATGCACGGAGCGGTCGGCCCGGCGCTGGTCGCGGGCGCATGTCTCGCGTGGGGCATCGACAACAATCTTACGCGCAAGGTCGCGTTGAACGATGCGACGGTCATCGCGATGCTGAAGGGTCTGTTCGCTGGCGGAGCCAACCTCGCGCTCGCAGCAGCTGCTCACTCGCATTGGCCGGCGCTATCGCCGATGCTCGGGGCGATGGCGGTCGGCTTCGCTGGTTACGGGATCAGTCTGGTTCTGTTTGTTCTGGCGCTGCGTGACCTCGGTTCAGGTCGCACGAGCGCCTATTTTTCCGCCGCGCCCTTCATCGGCGCTATGATCGCCATTGTCGTTTTCGGCGCACCGATCACCCTGGGCCTTGGCGTGGCGGGAGCGCTGATGGCGATAGGCGTGTGGTTGCACCTCACCGAAAGCCACACGCACGATCACATCCATCAGGCGATGGAGCATGCTCATGCGCATGTTCACGACGCGCATCATCGGCATTCGCATGACCCAGATGACCCGCCTGGCGAGCCGCACGTCCACGCACACGTCCATGCCTACCTGCGCCACACACACGCCCACTATCCAGACGCGCACCACCGCCACAAGCATCTGAAGACCGGCTAGGCCCCAGTTACTTGCAGCGATGGGCGGTTGGAGCGGGGACGCCGCGCAGTCAAACCCGTTCGAATTGTCCAGGACGACGTTGAGAGCGACGTCGAGGGCGAGACTCAACCGGCGTCGGCTGGCCTAAACACAAGGATTGCCGCCGGCTTTCCGCCCTCGGCGCGCGCCGCGACATAGAGGCGATCAAGCTCTGGCGCGAACAGAGACGTCCGTGCGCCTGAGCGTGTCCTGATCCGTCCGACGCGCTGATAGGCGCCAGATGATGCATCGAGCACATCGATGTCCCCGCTGCCGCAGCTCACATACAGGCGATGGCGCCTGGTATCGAGAAAAAGGTCATCGCTGTCGCCGCATACACCCATGTCCTGACGAACCTTGCCGTCGTTCGCGTCCGTGACGACCAGACGAGCCGGCAGTCGATAAACGATGACGACGCTGTTCGAGGACGCGTCGAACAGCATTGGATAGTTGGCGGCATGGTTGGCGGCGCGCGTTGCAACGAGCTTCATTTCATTGAGGTCGACGACTGCGATCTTTCCTGCGCCTGGCACATTCACAAACGCGCGCCGTCCCTCAT
>JANMWT010000393.1:0-6847 GCA_031394145.1 Alphaproteobacteria bacterium | reverse complement strand
TCGCGCCGCCCGGTTCGGGCAAGACCCAGTGCAATGTCTACCCCAATCTCCTGACCTGGAAGGGGCCCTGCGTCGTTCTCGATATTTCCGGCGACATCTATGAAAACACCAGCAAGTGGCGGGCGGCGAATGTGGGGCCGGTGTTCAAATTCAGTCCGCTCGAACCGGAAAGCAGCCATTGCTACAATCCGCTGAGCTTTGTGCGCCATCACCCGGATTTCATCTGGGAAGATTCGCGCCTCCTGGCCGAATTGATGATCGTTCCGGCGGCGTCATCCGATCCCTTCTGGGAGAATGAAGCCCGCACGGTGCTGACCGCCGCCATCGCCCATGTCTGTTATTCCAATCCGCCGGAAAACCGGCCGATGCATGACGTGCTGGACATCATGTTCGGCGGCGAGGCCTGGGCCAATATGATCCTGGGCCTGCGCATGGCGGTGGATGTGCGGGTCATGACCCAGCACGCCAATTCTCTTTCCTCGATGAACGAGAAGACCTTGAGCAGCGTGCTGCAGACCGCCCGCTCCAGCCTCAGCGCCTGGACCGGGGAGCGCATTGCGCGGGTCACCAAGAAGTCCGACTGGAGCCCGCTGGACCTGCGCGGCGCAAGCAACCCCACCATCTATATCTACATGCGGCCCAACGAAGTGGACGCCTATTTGTCGCTGCTGCGGGTTTTCATCGGCCAGCATATCCGCATGCTGACGGGCGGGGCGGTGCCGCCGCGCGGCACGCCGCCGGTCCTGTTCATGCTCGATGAGCTGCCGCGCCTGCGCTACATGCCGCCGGTGGACGAGGCCCTGAATATCGGCCGCAAATATGGCCTGAGACTCTGGCTGTTCGCCCAGAGCCTGGGCCAGTTGCAGAATGCCTATGAAAATGCGGATGGCATGATGGGCAGCTGCATGGTGCGCATCTTCATGAATCCCAGCGGCGCCGACGGGCTGGCGGAAAAACTCTCCGAAGAGCTGGGCTATGTCGATTCCGTCAATGACAGCAGCCGCAAGCGGCTGGTGGAGGCGGCGGAACTGGCCGGGCCCGGTTACAAGGATCAGCAGATCGTGCTGGGCACCGGGGCCCCGCCCGCCAAGGTGAAGAAGGATTTCGCCTGGACCGACGCGGCGTTGAAAGCGCGCATGGGCGCTTATGAGCCGCCGGTGGTGGCGGAGTGAGGTAGAAGAGGCACGGCTAACGGAATTTGTGGGGCTCGTCCGAATTGCGCAGGCGCTCCATTTCCCTTTCCTGCTTTTTCTCCAGCGCCTCCCTGGCCTCGGCCGCCGCTTTTTCAAGGCGCGTGGTGAGCGTCTTCTGGGCGTCTTCCGGCGCGTCCTGGATTTTGTCTTTTTGGATTTTCTCCAGCGTCGCCAGTTGGGCTTCCAGTTTGTCGCACTGCTTGTCGTGTTGGTCCTGGAGCTTCTCGATGTCGCGGGTCTTGTAGGCGTCGGCGATCAGGACGTCGATTTCATTCCTGGCATGTTCCCGCTGCAGCATGGTTTTGTGGGCGTTGTTTTCCTCCCAGGTTTTTTCCAGCGCCGCCACGTTGCGGTCCAGCCATTCGTCCCGGGTCAAGGGTGGATCGGTGCGCGCCGGAGCGGAGGGATCGTCCTTGTCTTGGACCGGCGGATCAGCGCGTCCCACCGGCCTGCCGCCGCCGTCCATGTCACCGGCCCTGGCAAAGTCCTGCAGACTTTCCCTGGTTTCGTTGAATTGCTTTTGGGCCATGGCGAAAGCGGCGTTGGTCACTTCCATGGGCGCCTGCGCGAAATGCACCAGGGATTCCACGACAATTTTAATATCGGCGCCGAGAGGAAGCCCCGGAACTGACTCGGCGAGGTGCCCCAGATGCTCGGCGCCTTTGCTCACCGCGTGCAGGGCCTCGCCCGCAAGCTCCACCGCCTGTTTTACCAGCTCGCCGACGCCCAACTCGGTCTCGATCCGATCGACTTTCTTGTCGATGTCTTCCTTGGCCGTTTCCCATTTTTCCTTTTCGGCGCCATAGCGCAAATTTTCGGCAATCAAGGCGTTGAGATAGTTTTTGTCTACGGCCTCGACCGCCGCCCTGGCGGCGTCGGTCCGGTCGGCCGCGCCCTCCAGGCCCATGATGGAATCGTCGCGGGCTTTTTGATATTCCCGGAACAGCGGGGCGCATTTCTGGTGATAATCCACTTCGATGTCATGGATGCGCTGGGCATGCGCGGCATCGATCGCCGCGCGTTCCTTGTCCAATAGCTCGTTTTCGCGATCGGCCATGGCACGGTTTCCCGGCTAAGGTTATCGGGCGGTGTTGCCCGCTGGCAAGGCGGATGGCGCGGTGCTGATTTCGTTACGGCTTTATAATTAGTGCGCGCGCTGGCTCACCCGGCTGTATGTCGCATAAGGGCCCACCCTTGCCGGCCCGCCACGATCCTACGGATGACCGAGCCGCTCGTGAACTGCCGTTCGTGGAACCGGTGCGGTAGCCAGCATTCATGGGATCATTCCCACAGAACGATAGGAACTCGCTCTTGACGAGGTACGGCGTTGCCGTATATATGCGTCATGGATAAGTTGCTGACCGTCATCGAAACTCCAGCTTTCCTTTCCGACGCCGATTATGCGGGGATGACCTAAGAAGATCGTTCAGCGGCTGTAGATCACGTCTCGCGCAACCCGGAAGATGGCGACGAACTCGGCGGCGGTTTGTTCAAGGTCCGCGTCGCTCGTCCCGGTCGCGGCAATAGCAAGGGTTGGCGGATGCTGGTTGGCTACCGCAGGGGCGCTGACACAGTTTATCTGCTGACCGTCTTCGCCAAAGGCGACAAAGAGAACCTGACGAAACAGGAATTGCAGTTCCTGAAAGACCTGATGAAGAAGGAGCTTGGAAATGAAAAAGATTAGGAAGGCAACCGCCAAGGTTGCGGCCCGCCCTTCTATTGCGGAGCGCACGGCCGTCGCCATCAAGCAGGCTGGCGCGCACGCGCGCGGCGAGCACGTTCCGGGTCTGGTAGCCCGCAAGCCGGTCGACGTCAAAGCAGTCCGTGCGAAGGTCGACATGTCGCAGAATGAATTCGCTAGGACATTCGGTTTTACGCTCGGCGCGGTGCGCGACTGGGAGCAACATCGTCGCACGCCAGAGCGCGCGGCGGCGACGCTCATGCGCGTGATCGAGATAGCACCAGAGATCGCGAAGAAGGCCGCAAGCGAGGCGGCGTAGTCGTGCTTCGCTTTCAGCTCGGCGAGCGTCGCCGGCTGCTGTCCTTCGGCGGGCGATTTCTTCTAATTTTCCTTCGGGTCTTCCGCACACAAAGTGCAGGTCTGGTCCTGGTGAAGGGACCGAATCCAGCAAACCTCGGTTCAAATTACTCGGTTTGTTGACAAGGTGACCTGCCCCAGAGTTTTCGGGCCTCCCCAAGCTTGAATGACGAACGGCAAATATGGGCCCCAAGTGCGTCGTGGGTAATGTTGGCGCCAACCGTCTGGAGTCGAGGTGATTCCGGCCAATGGTAATGTGCGAAGTTGGATGGGGTTAGCGATCTACGGAGCTACCGAGCCAGCCGGATAACTTTGCCGCCGACTACGGTGCTCGACCCGCAATAATCCGCCCAAGCGCTCATGAGCTTGCGGCGCTTCTCGAACAGGTCGCCGCGTCGGTAAGCCGCTTCCACTCTGTCGCCGATGGTGTGGGCGAGCGCGGATTCCGCCGCCTCGCGCGGGAAATTGGTGGTCTCCGCCGCCCAATCGCGGAACGTCGAACGGAAGCCGTGCGCCGTAAGATCGGCACGGCTCATGCGGCGCAAAGTCATCAGAAGCGACATCGAAGACAGTGTTTTCGCCCGGCCTGCACCCGCGAACACCCAGTCGCTCTTAGGGTGCGCCTTGCGGATGCCGTCCAAAACGATCAATGCTGCAGCCGTCAACGGTACGCGATGTTCCCGCCCGGCCTTCATGCGATCACTCGGTATCGACCAAACTTTTGCCTTGAGGTCGATCTCCGACCACCGCGCCTTCAGCGTCTCATTCGTTCGTGTCGCCGTCAGGATTGCAAATTCAAGCGCTCGGGCACTGTCGCCATTCATGGCACGCAAGGCGCCCATGAAGGCGGGCAGCTCGGCGAAGGGGAGCGCCGCGTGGTGCTTGACCTTCTGGATCTTGGCGCGCGCTGGTAGCGCCTTCTGCAGGTGACCGCGCCACCGGGCAGGATTTTCGCCAGTCCGGGCGCCTCGGACGGCAGCCCAATCGAGTACCGCTTCGATCCGGCCACGAAGGCGAGAGGCGGTTTCCGTCTTCTTCTTCCAGATGGGATCCAGCACTCGCATCACCATCGCCTGATCCACGCGCGCCACACCTACGGCGCCGAACACAGGGTAGGCATAGGACTGGAGCGTGTTTCTCCACTGCTGGCGGTGCTTGGGGTTCTTCCAGCCAGGTTCGTGCGCGGCGATGTAGGCTTCAGCGCATTCCTTGAAGGTCATGGCGCGTGCGGCTTCTGCAGCCTTGGCCGCGCGCTCGGTATCGCGATGGAATAGCGGGTCGATGCCCTCGCGCGCCAATTCGACCATCTTGCCCGCCTTCTTGCGGGCGTCGGCTAGGGGCAAAGTGTCAGCCGAGCCAAGCCCAATCTCGCGGACGGGGCCGCCCTTAACTGTCAGGCGCAGGACCCACGACTTCCGCAGGCTTTTGGTCTTGGCGTTGGTCGTAACCCTGAGACGCAATCCTTTGCCGTCGATGAGGACGCCTGGCGTCTTCGCCTGCTTGACTTGGCGGTCCGTGAGGGCTTTGCGCGGCATGGAAAGCTCCATCCTGGACGAGGAAGACGGCGTCTTCGTTTCCCCTTACGTTTCCCCCAATATGATGCGACTGGGAGCGGATATCAACGGCCACGAACGAACGTCGCAAGTTCATTGTGTCCTTTGATACCAGAGGTTTTTATGCACTCTGGCGAACGAACGTGAACGCGGGTGAACACGCCATTTGGCGGACACCTTCTCCGCCACTTTGTTCGTACAGCTAGCTGTACGCGGGTTTGGCGGGCGGCGATCCCCAAAAAGGGTCGAGTGAGACGATCCGGTGTTCCGATGAGGACGCCGATGACCGGAAGACGACCCCAACATCTCGAACGCCGCCATGGCGTTTATTACTTTCGGGCCTACATTCCTGCCGCCCTTCAACCGGTTGTCGGCCGGGCGGAATTGCGCCATTCGCTACGGACCAGAAACCCCACCTATGCGCGATCGGCGGCGCTGGCTGGCGCCTATGAGTTTGCGAAACTGTGCGAAAGGCTGCGGGGAATGACAGACCCCACCGACATCGTAATCCGTGCAGCGGTGCGGGCTTTCGCTGAACGCCTCCTCGCCAAGGCTGAACCACCGCCGTCTTTCGACGGATTAACGCAGGAGACAGACAAGGACTTCACGCGTGACATGGTTGAGGAGAACATCATCGATCTCCGGGAAGCTGTGAAAGCCGACATCTACGACGACAAAATCGACGATCGGCTCCGCAACGCGGCGAACATCATCGCTGGACCTGCAGCTAATTTAGCTAGGGAAAACGGATTTCGCCTCGAGGAGCTAGCTGAGGGCCCACGCTTGATGCTTCTTCAGGGCGTAGCGCGCGCGCTGATTGAGGACCGCAATCAATATCTTCACCGTCTCGACGATCGCCTAACCCCGTATCTGGCCAAGGATCCTCTCTTTGCCGATGCCACGGTAACCGATCGCTCGAGGTCGCCCTCTGGGTCGATGGCGTTTGAAGATGCGGTGTCGGCTTATATTCAATCAAAGGCAAACATCGTTTGGACAAAGCGAACCGAAGAGGAGAACCGACGGATCCTGCGACTTGCGACCGAGCATTTTGGAGCAACGACGCCGATCGCAACGATATCTAGGGATCAGCTGCGGGGGTTTCGTGATCAGTTACTGACTTGGCGGCGCAAACCGCCGTCAAGCGCGCCGTTAGCGACGCTCGTTGGCGCGAAGGCTCCCGCGCACATCAGCGCCATCACTGCAGCAAAATATTTCGGCTATCTGACCGCCGCTTTTCGACACTGGGCCGACGAAGGACTGCTCGAGCACTCGCCGGTGGGCAGGCTTTCCGTGAAGGTTCCGAAAGGGAAGAAGAGCGGTGCGCGCATGCCGTTCGGGGACAGCGATCTCCAGACACTGTTCTCCAGCCCGATGTATGTTGGTTGCCAAGGTCCGTTTCGGCGCATGACGCCAGGCGCCGAGATCATCAAGGACGGATACTATTGGATCCCTCTAGTTGGCGCCCTGTCCGGAATGAGAGTTTCGGAGATAGTTCAGCTTGCGCTGGAAGATGCGGACCTAACAGGTGACGTGCCCGCTTTGACCGTCAAAGGCGATGTCGCCCTTGGGCAGAGTGTGAAGTCTGATGCCGGCTGGCGGCGCGTCCCGATCCATCGACGTCTCCTAAGCCTCGGCTTCGACAAGTTTATCGAGGCGCGGTGTAAAAGTCCGAGCTCAGCCCGCATTTTTGCTGATGTTAAGATATCGAAGACCGGTGGTAGCGGTGGGGAGTTTTCAAGATGGTTTGGTCGTCGACTAGGCGATATCGGCTTAGCGCAACCTGAGCTCGTCTTTCATTCGTTTCGGCACCGCTTTATCGATGAGCTGCGCGAAGCCGGTACGCCGCCTTATGTCATCAAGGCGATCATCGGCCACGAGGGAGGCGACACGACGGACAGGTACGGCACGAAGGCTAGAGCGCCTTCCGCCAAATCTGAATCATAAAGCCAGTTATCGGGTTCTCTTGGGGCGGCAAATCAGATTCGAGTCGTTCCAAGCTAGATTTGGAGACGCGAGATGGCGACCGGCTATTCGAACGATCTGAGGGAGAGGGCGATCTTACT
>JANMWT010000383.1:0-4148 GCA_031394145.1 Alphaproteobacteria bacterium | reverse complement strand
ATACCAACCGCCGCTGATGCGGACTCAGGGATTCCCCTGAGGGCCGAACAGTGATTCACGCTTCTCATTGGCGAGGAGGGTCGGATGGCTTCGGTGGTGTTGCGGGAAGACTTCGACGCGGCGTCGGTGCGTCGACTGGCGCGGGATGCTGATGATGCCGATCAGGCGCGTCGGCTGCTGTCGATCGCGGCGGTCTACGACGGGATGAGCCGGTCGGACGCGGCGCGGATCGGCGGCATGGACCGCCAGACGCTGCGCGACTGGGCGCACCGGTTCAACGCCGAGGGGGCGGCGGGCCTGGTGAACCGGGCCGCGCCGGGCAACCCGCGGCGGCTGACGCCGGAGCAGGAGGCCGAGCTGGACGGGATCGTCGAGGCAGGGCCGGCTGCGGCCGGCGTGGGCCACCTGGCGCGCTGGCGCTGCGCCGACCTGCAAGCGCTGATCGCCGAGCGCTGGGGCGTGATCTACCACGAGCGGAGCATCGGCAAGCTTCTGGACCGGCTGGACTTCAGCCACATCACCACCCGGCCGCAGCACTATCGGCAGGACGAGGCGGCCCTGGAGGCGTTTAAAAAAACTTCCCCGAAGCGGTGGCGGCGATCCGAAGGGAGCAGCCCCTCGCCACGCCCATAGAGATCTGGTTCCAGGACGAGATGCGGATCGGCCAGAAGACCCAGCGCACCCGGGTCTGGGCCAGGCGCGGAACCCGCCCGCGCCAGGTCTGCGACCTGCGCACCGGCTGCGCCTATCTGTTCGGCGCCATCTGCCCCGAGCGCCGGACCGGCGCGGCCATCGTCATGCAGCGCGCCGACACTGAAGGCATGCAGCATCACCTCGACGAGATCAGCGCCAATGTCAGCCCCGGCGCTCACGCCGTGCTCGTCCTTGATCAGGCCGGCTGGCACACCACCAAGAAACTCAGGACGCCCGACAACATCACCCTCCTGCCGCTGCCGCCCAGATCGCCAGAACTCAACCCGGCCGAGAACGTCTGGGAGTACCTGCGCGGTCGCTGGCTCTCCAACCACGTCTTCAAAGACTACGACGCCATCCTCGACGCCGTCTGCGACGCCAGGAACCGCCACATCGCCGAGCCAGACCGCATCGCCACCAACGGCGCCCGGACAAGGGCGTGCTGCGGTGAAACTTAAGGGCGGTTGGTATTAGGCCCCATCGTTTTTCGTTGCGCCGTCGCGTCTCTAGAGCCCACGCTGTAGCTTGTGCAGTGGGAGGATTTCGGTGTCCGATTCCTTGGGGCAGAGAATACGCCGAGCAAGAGAAAGAGAAGGTCTGACTCAGTCAGCCCTCGCCAAGAAGGTTGGCGTCTCTCAGGGAGCAGTCGCCATCTGGGAAGGCGGACAGGGACCTACTGAGGCAAATAAGAAGAAATTGGAGGATGTTCTCGGCGCCCTCTCTGCGGAGCCCCAATCGAAAAACACCCAATCAATCGCTGAAGATGTCTCTAGCTTTGGTTCGTGGCTCCGTGAGCAGCGGACCCAGAAGGGACTATCAGTCCCGGAGCTCGCCAAAAATGCAAGGGTCTCTGCCCCCGCTGTCTACAACATCGAAAGCGGAAAAATTCAAAACCCGCAGAGCGCCACTCGTGATCGGCTCGCAAAAGCGCTCGGTATGCCTATCCCTGAGCAGGTTGTAACTGAGACAGTCGAAAGCCAAAATGTTGTTGGTCTCGGACCGCTTACGGATTTCCAGCCTCACGATACTAAGGAGTGGCCCACCTGTGCGGGTGTCTATGTGCTTTATGATGTCAGTCAACGACCTATCTACGTTGGCAAGGGTGACAACATTGGCAAGCGCCTAAAAGTTCACGACGAGAAGTTTTGGTTTTGACCTCCAATAGTTGAGTATTGCCTCCTACATCGAGGTAGGCGACAAGAATCTTCGCCACCAGCTTGAGCAAGCTCTAATTCGGTTTCTCAAGTCCAACGCCGTGATCAACAAGCAATCGACCCAGGATTTCGGCGGAGACTGAGCCGCTAGGCTCGCCGTCGCGCGGCCTGCAGGCCGACTTCGTCGAGCTCGGCGTTCTCGCGGCGGCGGGTCTCCTTCGCCGCTGCCAGCCGCGCCGCCTCGACCACGTGTTCGTACTTCTTCTGCTCCTCGAAGGCCTGGGCAAGCGCGTCGCGGGCGCCCAGCTCCTCGATTTCGATGCCCCCGATCTCCGTCTGAATAACCGCTTTTCGCAGGCGCAGGCCGTCGCCGTAGCCGATCAGATACCACCCCGCCGACGCATCCTCCCGCGCGCGCAGCGCCTCGGCCTCCCCCTCGGCGTGCAGCATCAGGAGCCGCATCCGGGCGTCGGACAGCCGCCCGACGATCTCGGCCAGCCGGGTCTGGCGGGTTTCCACCTCATAGGTGGCGAGCTTGACCAGGGATTGCGACCAGCTCATGCGGCGTTCGCCAGAATGCCGTCGAGCCGTTCGAAGCTGGCCTCGAGGCTGGTGACCTCGTCCTTGTCCTGGGCCAGGAACGCCTCCAGTTCAGGATTGAGCAGGATCGCCCGATCGACCTGCGGGTCGGCGCCTGAGCGATAAGCGCCGATGCGGATCAGCTCTTCCATGTTGGCGTAGGCCGACAGCGCCTGGCGCGCGGACTTCACGATCTCCCGCTCGAGCGGGCCGTGACAGCCTGGCATGGTCCTGCTGATGGACTTGAGGACGTTTATCGCCGGAAACCGTCCGCGCTCAGCGATGGCGCGCTCCATGACGATGTGGCCGTCGAGAATGCCGCGCACGGCGTCGGCGATCGGCTCGTTGTGGTCGTCGCCATCCACCAGCACGGTGAAGATGCCGGTGATCGGACCGGCCCTGGTGCCATCGGGCCGGATCGGACCCGGGCCGGCGCGCTCCAGCAGTTTCGGCAATTCGGTGAAGACCGTCGGCGTGTAGCCCTTGGTGGTCGGCGGTTCGCCGGCGGCCAGGCCAATTTCGCGCTGGGCCATGGCGAAGCGGGTCACCGAATCCATCAAGCACAGGACTTCCATGTCCTGGTCGCGGAGAAACTCGGCGATGGCCATGGTCATGTAGGCGGCCTGCCGGCGCTTCAGGGCCGGCTCGTCAGAGGTGGCGACCACAACGATGGCGCGCTTCAGGCCCTCCTCGCCCAGGGTCTCCTCAATGAATTCGCGGACCTCGCGGCCGCGTTCGCCGATCAGGCCCACCACGACGGCGTCACAGTCGGCGTTCTTGGCCAGCATCGAGAGCAGCACCGACTTGCCGACACCCGAGCCGGCGAACACGCCCAGGCGCTGGCCGCGGCAGCAGGTAGCGAAGACGTTCATCGCCCGCACGCCCAGGTCCAGCCGCTCGCCGACCCGGGCGCGGGCATGGGCCGAGGGCGGGGCGGCGCGCAGCGGATAGGCCGCCGCGCCCTGTGGCAACGGACCCTTGCCGTCGATCGGCTGGCCAAAGGCGTCGACCACCCGGCCCAGCCAGGCTCGCGTCGGGCGCACCGCCGAGCCCAGTGGCTCGATACGGATCTCCGCGCCGGGCGCGACGCCCTCCACCGGGCCGAACGGCATCAATAGCGCGCGGGTGTCACGGAAGCCGACGACTTCGGCCGACAGCGGCTTTTCCCCATAGCGGACGATCTCGGCGCGCGCGCCCACCGCCAGACGGGTCAGGCCGCCGCGCGCCTCGATCAGCAGGCCGTTCACGGCGGCCACCCGACCGGCAACGGTCAAGGGATCGAGCCGTTCGATCGCGGCTGTCAAACTCTTCACACACCCATCCCCGAAGTCACGGCGATAGAGTCTCGCGAGCGGCCTTAAGGCGGGGTGAAGATTGTGGCGGCGGCGGCAGGTCGGCGGCGGCGTTTGGGGGCCGCGGCGCGCATCCCGTTTCGCCGCCTTGTCCAATCACAAAAGATTCAACGCCCTGGGGACCCCCCACCTCTCCGACGCCGCTTGAGTCGGATTCCGAAATCAGACTAACGATTCTCTGCAGCCGGCTACGACCCATTAACCAGTCTTAAATTAACTGACCGGCAAGCTAACTGATAGCGAAGGCGGATTTCGACAATTCGCGGGGCCTGCTCGGACGCACTGGGAGACGTTGATGCGCGTACTGTTGATCGAAGACGATAGCGCAACGGCGCAAAGCATCGAGCTGATGCTCAAGTCCGAAGGCTTC
>JANMWT010000342.1:0-3771 GCA_031394145.1 Alphaproteobacteria bacterium | reverse complement strand
CCTCCCCCGGCCCCCCCCCACCCGGCTGATCACCCTTTCCGCCCGCGCCCGGTTTATCTTGGCCTCCGCCTTCGGGGTGGGGCCCGCGGCCGGCGCGCGCCGCCGCCCCCCCGCGCGGCGGGCGGGGGGGTGGGCGACGGCCCTGCTCTGGATCGCCGGCCTGCAAATGATGCTCGGCGCCCTGGTGGCCGGCCTGGATGCGGGCCGAGGCTATACTGACTGGCCACTGATGGCCGGCCGCCTGGTTCCCGAGGCGATCTGGAGCCTCGACCCCTGGTGGCGAAATTTCCTCGAAAACGTGGCAACCACCCAGTTTCTGCACCGGATGAACGCCTATCTGCTCCTAGCGTTGGCCGTCTGGTCAGCCTGGAAATTCCGGGGGGACAGGGGTCGCGGCTTTGCCCTGACGGCCGGACTGGTGCTGGGGCAGGGGTGCCTCGGCGTGCTGACCCTGCTGAACGCAGCCCCCGTCGGCCTCTCGCTCGCCCATCAGGCCTTGGGGACCGTGGTTCTCCTCTCTGCCGTGAGGCTGGTCTGGGCCACGCGGTTGACCGCCCACCTGGGCCTGGCGGCTGGTTTGGCCGATGTTGACAAAGCCCCGGCCCACGGGTAGCTGCACGCCTTCGTTTCTCAGACTTACCTCTGACTAGAGAAAGGCTCCGCGAGGGAGCGATGACAACCTATTCCGTAAAAACGGCCGACGCCGAGACCAAGTGGGTGCTGATCGACGCCGAGGGCGTCGTGGTCGGCCGTCTGGCCTCCTATGTGGCCCGCCGTCTGCGCGGCAAGCACCGCGCCAACTTCACCCCGCATGTCGACCAGGGCGATCACATCGTCATCATCAACGCCGGCAAGGCGGTGATGACCGGCCGCAAGATGACTGGTAAACTCTACCACCGTCACACCGGCTATCCCGGCGGGATCAAGACCACGACGCCGCAGAAGATCATGGACGGAAAATTCCCGGAGCGCGTGATCGAGATGGCCGTGCTCCGCATGATGCCGCGTGAGAGCCCGCTGGCCCGTCAGCAATACGCCAAGCTCCGTGTCTATCCGGGCGCCGAGCATCCGCACGGCGCGCAGAACCCTGAAGTGGTCGACTTCAAGTCGAAGAACGAAAAGAATTCGAGAGCCGCCTGATGTCAGAAGCCGTCGAAAGCCTTGAGAACATCAAAGACCTCGGCGCCGCCGCGCCCAAGGGCAACGCCCCCATCGTGCTCGGCGTGCAGAAGCTCGACAAGCAAGGTCGCGCCTACGCCACCGGCCGCCGCAAGACGGCAACGGCGCGGGTCTGGCTGAAACGCGGCACCGGCAAGATCACGATCAATGGCAAGGACCAGGAAGTTTACTTCGCCCGCCCGGTCCTGCGCATGATGATCAAGCAGCCGCTGGAACTCGCCAAGCGCGAGACCGAATACGACGTGGTCTGCACGGTTGTCGGCTCCGGCCTTTCGGGCCAGGCCGGTGCGGTGCGTCATGGCATCGCCCGGGCGCTGGTTCACTTCGAACCGGAGCAACGTCCGGTGATGAAACCCGCGAAATTCCTGACGCGCGATCCGCGCGCCGTCGAACGCAAGAAGTACGGCAAGGCGAAAGCCCGACGTTCCTTCCAGTTTTCGAAGCGCTAGGACGCATCGTATCAATGTGTTCTGGAAGGGCGCTTCGGGAAACCGGAGCGCCCTTTCTCTTTGGGTTTTGCGCATGAGCAACAGGGAAATCGTCGAAACCATAAATCGTGCGGATCACCGTTTGAAGGTCGATGTCCATACGTCGGGCGATGGCCGGTACAGATCCACGGTCTGGCTTTGGCGCTACAAAGGCCTTGAGACTCCATTTGAGACTGATCCGGGCGATTGGGCGCCGACGCACCCTTCGGGCCTCTATTGCAGAGCTGCGGATGCAAAACGCGACGCAGTTGCAGCTCACGGACTGAAGGCGGAGAACTAGCGATGTCCACCCCCACAGTCTTCATTGATGGCGAGGCTGGGACCACCGGCCTGCAGATCCGGCAGACGCTGGAGAAGCGGCGCGACATCAAGCTGCTCACCATCCCGCCCGAGAAGCGTAAGGACGCAGCCGAGCGCGCCAACTATCTCAACGCAGCCAATGTTGTGATCCTCTGCCTGCCGGATGAGGCGGCAAAGGAGGCGGTCTCCCTCATCGCCAACCCGAAAGTGAAGGTGATCGACGCTTCGACCGCGCACCGGACTGCGCCGGGCTGGACCTATGGCTTTGCTGAAATGGCGGATGGGCACCGCGCCGCCCTCCGCGCATCGAAGCGGATTTCGAACCCGGGCTGCTATCCCACTGGCGTGATCGCGCTGGTCGCGCCGCTGGTCCGGGCAGGACTGATCCCGGCGGACTTCCCCCTGACCATCAACGCCGTCTCGGGCTATAGCGGCGGCGGCAGGAGCCTGATCGAGGAGTTCCGCAGCGGACCTCCTCCAGAAGGCGGCGACGACGCCTTCCGCGCCTATGGCCTCACCCTCGCCCACAAGCATGTGCCGGAGATGACCAAGTATTGTGGCCTCGCGCATGCTCCGGTGTTTGCCCCCTCGGTTGGACGCTATGCGCAAGGCATGCTGGTCGAGGCGCCAATCCAGCTCTGGGCGCTGCCAGGCCAGCCGAAAGCCGCCGATCTGCGCGAGGAGCTGGCGAAATTCTACGCCGGAGAGCGTTTTGTCTCGGTCGCTGACGAAGCCTCGACCGCGGCCTTGCAGAAGGTGCGGTCGGGGGCCGCAGGCTATGTCGCCGAACTTGATCCTGAAGCCATGAACGGCACCAACAATCTTCGCCTGTTCGTGTTCGGCAATGACGCGATCCAGCAGGTCCGGCTGGTCGCGCTGCTCGACAATCTCGGCAAGGGCGCGTCGGGAGCGGCAGTACAGAACCTCAACCTCGCGCTCGGACTGGACGAAACCGCCGGCCTGTAGACCCGGCCTACAGGCCCGGCCTGTAGTCCCGGCTTGATCGCTTGCGGAATTGCCTGGCGGACGATTGCGAGTGCGCTGCGCTACCAATCCGAGCCGGGCGCCGATCATGCGCCGCTCGGTGTTGGCCGCCTTCGCCGCCAAGCAAGATCCCTCGCGAAGGACAGACAAGCCATGGCCCTATCGCCGCCTGGCGGCGATGCTGTCCAGTGTTTCGCGGACATAGCGTCCCGGCGCGGGCGCTGCGCCCTTGATCTTCTTCGGCGCCGCCACCTCGCCGCCAGAACGCTGCAACAACCACTCGGCCCAGAGCGGCCACCATGAGCCAGCATGTTCGGTCGCCCCGGCGAGCCAGGCTTCGGCGGCGGGAGGGTGCGCCTCGCCGGTCCAGTAGCGATACTTGTTGGCGGCGGGAGGATTGACCACGCCGGCGATATGGCCCGAATCCGCCAGGATGAAGGTGACATCGCCGCCGAGGATGTGGGTTCCCTTGTAGACCGACGGGAAGGGCGAGATGTGGTCCTTGCGCGCGGCGTGAACGAAGGACGGGATGGCGATGGCGCCGAGATCGATCGGCTTGTCCTCGATCACGAACTCGCCTTTCGCCAGCGCATTCTCGATATAGAGGCGCTTCAGGCTGGCGAGGTGCAAGGGACCAGGGAGGTTGGTCTGGTCGCTGTTCCAGTAAAGCAGGTCGAATGGCTTTGCGGGTTGGCCGAGCAGATAGCGCTCCTCGACATAGCGCCAGATCAGGTCTTCCGGGCGCAGCAGGTTGAAGGCGTCGCGCATCGCTTCGCCTGGCATCACCCCGCCATGCTCATCGATCAGCTGGCCGATGCCT
>JANMWT010000324.1:0-2275 GCA_031394145.1 Alphaproteobacteria bacterium | reverse complement strand
GTCTTCCACCCCGCCTTCCGTCACGCCGCCGTGGAACGGCGCGAACTGGGTACCAGGGGCTTCTGCGCCGGGCTCAAACGCCGTCACCAACGCGATGCTGGCGACGGCCCCTCCAAATACGCTCAAGGGCAACAACGCAGTTGTCACCGGCAATGAGGGTGACCTCACGGCATCGCAAGCGCTGGGTGTTCTGGCGACAATCGCGACGGGCGACGCAAACCTTAAGGCGCTAGCGACCAAGCTGTCGTCGAGCGTTGGTGTGGTTGCAAACGCTGCGGCGACCGGAAGCATCTCGCTCGATTTGTCGGCTGGCGACGTGTTTGATTTGACGACGACGGGAAACATAACGCTGAACGCGTTGACCAATGGCACGGACGGAAAGGCATTCATTGTACGAATTCACTATAGCGGGACGCATACCGTCTCGCTGAACGCGTCGGCATTCAATCATGGTGTCGCGTCGATAGCTTATACGAGCGCGGCAACGAAGTCTGATGATCTTGTCTACGTGTATCGATCGGCGACGGCGAAGGCCGAGCTTATCGGCTTCAACACGGGCTTTTGACCATGAGCCACATTTTTTTAGCAGCGAAACTGTTGGCGGCTATACCAATAGTTCCAGGCCAATCTGGCGCCTTGCCTGGAGGACCGGCTGGTTCCGCCTACAGTCAAACGCTCACGTCAACGGGCGGCAATGGCGCGATAACATACAGCATCGTTGCTGGCACATTGCCGCCGGGGTTGGCGCTGTCCAGCGGTGGTGTCATCTCTGGCACTCCAACGCCGGCAGGCAGCTACAGCTTCACCGTGCGCCGAACCGATAGCGCCGGGACGACGAACAATACCATCTACTCGATACTCGTCGGATCTGCCGTTGTCCTATCAACGACGACCCTCACCGCGAGCGGCTCATACACCGTCCTGTCTTACAACACGATGGTTGTTGAAGTTTGGGGAGCTGGTGGCGGAGGCGGTGGGTGGGGTAGCGTAACAACAGGAGGCACTGGTGGGTCGTCGACCTTCCTGACGCTAACCGCCAACGGAGGTGCAGGCGGGGTGCCAGCTGGGTCTGCACCCCCTGGCGGAGCCGGTGGGACTGCGTCGGGCGGCGACACCAACACATCAGGCAGCGCCGGTGGACCTGGGGTCGGGAGCGGCTTCTTTTCCTTCTTCGGTCTTGGGGGCGGAGGCGGCAACGCACCAATCATCGGAGGAGGGGGCGCATCAAATTCCACGAACGGCCTCAATGGATTCCCAGCGACTGGCAGGGGTGGCGGAGGCGGCGGCGCGGTCGATGGTCTAGTGGGTGCGAGTGGCGGCGGCGGCGGCGGGTACGCCAAGAAGACTTACGCTGCCGGGTCTATTGCGGTTGGGACTGTCATACCATTCGTCGTTGGCTCGGGCGGAACAGTTGGTCCTGGGACACTTGTTGGCGGTACCGCCGGTGGTGGTCAGATCAAGGTCACAATTTCATGAGGGAAAACGCAATGAGCTACGCAATCGTGTCCTCCGGCATCGTAGCGCGCGAGGAACTTGGGAACGGCGACTTCGTCTCGCCAGAAGGAATATCTACATCTTGGCAATCGGTTGGGTTGTGGTCAGGTGCCGAGCGAATGGCTGCGGGCATTTACGAAGTGCAGGAAGTCGTGCCGGCTATCGACGACCTTGTGTTCGCGTTTGCGCCTCCGACCTACGCCATCTCCGGTAGCATCGTTACAAAGACGTTCCCTGTCGTGCCGAAAAATTGGTCAGATTCGGAAATGCAGGAACAGATCAAGCTGCGAGCCAAGTCACTCATCAACGCGTGGCGTGACGATCGAATGGATAACCCCCTGCCCTTTTCGGGAAAAATCGTCGAGGCAGACGCGAAATCCCGTGAGAAGATTACGGGAGCAGCTTTGATGGCGCTTATCGCGCAGTCCACCGGGCAGCTCTACTCTCAATCGTGGACATGCGCAGATAATACCCAGCTCACACTGGATGCGGTCGGCATGATTTCCCTCGGCTCTGCGTGCTTCCAGAAAATCTCATCGCTGCATGCAGCGGCAGTGTCGGCAAAGGATGCGATCAGTAACGCAACGTCAGCGCAAGCCTGCCGTAGCGCTATCGAGTCGTTCAAGTCGGCCAACCCGATCGTCGCCTGATCTAACCCGCGCCGCGACAATCCCGGCGCGCAAACTGAGCCGGCCTGGGGAGACCTGGGTCGGCCTTTTTGCTGCTCACAACTTTGACAGCCTCTTGTACAGCGGCCCGTAGCGCGCGATCGAAGCCTTGG
>JANMWT010000323.1:0-4586 GCA_031394145.1 Alphaproteobacteria bacterium | reverse complement strand
CCCGCCATGGTGATCGCGCCAAGCCCCGGTGCGGCGCGCAGCCAGCCAAGCCCGGAGGGGCCAAGCTGCAGGATGTCGCGCGCATAGACCGGCAGCAGCGCAACCACGCCGCCCAGCAGCACGGCGAAGAGGTCGAGCGAGATCGCTCCCAGCACCACCTTCTCCTTCCAGATGAAGCGGAAGCCGGCGAGCATGGTCTGCAGGCTCGGACGGTCGGCCGCCGGGCGCTGGGCCGGTTTGGGGATCGAGAAAATCAACACCGCGCCGAGCGCGATCAGGACCAGGGCTGTAATATAGGCGACTTCCGCTCCGCGACCGGGGAAGAGCGCGCCGGGCTCGCCGAGACCATAGAGGATGCCGCCCGCCACCGGGCCGACAATCGTGGCGGCCTGCCAGGCCGACGAATTCCAGGTGACGGCGTTCGCGAAGTCCTCGATCGGCACCAGACTGACCACCAGCGAGGACGAGGAGGGGGCAAGGAAGGCGCGCGCGACGCCGAAAACGCCAAGGACGGCCAGGATCAAATAGGGCGATAGCTGGCCGGCGAGGCTGAACCCGACCATCGCTGCGGCGCAGACAGCCGCCAGCACCACCGAAAGACCCATGATCAGGCGACGGCCAAAGCGGTCGGCGGCGCTGCCGGTGACCAGCACCAGCAGCAGGGCGGGGAGGAACTGCACCAGGCCAACCAGGCCGCTGTAATAGGTATTTCGGGTGAGGTCGTACATCTGCCAGAGCACGGCGACAGACATGATTTGCGCCCCGAAAGTCGTCGCGAGCCGGGCGGCCCAGTAGATCGCGAACGACCGGTGGCTGAACGCGGAAAACCGCCCTCGGGGAGGGGCGTCGGCAACGTCGGTCATCTGGGGTCCGGGGGTGGCAGGTCGCGGCTCGGTCTCGCAAACGAGGCGGCCGCATGACGGGCCGGGTCCCCATAGGCCGCAGTCACGGCAGGCCTGGCAAGAGTGAATCCCGAAGCCTGCCCGATTTGCGATCCCGGAACGAAGCGGTCCATAAGGCGTGACTGAGTCTTGTTGATTTTTCTCATGGTTGCCGCAGACGACAGCTCTGAATCGATGGTTAACAAACCGTTTCGAAAAGATAGAACGATGTGTTCTGAAAGGCAGGGTGTTAATTTGCAGCGGGCTATTGCGTTAAGAATTATGCAACGCCACACACTGTACTGGGGAGCTACAGGAAAAGTGCGCGTTGAGTCGGTCCTCTCGCGCCCGGAGCCCCGTCGCTATGCTAGGCAAACTCTTCAGTCTCATGTCGACCGATATGGCGATCGATCTGGGGACTGCGAACACGCTGGTCTACGTGAAGGGTCACGGGGTCATGCTCGATGAACCCTCGGTGGTTGCTTATGTGAACCAGAACGGCCGCAAAGTGGTCCATGCGGTCGGTAAAGAAGCCAAGATGATGCTTGGCAAGACCCCGATCTACATGGAGGCCGTTCGCCCGATGCGCGACGGCGTCATCGCCGACTTTGAAGTCGCCGAGGAAATGATCAAGCGCTTCATCCAGAAAGTCCAGGTTCGGCGCTCCTTCATTGCGCCCGTCATCGTCATCTGCGTGCCGGCCGGGGCGACCCCGGTCGAGCGCCGCGCCATTCACCAGTCCGCTCAGATGGCCGGCGCCCGCGCGGTTCACCTGATCTATGAGCCGATGGCCGCCGCGATCGGGGCCGGCCTGCCGATCGACGAGCCCTCGGGCTCGATGGTGGTCGATATCGGCGGCGGCACCACCGAGGTCGCCGTGCTCTCGCTCGGCGGTCTCGTCTATTCACGGTCGGTCCGCGTCGGCGGCGACAAGATGGATGATGCGATCGTCAACTATCTCCGCCGCGAAGAAAACCTGCTGATCGGCGAGGCTTCGGCCGAGCGGATCAAGAAGGAGATCGGCACCGCCAAGACGCCGGAGAACGGCAAGGGCATGTCGCTCGACATCCGCGGCCGCGACCTGATGAACGGGGTGCCGAAAGAGATCGAGATTACCGAGGCGATGGTCTCCAAGGCGCTTTCCGAACCGGTGCAGCAGATCGTCGATTCGGTGAAGACCGCGCTTGAGGCGATGCCCCCGGAACTCGCCGCCGACATCGTCGACAAGGGCATCGTTCTCACTGGCGGAGGCGCGCTGCTCCGCAATCTTGACGTAGTTCTGCGCGAACGTACGGGATTGCCGGTGACCTTGGCCGAAGATCCGCTGAAATGCGTCGTTCTGGGTTCGGGCAAGGTGCTCGAGAACCTCGACAAGATGAAGGGCATGCTCGCCCCGGACATCTGAGGGCGCGGGCAGGGCGCAGGCGCTCCTACCGGAGCCTGGCGCGAGGAGCAGCAAGATGGCCTGGTATGGTCGCAGACGATCCGGAGAGCCGCGCGTGGGCGCGCGCGCCGTGGTTGTCGGCCTGGGCGTCGCGATGGTCGGCGTGCTCGCGATCCAGACGTCGGATGTGGTGCGCGGCGGCATCGGCGTGTCGCGGCGCTCGATGGATAGCGCCACCGCAAGTGTCGCGAAATTTTCCTCCGGCATCGGCGCCTGGTCGATCGGCTTCGGTCGCAACAAGCAGGACGAGACGAAGATCGCCGCGCTCGAGGCCCAGGTGCGCGATCTCGCGCGCTGGAAGGATCTTGCCGAGACCATGACCTTGCGCATGGCGCGCTATGAAAGAATGCTCGGTCTGGTTGGCGAGACGCAGGGCCTGGCGGTTACGGCGCGCGTCGTCGCGGAAGAACGCGGTCCCTTCGCCGCCACGCGGATCGCCAACGCCGGATCATCGAATGGCGTCCGCGAGGGCTTTGCTGCGGTCAACGAGTTCGGCCTGGTCGGTCGCGTCGTGCGGGTCGGCGAGTACACCTCTCGCATCCTGATGGTCACCGACTTCAACAGCCGCATTCCGGTCATGGGCTCGCGTTCCGGCGACCGCGCCCTGCTGGTTGGCGACAGTGCTTCAGGCGCGCGCCTGCTTGAACCCGAAACGCCCGAGAAGATCATCCCCGGCGAAGTCTGGGTCACCTCCGGCGATGACGGCCAGATGCCGCTCGGCGTCAATGTCGGCCGCGCCCGGCTCGAAAAGGGCGAATGGCGCATTGATCTCACCATGAACGATGCGCCGGTGGATTATGTCCGCCTGGTGCCGCCGCCGGATTTCGCCAAACCGGAAGCGGCGCCCACCATCGATCTCAAGGCCGGCCCCTCGCCCAACCGAAGCGATGGTCTTGTGTCCACCGTGATGCCCGGCCCTTCGACCGGCGCGCCCGCCGGGGCCAAGCCCGGCGGCGCCAGCGCCAGACCGCCGGTCAAGCCGGCGGCGACACCCGCTTCCGCGCCGGCTGCGATATCGACCTCCTCGGCCCCGGCCCCGCCCGCCGGTCAGGGAGGCGCACATTGACCCTGCCGTGGCGTCTCTGGCTGCTTGTCCTGACCGCCGCCGCCGCGCTGTCGACCGCGGCCGGCATGCAACCGGGCTCTGGCGGCGGCTGGTGGCCGATCGCTGGGCTGTGGCTCGCTGCCGCCTGGGCCTCGGTTGGCCTCTCGGTCTGGGCGGCCGGCTGCCTGATGGTTCTCGGTCTGCTCATGGACTTCATGTCGGAAGCCCCGATTGGCGCGTGGCCGCTGGCCCTCTTGAGCGCCTATGGCGTGGCGCTGGTCGCGTGGGATCGCTCCCCGCCTGTCCCGGTGATCGCGGTTGAAGTGGTGTCGGTGGTGGGCGGCATCATCGTCTGCTGGTTGGCGCTTGCGGCCGCCGGCGGCATCGCCGGCAATCCCGCCTCCGCGCGCTCGGGCATCTTCTACGATTTCCTGCTGACTGCGCTCTTCTATCCGGTCGTCCGCTTCATCCTCATCCCTGGCAGCGTGCGGGGAGCACGGCGATGAACCGCGACTGGAACCGCTCTTTTCCCTCACGCCGAAACATCTTCATGGCCGGCAGCGGGCTCGTCTGGCTTGGCCTGACCGCGCGCCTCGCCCAGCTGCAGATTTTCCAGACCAAGGAATACGAGACCAAGGCCACGGAGAACCGCATCCGGCTGGACCCGGCGCCGCCTCACCGCGGCACGGTCTATGACCGCGCCGGGCGAATCCTCGCGGGATCGAAGCGCAATTTCTACGTCACCCTTCGGCCAGAGACGATCGAGCAGGGCAGCAGCGTCGCCAGCCTGGTTGACCGGATCGGGCAGATCATTCTGCTGTCGGATTCGCGCAAACGCCAGATCATGCAGGACGCCAACACGCAAGCGCGGTTCGCCGACATCCTGGTTGCCGATGATCTCACCTGGGAAGAGTTCTCGCGGATCAACGTGATGGCGCCCGAGCTGCCCGGTCTCAGCGCTGAAGTCGGCGAGCTGCGATCCTACCCCTACCTGTCCGCTTTCTATCACACCGTCGGGTATGTCGCGAAAGCCAACGACGCTGACGTGCTGCGCATGCTGCAGGCCGAGCTGTCGGCGTCGCACATCGCGGTCGACTCGGACGTCGGCAAGGCGCGTGCCGCATCGCTGAAGCGGCTCTACAAGAACCCGCAGATGCGGGTCGGCAAGCAGGGCGTCGAGGCGTCTGAAGAGACTGCGCTCAAGGGCACGCCCGGC
>JANMWT010000316.1:0-5072 GCA_031394145.1 Alphaproteobacteria bacterium | reverse complement strand
CCGGGCGACGAGAAGGCGGCCGAGGTGAAGAAGTAACCATGGCTGAGGACGCAACCGACATTCCGCTTTCGACCTCCGCTGCGAGCGAGCTCGTCGACGATCGCAAGTTCACCATCAACTTCGGGCCCCAGCACCCGGCGGCCCACGGGGTGCTCCGCCTGGTGCTCGACCTCGATGGCGAAGTCGTCGACCGCGTCGATCCGCATATCGGCCTGCTGCATCGCGGCACCGAGAAGCTGATCGAGTACAAGACCTTCCTTCAGGCGCTGCCCTATTTCGACCGTCTCGATTATGTCGCGCCGATGAACCAGGAGCACGCCTACTGCCTGGCGATCGAGAAGCTTGCCGGCATCGTCGTGCCCGAACGCGCCAAATACATTCGCGTGATATTCTCCGAGATCGGCCGACTGCTCTCGCACATTCTCAACGTCACCACCCAGGCGATGGACGTCGGCGCGCTCACGCCGCCGCTGTGGGGCTTTGAGGAGCGCGAGAAGCTGATGGTGTTCTACGAGCGCGCCTCCGGCTCGCGGATGCACGCGGCGTATTTCCGGCCCGGCGGGGTTCACCAGGACCTGCCGCCCGAGCTGATCGAAGACATCCACAAGTTCTGCGATCCGGGCTTGTAGGTGCTCGACGACCTCGTGCAGCTGGTCACCGAAAACCGCATCTTCAAGCAGCGCAATGTCGACATCGGCGTGGTGTCGGTTGAAGACGCGCTGGGTTGGGGTTTCTCGGGCGTGATGGTGCGCGGATCGGGCCTCGCCTGGGATCTGCGCCGCGCTGAACCCTATGAAGTCTATTCCGAGCTCGACTTCAGGATCCCGGTCGGCAAGAACGGCGATTGCTGGGACCGCTATCTCTGCCGCGTCGAAGAGATGCGTGAATCGATCAAGATCATGAAGCAGTGCATCGACAAGATGCCTGTGGGTCCGGTTCTGCCCGAGCATTCCAAATACGCCCCGCCGCGGCGCGGCGAGATGAAGACCTCGATGGAAGCGTTGATCCACCACTTCAAACTCTACACCGAAGGCTTCCACATCCCTACCGGAGAGGCTTATGCCTGCGTCGAGGCGCCCAAGGGCGAATTCGGCGTCTATCTGGTGACCGACGGCGGCAACCGGCCTTATCGCCTGAAGATCAAGGCGCCAGGTTATGCCCACCTGCAGGCGATGGACCATCTCTGCCGCGGTCACATGCTCGCAGACGTCTCGGCCATCCTGGGCTCGCTCGACATCGTGTTCGGGGAAATCGACCGATGAGCCAGCGTCGCTTCCATCATCCCGACACCAGCGAGACCTTCACCTTCACCAAGGAGACGGACGACCAGATCGCGTGGTGGGAAAAGAAATATCCGCCGGAGCGCAAAGCCTCCGCCGTGATCCCGGCGTTGTGGATTGCACAAAAGCAGAATGCCGGCTGGGTATCCGAGGCTGTGCTGCGCGCCGTCGCCGATCGGCTGGGCATGGCCTATATCCGCGTCTACGAGATCGCGACCTTCTACACCATGTTCAACCTGGCGCCGGTCGGCAAATACCATCTGCAGGTCTGCGGCACGACGCCTTGCATGTTGCGGGGCGCTGAGAAACTGAAGTCCTTCTGCGAACGCAAGATCGGGCCCAAGGGGCACGTCTCATCGGGCGGCACCTTCTCCTGGGTCGAAGTCGAGTGCCTCGGCGCTTGCGTGAATGCGCCGATGATCCAGATCAACGACTATTACTACGAAGACCTGTCGATCGAGGCGCTCGAACAGCTGGTTGAGGATTTCGCGGCCGGCAAGGAACCCAAGCCTGGAAGCTACGTCAAGCGCCAGACCAGCGCCCCGGAAGGGCCGGCCACCTCGCTGACCGACCCCACGCTGTTTGACGGTTCGCGCGCCGAGCCGCTCAAGTCGATCCCCGGCGCGCCGCAGCCTGCGCCAGCCGGCGCCGCCCCTGGCGGCGGCGCTCCCGCGGCCAAGACATGATCGGACCCAGTCGCATGTCGAACCAGGAAGCCAAGTCGCGTCGCATCCAGGCCCTGATCTGGGCCATGCTCTGCGAAGCGTTGTGCCTGGTGGCCGGCGGCATTGCCTTCATGTTGACCCATCACGTGCTGTGGTTGGTCATCGGCTTCGTTGGCGGTCTCGGATTTTCGGCGCCGGCGGTGATCCGGTTTGTTCGCGAAAGCAGGGAGCAAGACCGTGCTTCTCGATAAAGACCGCATCTTCACCAACCTCTATGGCCGCCATGACTTCCGTCTGGAAGCCGCCAAGCAGCGCGGCGCATGGAATTCGACCAAGGACTTGATGTCGTTCGGGCCGGAGTGGATCTGCGACCAGATCAAGGCCTCAGGCCTGCGCGGGCGAGGCGGAGCGGGCTTCCCGACCGGCCTCAAATGGACCTTCATGCCCAAAGTGGTGAAGGACCGACCGCACTATCTCGTGGTCAATGCGGATGAATCCGAACCCGGCACCTGCAAGGACCGGGACATCATGCGCCACGATCCGCATCTGTTCATTGAAGGTTGCCTGATCGCGTCCTACGCGATGCGCGCCCACAAGTGCTACATCTACCTGCGCGGTGAATACATTCGCGAGCGCGAGTGCCTCGAGGAGGCGATCGCCGAAGCCTATCGCGCCGGTCTCGTCGGCAAGAATGCCTGCGGTTCGGGCTGGGATTTTGACATCTACTGTCACCACGGCGCCGGCGCCTATATCTGTGGGGAAGAGACCGCACTGCTCGAAAGCCTGGAAGGCAAGAAGGGCCAGCCGCGGATGAAGCCGCCATTTCCGGCCAATGCCGGGCTCGATGGCTGCCCCACCACGGTCAACAACGTCGAGTCGATCGCGGTTGCCCCGACCATCCTCCGCCGCGGCGCGAGCTGGTTCATGGGTTTTGGTCGTCCCAACAACGCCGGGACCAAGGTGTTCTGCATTTCGGGCCATGTCGAAAGGCCGTGCAATGTCGAAGAAGCGATGTCGATCCCGCTGAAACAGCTGATCGAAGAACACTGCGGCGGCGTGCGCGGCGGCTGGGGCAATCTCAAGGCGGTGATCCCGGGCGGTTCCTCGGTGGCGATGATCCCGGCGGCGCAGTGCGAAGATGCGATCATGGACTTCGATTATCTGCGCGATCTCAAGTCGGGCCTCGGCACGGCGGCGGTGATCGTGATGGACAAGTCGACCGATCTGATCAAGGCGATCGCCCGCATCAGCTATTTCTACAAGCATGAGAGCTGCGGCCAGTGCACGCCCTGTCGCGAAGGCACGGGATGGACGTGGCGGGTGATGGAGCGGATGGCGCGCGGCGAGGCGGAGATGTCGGAGATCGACACGCTGCTCGACGTCGCGAGCCAGATCGAAGGTCATACGATCTGCGAATTCGGGTCGGCTGTCGCCTGGCCGATCCAGGGGCTGATCCGCCATTTCCGTCAGGAGATCGAGGATCGCATCACGCACTATCGCCAGGGTCGCCCGCACGTGCAGGGCGCGACGCTGACGGCGGCGGAGTAGGGGATGGCAGACACCTTCAAGCTGGTCGTGGACGGCGTCGAAGTCGACGTGCCGAGGACTTTTACGCTGCTGCAGGCGTGCGAGGCGGCGGGCGCCGAGATCCCGCGCTTCTGCTATCATGAGCGCCTGTCGATCGCCGGCAATTGCCGCATGTGTCTGGTCGACTGGATCGGCGCGCCGAAGCCGATCGCATCCTGCGCGCAGACCGTGGGGGACATGCGGCCGAACGCCGATGGTTCTCCGCCGAAGGTCGAAACCAAATCGCCACGCGCCATCAAGGCCCGCAATGGCGTGATGGAATTCCTACTCATCAACCACCCGCTGGATTGCCCGATCTGCGATCAGGGCGGAGAGTGCGACCTGCAGGATCAGGCGATGGGCTATGGCCGCGCCGGCTCGCGCTATACCGAGAACAAGCGCGCAGTCGACGACAAGTACATGGGCCCGCTGGTCAAGACGATCATGACCCGGTGCATCCAGTGCACGCGCTGCGTGCGCTTCATCTCCGAAGTCGCCGGCGTCGACGAGATCGGCCTCGCCAACCGCGGCGAGGACGCCGAGATCACCACCTATCTCGAAAAATCACTGACCTCGGAACTCTCGGGCAATGTCATCGATCTCTGCCCGGTCGGTGCGCTCACCTCAAAGCCTTACGCCTTCAATGCGCGTCCGTGGGAGCTGCGCAAGACCGAGAGCATCGATGTGATGGACGCCATGGGCGCCGCCATCCGCATCGATGCGCGTGGTCCCGCCGTGATGCGCATCCTTCCGCGCATCAATGAGGAGATCAATGAGGAGTGGATTTCCGATAAGACGCGCTTTGTCTGGGACGGATTGGGCCGCCAGCGACTGGACAAGCCCTACATCCGCGAAAACGGCAAGCTGAAGCCGGTCAGCTGGGGCGAGGCGCTCAATGCCGCGGCTGCGATGCTGAAAGCGCCCGCAGACCAAATCGGCGTGATTGCCGGAGATCTTGCCGATGCCGAAAGCCTCAAGGCGGCGATGGATCTCGCCAATTCTCTGGGCGTGACCTCAATCGACTGCCGGCAGGACGGCGCCAGGCTTGGCCTTGGCGCCGACGGATCGAAACTGCCGCGCGAAAGCTGGCTCTTCAACGCTTCGATCATGGGCATCGATGAGGCGGATGCGATCCTGATGATCGGCGTCAATCCACGTCGGGAAGCCCCGGTGCTCAACGCTCGCATCCGCAAGGTGTGGCTGCGCTCGAACATGACGATCGGCGTGATCGGCGAACGCGTCGATCTGACTTACGACTATCGCTATCTCGGCGCCGGGCCAGACAGCCTGGCTGAGCTCAAGGCCGGCAACGGCATGTTCGAGGATCTCGCCAAGGCGAAACGTCCGCTGATCATCCTCGGGCAGGGCGCGCTCGCCCGGGCCGACGGCGGCGCCGTCCTTCACGCCGCTTCGGCGCTGGCGGCGGCGGTCGGCGCATTCAAGCCGGAAGCAAGCTGGAACGGCTTCAGCGTGCTGCATACGGCCGCCGCGCGCGTCGGCGGCCTGGATCTTGGCTTTCTCCCGGCCAAGGGCGGCAAGGACGTCGCAGGAATTCTGGCTG
>JANMWT010000243.1:0-7221 GCA_031394145.1 Alphaproteobacteria bacterium | reverse complement strand
CGTCTCGGTTGCGCCATCAGGGTCAGCTCCACTTGCTGACACCCCATGAATCGAGATTTGCTATCCGCAGGAACCCCCTAAATGACGGCAGGCCCTAGATTGACCCAACAAAGAAAGGGCGGAACGAAAGTTCCGCCTTTTCGCTTTATGGGCAGCGCTTTGTGGGCCGGCGCTTGGTGCATCGGCGCTGCGTGGGTCGGCGCATTGCCGATCCGCGCTTTGTGGCTCGGCAGGCCGGGGATCGCCTAGAAACCGGCCATATGGCATGAAAGCGGGTGTTGGCGACGCGAGGAAACGGGGGTTACGGTCCGGTCTTGCCGACAGCTAGCGCTTTGTCGGACGTTGAACGGACATGCCGCAGAATAGCGGCGCCGAGGGGAGAGAAATGGATGTCGATCAAGCGAACCGCAATGCTTGCCGGAGCAATGGCCATTCTGGTGGGCCTGGGCATGGCGGCGGCAGGCTCTGCCCAGGAGGCCCCCCCTCCCGCGCAGCCGCAAGCCGGCCAAGCTGGAGCTCCGCCCCGTCTTCCCGCCGCCACACCGAAGCCCGGCTACGTCGTCCCGCCGGAAAATTCGGCAGGGCTTTATCCGGTCAATGGCGAGCCGATCTTCAAGGCGAAATGCGCCAACTGCCATGAACCCGCCCTCGACCGCGCGCCGACGCGCGAAGCTCTCGGCGTTCGCGCGCCTGAGGAGGTCTATGACGCCCTGACCATCGGCGCGATGAAAACCAATGCGGCGGGCCTCTCCGAGGCCGAGCTCTACGGCGTCGTTCGCTACCTCACCGGCAAGTCGCCGGTGCCCAACGCTATCGCCCCGCCCGATTCGAATCCGTGCCCGACCCAGACCGCACTCAAACCCAATGGGCCGCAGTGGAATGGCTGGAGCAACGACGTCACGAACCAGCGTTATCAGGCCGCGCCAGGCTTCACCGCGGCCGACGTACCGAAGCTGAAGGTAAAATGGGCCTTCTCCTATGTCGGCACAAAGAACACCGAGCCGCTGATCTTCGGCGATCGTGTCTATGTCGGCTCGTTGAGCGGCAAGGTCTATTCACTCGACGCCAAGACGGGCTGCGTCCACTGGCGCTTCGACTATCGCGGCGGCGGCCGCGCCTCGATGACCATCGGAAAGAACAAGGCTGCGGCTTCAGGCTATGCGCTCTATATGGGCGATGACCGCCAGATCGTTCATGCCTTCGACGCCAGGGACGGCAAGGAGCTTTGGAAGCTGCAGGTGTTCGACCACAGGGTCGGCCGCATCACGGGCTCGCCGGCGCTTTATAAAGACGTTCTGTACGTCCCGCTGTCGGCGTCCGAGGAAAGCCAGGGCAATGTCGGCTCCTATGGCTGCTGCACGTTCAACGGCGTGGTCGTCGCGGTCGACGTCAAGACCGGCAAGGTCAAATGGAAGCAAGCCGTCCTCGAGGAGAAGCCGCACCCCACGCGACTGAACAAGGCCGGCACGCAGATGTATGGACCTGCGGGCGCTGCCATCTGGTCCTCACCCACGGTCGACGCCAGACGCGGCCAGCTCTATGTCTCGACCGGCGATAGCTACACCGAGATCGAACACCCCGCCGCCGACGCCATCGTCGCGATGGACCTCAAGACCGGCAAGATCAAATGGATCAACCAGGTGATGAAGGACGACAACTTCGTCTCCGGAACCATCAATGGGCCGCTGGGCGAGCGCGGTCCGGACTATGATTTCGGCGTCGCGCCTGCTCTTCTCAAGATGCCCAATGGCAAGGAGGCGGTGGTCACCGGCAGCAAATCCGACATCATGTATGCGATGGATCCCGACACCGGAAAAATGATCTGGCAGAGCGAGAAGCTCGGTTCCGGCGGCGCCAATGGCGGCTTCCACTGGGGCCAGTCGAACGACGCCAAGATGATCTACGCCGGCATGAACGACGCGCCCGGGCGCAACGGCCGGCCGGGCGTGGTCGCCATCGACCTCGCCACCGGCAAGGAAGTCTGGCGCCATGAGGGCAAGGCGCCAGAGGTCTGCAATGTTCCTTCGGGCCGTTGCGCACCCGGCTTCTCGGCCTCGACCACGACGATCCCTGGCGTGGTGTTCGCCGGCGACGGCTCAGGCTGGCTATACGCCCTCGACGCCAAGGACGGCAAGGTGGTGTGGTCGACCGATACGACGACGCCCATCGACACGGTCAATGGCGTCAAGGGCGCCCCAGGCGGCTCGATGAGCATGGGCGGACCCACCATCGCTGGCGGCATGATGTTCGTGCACTCCGGCTACAACGGCACGGCGGGCGCCAATAATCTGCTGCTGGCGTTCACCCCCGATGAGAAGTAGCCGGTAGGCGCCGAACCAAGTCGACGCTGCGTTTCCGGCAGGTTGATGCGCTGCGTCATCGTGGGCGAATTGCGGTGATCGGCCGGAGGATGGAGCGATCATGATGGATATCCGCCAGCGTCTGGCCCGCGATCTGCTGGACTACGACTACACCGAGCTCAGCGATCAGAAGAAGAGCGTCATCGATCTGATCGCCGACCAGCGGCCGAGTGGCGTTGCGCCCACGCTCAAGGAAGAGAGCAGCGCCTGGGAAAGGATGGCTGACAATGTCGCGCGCGTCGGCGGATCGTGGAGTTTCATCATCGGCTTTTCCAGCGCGCTCGCGTTGTGGATCGCCACAAACATCTTGCTTGCTACCAGCGGCAGGGCGTTTGACCCCTACCCCTTCATCTTCTTGAACCTGCTCTTGTCGATGGTCGCCGCGCTGCAGGCGCCAGTGATCATGATGAGCCAGAACCGCCAGTCGGCGAAGGACCGCCAGGCCGCTGAACACGACTATGTCGTCAACCTACGGGCGGAACTCGAGATCATGCTTCTGCACGACAAGCTGGATGCATTGCGCGACCGCGATCTTACCGAACGCACCGATGCGCTGCGTGTACAGCTCAACACTCTGTGCGCCGACGTCGCGGAGGTGAAGCTGGCGCTAGGCAAAAGCTAACCGAGCTAGGCGGCCGCGCGCACCAGCCCGCGATTGACCCCGCGCAGATGTTCGGCGCGCGCTTCGAGGTCGGCGATCAGCAGGCGCACATTCTTGGTATTCGATTTGAACGCGATGTCGAACATGTCGCCAAGGACAGGGATCGCGCCGACACCAAGGTCGATGCCCCAGTTGATCAGCATCCGCGCCACAGTCCAGCGGCCAGCGCCCAGCCGGCGGGCTTCGAGGATCAAATAGAGGCCAAAGCCCGCGGTAATAATGTCACCGACCACCGGGATGAGGCCGATGATGCCGTCAAATCCGAACTGGACGCCGAACAGGGAGAACTGTCGGTCCAGACGCTGTTCAAGTCGCTTCAAGCGACTGACGCCATCACACTTGTTGACCATCACGCTTCCACAACGCTTCTGCGTTTTTCAGTTACAGGCGAGTCGTACAACGTCCGGCTTACGGTAAGGTTCACGAGACCTCACGCCGGGAGGAGGCCGCGGAGTTAGCCCCTCTTCGGCGCCGCAGCAAGGCCGGGTCGGCAGACTCGCCGCAGGTAAAATCCGTTATCTTTCAGAGCTCCGCGGCTTAGGGCCGCAGTCCCCGCACCGCTCAACCGCCGATCAGTGCGCCTTGGTCCACGCCGCCGCCTGCTTCCCGACGATGCGCACGAGGTCGCCCATCGAGTGGTCAACATCGAGGAGGTGAAGTCCCCAGGAGAGGTCCGGCCCGGTGGCGCGAATGACCTCGCCGGCGAGGCTGTCGGTGCGCGGATCCTTGGGATCGGCGTTCACGTGCATCTGCAGGTAGGTGAACTCGCCCTTGTGGACGCACTCGGTCGCGACCAGGCCCGGCGTTCTCACGAAGGGCGTGGCGATGTCCTTGTGCGGCGTCAGCCAGTCTGGCTGGGTTGTACCGCCCGACCCGTTGAGGAAGCCCTTGGTGAGGAAGTAGCTGACCGGCGCGCCCTTCCCTGAGGCGAGATTGGCCGGGTTGGTGCAGGCCGCGAGAAGGCCGTTCCGGGTCTTGCCAAAGTTGGAATTGTCGGGCGGCGGGTTGGTGTCGCGGAAGCTCATGTAGGAGATTACGCAGCCGGTCTGGTCTTCCTTGCGGCACAGCGGGATCGTCTTGTAGGTGCCGCCGACATCCTTGCCTTCAGGCACCAGCACCGACGAGCCGAGGATGATGCCGGAGATGAACTGTTTCTCGGCCGGCTTGCCTTCGATCTCCTGGGCGATGAGGCGCGAGATCACGCCTGCGCCCTGGCTATGCCCGATCAGCACGACGCCGCGACCCTTGTTGTCGTGGGCCATGTAATAGTTCCAGGCGTCGACGACGTCGTTATAACCGCCAAAACCAGCGGCCGGTCGCTCTCCGGCCGGCGCGGGCCCGCCGCTCGCGACGCGCAACGCCGTGAGAGTGGTCTGACGGTAGATCGGCGCGAACTGGCGGCATACGGTGCCGAAGCGCGCGAACTGCAGCCTGATATCGTCGATCTCCATCTTGTCCGCCTCGAAATCCGACTGCCAGCCGGGATCGAGCGACACGGTAGGATAGACGAAGAAGCAGTCGACTTTGGGATCCTTGGCGGCCGAGAACTTCTCAATCGAGGTCTTTCCATCGCCTGGAATCACCGTCGCGGTAAGGTCGACTTTGCACTTGTCATCTTTGAGGCCTGGCTTGCACAGCCACAGCGCATTGTTGGCGTAATCGGCATGGGCGACCTTTGGATCAGGCGCCTGGGCCGATGCCACTCCGCCCATCAGGCCGAGCCCAAGCAGGCCGAACCCAACCACGCCAGCCGCAATTATCGAACCCATGATCTCTCCCTCGTCTCCGCAGGCTGTCCTCGCCCGCTCGGTCGTCCGGATAAAAGCCAAAGCGCAAGCCGAGTGCAAGCGTGGATCGCAAAGCAGCTCAGCGCAACAGGTCGAGCTGCCCCAACCAGGCGCCGTCGCCGCGCGTCAATCCGGTGATCACCTTGCCGTTCTCCGACATCACCAGCCGGTAGCGGTCCATGCCGAGAATCCGGTTCGGATCGTCGACCTTGACGCCGGCGAAATTGAGGGCGCCGGTCGCGGGATCATACTGGCCCTCGACATACTCGATACCCTTCATCCCGATCTTGGCCTGCTCGTTGGCGAGCGGAGATCGCAGCAGCGTCCATGAGATCGCCCGTTCAATGCGGCCGCCTGCCTTCGGGGTCAGCGTCATCACGCCGGCATATTGGTAGTAGGGATCGTCGCGATGCCAGATGCCCCGCCACGGACCGGCAAGCGCCGCAGCCTGCTCAGCGGCGGTTGCGGTCTGCCCCGCAGCTGGCGCCGCCGGGGCCGTTGCCAGCATAACGGCGATCAAGAATCCACCCCATCGGATCATCAAAGCCTCCCCGCTCACGAGTGAGAACCTGGATGAAGGTAGGCCCGCGTGCGCACGCGTGTCTACCGGCTGTGCCGGCTGTTTCTACTCCGCCTTGGCGTCGCACCCCTTGGGCGCTTGCACGGGGTTGCAGCGCGAAACGCCGCCGCCGGGCAGCGAAACCGAATAGCCCGTCTTGAAGCGCGGGTCAGGGTCCTGGTAGTCGGTCGAGACGAACTGCGCGCCGGTGGCGAACGCCGCTTCGCGCCGCACCGTGTCGCCGGAACGCGCCTCGCGGGTGTCTGCGTCGGCGCGGGTGCGGATGAGGAAGCCCTGGGCGACGCGTTGCTTGATGAGTTCGCCCTCCTTCAACGGTTCGTTCATCGTGAAATAGGCGGCCTCGGGCGCATCGGGGAAGGTTGTCATGAAGGCGACCCGGCCGGTCAGCGAGGGGTGCCCCTCGGCATAGGGCGCGTTGGCCTCAGGCGAAAGGTCCATCGCAAACATCACGCGCCCGCGCGCTTTGCCAAGCAAGGGCCAGTTTCCGGCCAGCACCGCCTCACGCAGCGTTGCGTGCTGTCCCCTCACCTCATCGGGAGTGATGATGCGTTCGACCGGAAAGACGGAACGGATTTCCGCCTCCATGCGCTCAAACGCATCCTTGCCCCAGGGCAACACCTTTGCTGCGCCTGGCCAGGAGATGCCGGAGGATTTCGGATTGATCATGAACAGGATCGGCGCGTGATCGGGATGCGCGTCCGACCACGCTTTCACCTGCCTCAGGCAATCGACGAACAGCAGACAGTGCGAACGGTAATCGATGTCGCTGACGTGGATGACCTTGATGCCGGGCTTGTCCATCGGTGAGAGATCGAATTCAGGCGGGGTGATTTTGCGGTCGGCCAAAATCTTGCGCGCCAGCGGATGCGAGAACAGGCCGCCCTTGGGATCGTCGGATGGATCGATCTCGATCTGTCGCGCACCCTTGTCGAGCTGGGCCGCCAGTATCTCGTGCTCATAATCGAGCGTCAGCGCAGCCTCGGCGTTGCGCTCCTTGATCAGCGCCATTTCGACGTCGGGGATCTTGACCTTGTAGGAGTTGTGCGTTCCGACCGACTGCAACTGGTTGATGCGGACATTGGCGTCGATCCATTTTGCACCGCAGCCTGCTTTGGCCATCTCCGCAGCGCTTGCCGTGGCCGCCTTGAGATCGCATGCGGCGGCCGGCTTGGCGGCGCTCACCGTTTCAGGCGGCTTTGCCGCTGGGGCACACCCAGCCGCAAGCATCGCCAGTCCCAAGACCACCAGACGTTTCATTCCACCCTCCCACAGCATTCGCGGCCACAGACTAGCGCAGGTTTTGTTCAGGCGGATGACAGTTTGTGCGACGCGATGGCAGGCTAAGCTGCCACGAGACCCCAAAGCGATCGCCAATCCACGCGAACTTACTTGCGAAAGGATAGCCAGCCAACGGCATCATAATCTTCCCGCCTTCGGCGAGGGCGGCGAACAGGCGATCGATCTCCGCCTCACTGTCGCAGGTCAAAAACGGCGACATCGCCGGCGTGAACGTGAAGCCGTGATCGATGCTCGAATCGATTGCTCGATATTCCGTCCCCGGCGAGGATAAAAGCGGCGTGCATCACCGTCCCCTCCTTGCCGGCTTCGCCCTTGCCGTGACGTTTGATGTCGACGATCCGCGAGTTGGGCGCCAGCGAAGTATAAAGCGTGATCGCCGCCTCCGCCTCACCCTCGAACATCAGGAAGGTCGCAATCCGGGTCATCAAAGACCAGCGACCGGCCGGGTGACAACGCGCAGTTCCGACCCGGCGATGAGCCCTCGCCCCTTCGCGATGGCGTCCTTCACTGACTGCAGCTGGAGCGAGGCCTTGT
>JANMWT010000235.1:0-5513 GCA_031394145.1 Alphaproteobacteria bacterium | reverse complement strand
CTGCTGCGTCGGCGCGATAGAGCCTCGTCACTTCGCGATACCGGCCATTGGCGAAGCCGGCGGCCAGCGCCGCTTCGGACGCAGGATCCCGCATGCCTTCACCGGGTATGAAGGCGGCGCCTGAGACCAGTTTCGCGAGATCGTCCCCGCCGCGCCGCTCGATGCGGAAGACGGCGCCGGTGAGGCCGGTCGGCGGCGCCGCGCCGAACGCCGCGTTCGTGGTCAACGGCAGTACCAGTCGGCCGCCGTCCTTGCGTGCGTCGAGCCAGGCGTCCATCGGCCGGGTCGCGCCGGCGTTGACATAAATGACATCCGCCGGATCGAACTTCGCATGCGCGCCATCGCCTGCCCGAACCGTGACGTTCGGCAGGTGGGCAAGGTTCGCGGCGGCTCTCGCTGCCAGATCGGGATCGTGCTCGATCGCTGTGACCCGCCCTGATCTGCCGACCAGGTATGCGAGGATGGCGGTGTAGTAACCCGTGCCGGCGCCGACATGGACCACATGCTCTCCCGGCTTCGGATCGACGGCGTGAAGCCACAGCGCGTGCGACGATGGCTGGCCGTTGTTCAGCCCCTGCGCCGCGATGATCGCGACCACCGCATCGGCATAGAGCCAGGCCGGATCGGCGTCGGGCGTCTCGACATAGCCGGTCCAGCGAAACACCTTCCACGGACCCGAACCGAGAAAGTGTTCGCGCGCGACCTCGGCGAAGGCGCTCTCCAGCCGAGGCGATGCAACGCCGGCGGTGAAGAGCGTCTGTCGGGCGTATTTCCGGCGGATGGCTGCGAGTTCGGTTTCGCTTGTCATCGCGGCGCCCTCACGTCTTGCCGAAGGTCTTCCGGATCAGCAGGGCGATCTCCACCAGGTCCTTCGGCGAGGGCATCCGGCGGTCAGGATCGACCATCAGCTCGACGCCGTCGGCCATCGGAATGCGGATCGCCGAGCGGGCGTCGAGGCGCTCGGCCTTCTCGTCCGCGTCCGTTTCTTCAGCGCGCCGCCGTTTCGCCAGCGCCCTGGCCTCGACGATCTTCATCGCCGCCGCTCGCAATGCCGGAGACTTCGCCAGCACCAGCGTCGAGGTCTCGAGCTCCGGGCCCAGCTCTTTGATGGTCCGAAGATCGAAGCCGGCATCCTGCAGCCCGCGAATGCGCAGCAATTGCGAGAGATGCGTATTGGTGAAATGCGCGCCAGGCCCCCGGCTCTCCGGCGCGGCGATCAAGCCTTCCTGGATGTAGTAGCGCACGGTGCGGAGCGAGACGTTCGCCTTCTCGGCCAGCTGTTCGGCGGTGTAGGTCCGGCCATTGTCCATGCCGGTACATAGTTACAGTGGCTGTAACTTGTCAACTGTAAGATTCGAGCGCCAGCTTGACCGCCTTGCGGCCAACCGTGGGCAAAGCCGCCAGCGCCGCTGCTTGCTCCAGCCATTCGCCGTCTGGCTTGGCGGACCTGGTTGTCTCGGCGCGCCAGACCACGAGCTTCAGCGCGAAGTGGGTGAAGACATGGCGCACTTCGCCGATGCGCACCCATTGCGCCTTTGTCGCGGGCGCGCCCTGCAGCGGATCGGCGAGCGGCGCTTCCGTCCACACACTCGTCGGCGGCATCAGCATGCCGCCGAGAAGTCCTTGCGGCGGACGACGCAGCAACAACACGTCGGACCCACGCATCAGCACAAAGGCGGAGCCATAACGCACCGGTTGGTCCTTCTTTGCCGGCTTCACAGGATAGCGCTCCGCCTGGCCTGCCTGACGCGCCGTGCAGAGCCTGGCGAGCGGACAGACGCCGCAGACAGGCTTGCGCGGCGTGCAGATGGTTGCGCCAACATCCATCAAGCCCTGGGCCAGATCGCCAGGGTGTCGAGCTGCGTCGGTCCCGTCGAACAACGCCTGAGCTTGCGCCGCGATCGCCTTCTTGTCGGCGCGCCAGCCCGCCGCGGCGACATCAAGATCCTTGGCCGGGCCGATGGCGAAAAGCCGCGAGACCACCCGCTCGATATTTCCGTCCACCGGCGCGACCGGCTGGTCAAAGGCGATCGCGGCGATCGCCGCTGCGGTGTAGGGACCGACGCCAGGAAGCTGGCTGAGGCCGTCCCGGTCCTGTGGAAAACCCCCGCGCGCGACGATGACTTGTGCACAGGCATGGAGATTGCGCGCCCGGCTGTAATAGCCAAGCCCCGCCCAGGCTTCCGAGACCTGGTCCCAGCTTGCGGCAGCCAATCCGGCGACGGTCGGCCAGCGGGCGCTGAACCTCTCAAAATAGGGCGCTGCGTGCGGCACGGTGGTCTGCTGGAGCATGATTTCGGAGAGCCAGACCCGGTAAGGATCTGGCTTGGCACCTGCGCGTCGCTCCACCGGTCCGACGCGCCAGGGCAGGACGCGCGCATGCGCGAGGTACCAGCCATCCACCGCTGTCAGTATCAAGGAGAGCCTGTTGAGGGACATGTGCACCGCAATTTCCCTATCCCGCAATTTCTGGCAAGACATCGACCATGAAAGCCAAACGCGGTTGGCGCGAGAAACTCGAGGAAGAAGCCGCGCTCGCCCGGCTCGCCCAGTCGCGCGCCATCCCCGCCTACCGGCCAGCGCCGCCGGTCAATCACGCGCTGCGGCGCGCCCTCGGTCCGATCCTCAAGCAAGCGGGGCCTGCGCCCGGTACGCTTGCCGCCCGCTGGCCTGAGATCGTCGGCGAACGCCTGGCGAAGATCACCGAGCCGGTCAAGGTGACCCCCGGCCGGAACGGCGCCACCTTGACCATCCGCGCACCCTCGGCGGCCGCGCCGATGATCCAGCACGCACGAGACCACATCATCGAGCGGGTCAATTTGACGGGCGCCGCGAAGATCAAGGATCTCAAGATCGTGCAGACCGCGGTGCGCAACGAAACCAAGCCGGCGAGCCGACCGCGCCCGTTGACCCGCGAGGAACATGCCCGCCTCACCCAGGATCTTGGCGCCATCCAAACGCCCGCCATCCGCAACGCTCTGGCCAGCCTTGGCGAGGCGATCCTGACCTCGCGTCCGAAGTCCTGATCGGGCGGTCGCTGCACGGGCGCGTGAGACCGTGCGTTGACGCCTCGCCCCGGCCCGCGCAAAAAGCTCACCGCCAGCCCGTTTGTCCTGATTTCAGGAGTTCTTGATGACCGCCCGCCTTTCATCCCTCCGCTTCCTCGCCGTCGCCGCCCTGGCGCTGGCCGCCGTCGCCTGCTCGAAAGCCGGCGGCGCGGGGGCTGGCAATGGCGCAAAGATCGATCCGTTTCTTGCCGATGTGGTGATGGGTCAAGAAACCGCGCCGGTGACCATCATCGAATACGCGTCACTGACCTGCCCGCACTGCCGCGATTTCTGGAAGCAGGAGATGCCGCAGCTCAAGGCCGCCTACATCGATACCGGCAAGGTGAAATACATCCTGCGCGAACTGCCGACCCCGCCAGCCGAACTGGCGATCGCCGCGTCCAGCGTCGCCCGCTGCACCGGCAAGGACCACTATTACGACGTGGTCGACGACGTTTACACCAACTACCACAAGATGATGGACGCGGTGAATTCAGCCAGCGGGGCTGCACCGGTGCTGGTCGAAATCGGCGGCCGTCACGGTCTTTCGGTCGATCAGGTCGCGGCCTGTGCGCGCAGCACGGCCGTGCAGGACTATGTCAACAAAGAGATCAAGGAGAAGCCCGACTTCGCGACCCACACGCCAACCGTGATCGTTGACGGGGTGCACATCGAAGACACGCGCTACGCTAATCTGGTCAGTGTCATCGAGGCAAAGCTTCATCCCGGCGCTGCGCCGGCGCCCCCGGCGGCCCCCGCGCCCGGGACGACGCCCGCAGCGACGACAGCTGCAGCGACGACACCGGCAGCGACGACACCGGCAGCCACAACGTCCGCAACGACACCGGTTGCTCCCCTCAGCGCCCCGCCCGCTGCTCCGCTCGCCACTGCGCCGGGCGCCCCGCCGGCCAAACCGGCCAAGCCAGCGCAATGAACCTTAGCGCGTCTTAGCGCACCCGCCTGATCTGTCTCATTGACGGACCGAATGCACCCGTCGAACATCGCGCTCTGTTAAAAAGGGTTGGACCGATTGTGTCGCTGTCTGCGCCTTGCCGCGTTCTTGCTCTGGCCCTGATTCTGGCCCTGACCGCTGCCAGCTTTGCCGGCTGCTCGCCCAGCCTCGATGGCGGTCCGTTCACGCCGGTTCCGATCCATCCCTTCTTCGAGGACGCCGTGCTCGGCGACGCCAAAGCGCCGGTCACCATCATCGAATACGCTTCGACCACCTGCCATGGCTGCTACCAGCTGCACACCACGCTGATGCCCGAGATCAAGGCAAGCTTCATCGACACCGGCAAGGTCAAGCTCGTCTACCGGGTGATGCCGACGCCGCCCGCGGACATTTCTGTGGCGGGCGCGGCCGTCGCGCGCTGCGCCGGCAAGGACAAGTTCCACGATGTCATCGCCGACCTCTTCGCCAACCAGCCGAAAATCCTCAAGACCGCAGCAATCGGCGGCGCGCAGTCGGAACTTCTGCGGATCGGCATGCGCCACGGCCTCAGCCGCGAGGAGGTGCGAACCTGCATCGCCGACAAGGCGATCCGGGAGTATACACTGAAGGTGGCGCAGGCTGCTCCGCCCTATGTGAGCCACACGCCTAGCCTGATCGTGAACGGCGCCTTTATCGAACACAATTCGCGAGAGACGATCTTCGCGATGATTGAAGAGAAGCTGGCCGCCGCGCGGCCTGTCGCTGCGACGGCGCCTGCGCCGAACCCGTAGACGCCCGCTCCCCGGAGATGACGCCATGCTGGTCCGATCGAACTGGAAGACTGCCTGCCGGAAGACTGCCTGCCGGAAGACTGCCTGGCTGACGCTCACGAGGCTGACGCTCACGAGGCTGACGATGGCCTGCATGGTCCTCGTCACCGCAATCGCCGCGCCCCTGGCCGCAGCCCAAATCGCGCCATCGCCTCAGCCTGCCACACGGCACGCACCGGTGATGCACGACATCGCAATGGGCATGGCCGATGCGCCGGTGGAAATCGTCGAATACGCCTCGGTGACCTGCGCCGCGTGCCAGAATTTCCAGACTGACATCCTGCCGCGCCTGAAGGCGCGCTACATCCTGACCGGGCAGGCAAAGTTCCTGCTGCGTGACCACCCGACGCCGCCAGCGCCGGTCTCCTTTGCCGGGTTCGCACTGGCGCGCTGCGCCGGGGAAAGCGAGTTCTACGCGGTGATCGGCGATCTCTTCGCGCGCCAGACCGAGATTCTCGCGGCCGCCCGCAGCGGCGGAGCGCGCGGCCTCATCATCCAGATCGGCGCCGCACATGGCTTGTCCGAGCCGGATATCGAGGCCTGCATCAAGGACAAGGCGCTGCAGGCCTATATCCAGAAGCAGCTCGACGACGCCCCCGACATGACCGCCGCGCCCGCCGTCTTCATCAATGGTCGGCGGGTCGAAGCTGTCACCTATGACGCCATCGCTGCGGCGATCGACCAGGAAATCGCGGCCGCCGCCGC
>JANMWT010000219.1:0-11638 GCA_031394145.1 Alphaproteobacteria bacterium | reverse complement strand
GCCGGGCTTCTGGGGAGGACCGAGGCCCGGCAATGCGCGAAGCAAGTCGCCTAGGCGGCTTTCTTGGCGGCGGTCTTGGCGACCGTCTTGGTGCGCTCGGCAGCTTCTTCGACCACTTTCGGGGTCGCTGCGATCACGGTGTCCATCAGCTCGGTCTGGGCTTTCTTTGCGACTTCGGCATAAGCGAAGAGGCGCGAAGGAAGGTCCTGGAAGGCCGCCGTGGCGACTTCACCGGCTTTCTTGGCGTAAGCTTCGGGAGCTTCGACCGAAAGCAGGGTCGTCGCGTCTTTCGCGGCGTCTTTCATCCAGGCGGTGGTCAGCTCGACGTGACGGTTGAGGGCTTCGGTCGTCACTTCGCGGTATTTCGCGGCAAAATCGGTGACGGCTTTGAGCGGGGTCGCGGCGCCGAAATCGGCGGTCGGGAAGAATTTCGAGAAATTGTCCATGTTCTTCTGGAAGTCGAACATGTCGGCCATCGGGTTCATCGTGTTCATGGGAGGGTCTCCTTCGCGTTGAAACCTACCTAATGCCGCACCGCGGCAAAGGCAAGAAACATTTTGCCGCAGGTGCGAAAATTATACTGCAGGTGCGAAGGCTCTTGGAAACTTGCGGTTAACGGATCGGCCAGCGACGCAGCGTCCTGATTGCGATCAAGGCCCAGAGGAGGGCGGCCGGAAGGCGATCATCCCGGCGGTGCAGTCTCGACCTCGGGCGAGGCCAGGCAGCTGGCGACCGCCTCATAGCCTGAGGCGCCCGGATGCGGAACGACCTGCAGGGGCGGAGCATGGTTAGCAGGGCAGTACAGGATGGTTTCGTCCGGGCCGACCGCAGCAAGGTCGAGCATGGCGCTGGACCGGGTGAGCATCAGCAGCGGCCGCGACCGCGACCCGCGCCGGCGCAGCCAGGCGGCAAGGGCTTCCTGTGTGGCCAGATCGAGATCCTGTTCGATCATGTCGATGACGAGAGGGGCGGTTGTCTCAGCTGCGACCATGGCGAGCAGGATGCGCAGAGCGACTGCGTCGGTTGCGCCTTCCTCGATCATCCAGCGTAGGGCGGCATCAACCCGGGGTGATGGGTCGGGCCCTGCGTTTGTCGCGCGATCGAGACCGAGGAAGTGCGCGCCGGGCAATGCTTCGGCCAGGCGCACGCCCAGCTGCGTCTTGCCGCAGCCGAGCGGGCCTGTGATCCAGGTAAGCGGCCGCAGAGCGGCCAGTTGGAAGCGCTCGCCGCCCCACGGCCAGGGCAGGTCGAACGCGACCACCGGCGCGGCGTCGGGCGCGCCAGCAAGATCGCAGAGCCCTGGCGTCTTGCCGCGCGCAAGGTCGTCGCGCAGGCGGCGCACCCTTGCGATGCGGTCGGAAAGGTCCGCCAGGCCGTTGGCCAGCGCCGCCTGATGCGCGGCGAGCGCGAGCTCAAGCTCGCGTCCATCGCCATTGAGCACACGTGCGACTTGCGCCAGCGAGAGGCCGAGTGCGCGCAGGGAAGCGATCTCTCGCCCGCGCGCCATTTCGGTCGGGCCATAAACGCGCCAGCCCGCTTCCGAACGTTGCGGCGACAGCAGGCCGCGCTGTTCGTAGAGGCGCAGCGCCTTCACCGAGACGCCAAGCTGCCTGGCCGCTTCGGACACGCTGAGATGCTGAACGCGAACCATGCTGGGGCTCCCAGGCGGTTGCGCGATCTTCATCGGGCCCGTCCCCGGGGTCGGGTCAAGATCCTCGACAAGAGAAGCGAGATCAGGGCCGGGAAGCAGGCCGTTTGCGGGCCTCGGCCTTCAGCTGATTGACGATCAGCTCGACCGTGTTGGCGATCACGTCGGGAATGCGCTCCAGCGGCAAGCCGTGGTCCGCCAGCGCCCAGGACGCGTCGGCGCCGGAGAGGGCGAGCAGCGTGGCGGTCGCGTCCTCGGTCGTCCGTTTCGGCGCGCCGACCGCCTTCGCCGCAGCGCGGATGGCCTCAAGTCGCTTTCTGCGGCGGTGCAGGCGGACCTCGCCCCAGACGCCGGCGCGGCTGGCCGCGAGCGCTCGGGTAGCGGGGTGCTGCAACCCGGCAGCGTGGATCTCGCGATAATAGCGCGGAAGATCGTCCGGTCCGGACGCGACGACCACGTCGGACAGGTGGAAGGTGCGGTCGAACCATTCGCCGATGGCGATGATCTGGCTTTCCTCGTTCGGGAAATGAACATGCACCGTGCGCAGGGACACGCCGGCGCGCGCGGCGGCGTCGCTGGGCGAGGGGCGCTCGCACCCTTCCGAGAGCTGCTCGGCGAAGGCGCTGAGAATGGCCTCGCGCGTTGCCGCTGCCTGCGCCTCGCGCTTCGGGCTATTGTAGGCGCGCGTCGAACTCATCGGGCGGGCATGCTTATCGATTCCAAAGGCGATCCGCGATCAGAGGAATTCGATGCCGTGTTCGGCGCCGACGCGGACGATGCCGGCAAGGTCCGGCGGGTTCATCTGCACCTTGGCGACGTTGCGGAAGAACTTCGAGGCGTTGCCGCGCGTGACGATGGTGAGGAATTCGGTTTCGGTGAGCGTCTTGTAGCTGTGCGGCGTGTTGGCCGGCACATGCGCGAAACCGCCAGGCCCGAGGCGCTGCGTCTCGCCGCTCACGGTGACGTCCATCTCGCCCTTGGTGACGACGTAGATCTCTTCCCACGCATGCTTGTGCGTCGGCGGTCCGCCGCCAGCGCCGCCCGACGTGTCGAAGATCTCGATGCCCGAGCCCATGTCGTTGGTCAGCATCGGCTTCAGCGTCTCGCCGAGCACGTAGAGACTTTCACCGGTTTGTTGCGTGGCCATGATCTGTCTCCCCAATTGATTTCATCCATGTGCAGTGAATATGCACTTCACCGCACATGGATGCAACCAATATTTTCGGGAGGGCTGAGACTACTCTCTCACATAGCGCCCCGGCGCCGACTCCAGTTTGGGCAGGTCAGGGGAGAAGGAAACGGCGGCGTCGATCTGCTTGCCGGATCGGCGCTTCAGCCAGGCCGCCCAATCCGGCCACCACGAGCCGTCGTGCGCTGTGGTGCCGGCGCGCCAGGCTTCCTGATCGGTCGGCGGGGCGTCGCTGACCCAGTAGCCGTATTTCTTCTTGTCGGGATGGTTGACGATGCCGGCGATGTGGCCGGACTGCGCCAGCACGAAACGGCCAGCTCCCTGCAGACGCGACAGACCCTTGAACGAGGCCTTCCACGGCGCGATGTGGTCTTTTTCGCAGGCGACGACGAAGTGCGGGATCTTGATGTCGTCGAGACTGATTTTTTCGCCCTTGAGTTCGAAATTGCCCTTGGCGAAATCATTGTCGCGATAGAGGTGGGTCAGATATTCGCGCGCCATGCGTTCGGGCAGGCGGGTTGAGTCTTCATTCCAGAACAAGAGGTCGAATTTCGGTCGCGGCTCGCCGAGCAGGTAGGCTTTCACCGCCGGGCCGTAAACTAGATCGTTGGGCCGCAGATAGCTGAATGTCCGCGCCATGATGCGCTGGTCGAGGAAACCCTTTTTCTGGGCTTCGATCAAGATGCCGGTGATGAAGCCCTCGTCGATGAACGACTTGAGCGGGCCGGGATCCTCGAAGTCCGACAGCGACGTGAAGAAAGTGGCCGAGCCGATGCCGCTCTTGCTTGTCTGTTTGGCCTGCCAGGCCAGCGCCATCGCCAGCGCGGTTCCGCCGATGCAGTAGCCGACAATGTTGCAGTCGCTCGAACCTGACAGCCGATTGACCGTCTCGACCGCCTTGAGAACGCCGTCGAACACATAGGTGTCGAGGCCAGCGTCACGCATGTCCTCCTTCGGGTTCTTCCAGCTGACGATGTAGACCGCAAAGCCCTGCTCGGTCATCCACTTCACGAGTGAGGACTTGGGTTGCAGATCGAGGATGTAGAACTTGTTGATCCACGGCGGCACCAGCAGCAGCGGCTTGGCGCAGACCTTTTCAGTGGTTGGCTCGTAGCGGATGAGCTGGAACAGCGGCGTCTCGTACACCACAAATCCCTTGGCGGTCGCCAGCGTCTCGCCGACCTTGAAGGCGTCAGGATCAGAGAGCGTCACCAGGAGATCGCCGCCGGAGCGCTCAAGGTCCTTCACCAGGTTTTCGAGGCCCTCCACCAGCGAGCGGCCATTGGTCTCGACCGCCTTGCGCAGCGCCACCGGATTGGAGGCGAGGAAGTTGGACGGCGCGAACATGTCGACCAGCTGACGGGTGAAGAAGTGGATCTGCTCGGCATGCTTATCGTCGTCGCCGAGATCGGCGGTCTCCGCGAGACTGTCCATGTAGGCGGACATGATCTGGTACTGGCGCTTGAGGTAGTAGAAGAACGGATGTTTGCTCCACTCCGCGTCGCTGAAGCGCGCATCGCCGCCTTCGGTAGGGAGCCGGTCGGTCGCGCCAGACAGCATCGCCTGGGTCAGTTCAGCGTAAAGGGCGGTGGTGTTCTGCCAGAACTGCAGGTGGGTGTTGAACGCCTTCATCGGATTGGAAAACATGCCTGCCGCCTGACCCATGGCCGCGCGCAGGAAAAAAGGCTGTCCGGGGCCTTCAACGCCAGGGTTGCGCACCTCACGTCGAGACAAGGCAAGGAACAGGCGCTGCAGCAGAAAGTTGATGCGTTGGAAATTCTGTCCCAACTCGAAGGCGCTGGCGGAACTGAAAGCGTCTTTTCCGTCCATGGAGGAGCCCGAAAATAATGCCTTGGGCGATATCTAGCGCCCGCCGCTCATGTTCACACCGCTATCTTGCAAACCGCAATGACTTCTTAAAGGAGCAAGGCTGATGCCGCCTGCCAACGTGCTCGCCTACGAACTCGCCTATGCCTCGGGGCTCGATCTCGAGCGTTCGGCAAAGCTTGGCTGCAGGTTCTGGTCGCAGCCTTTGCTGCGGGCGCTCAGTGGCCCGCTTGCGCCCTCGATCGAGGCCGCCACGTAAGCCTGCGCCCAGCGTTCGCTGGCGGCGATGGGGGCCAAGCCAGACTGGCGCATCACGACCACCCGGCTGGGCAAGGAGATCGTGCCGGTTTCGATCCAGCTCGCCGATGCGCAGCCCTTCGGAGATCTGGTGCATTTCTCCAAGGGCGCGAAATCGAAGGGCCAGCCAAAAGTCCTGCTGGTGGCGCCGAAGTCAGGCCATTACGCCACGCTTCTGCGCGACACGCTCGAGCGCCTGCTGCCTGAAGCTGACCTCTACATCACCGACTGGCGCAATGCGCGCGACGTCCCGCTGGCGCTGGCCGTTTCGACATCGAGGATTATGTCGCGTACCTGCTCAACTGGTTCGATGTGGCTGGACCCAACCTCCAGGTGATCGGGGTGTGTCAGCCGGCGCCGCTTGCCCTGGTCGCCGCCGCCAGACGCGAGGCGCAGCACACCCGTGCGCAGATCGGATCACTGACACTGATGGGCGGACCGATCGATCTGGGCGCCGCTGAGACCGAGGTGACGCGCTTTGCCGACAAGACCTCCATAGCGCAGCTCTCGCGCGCATCGGTGCATCGTGTGCCGCACGCCTACGCTGGCAGGGGACGCGCGGTCTATCCTGGCTCGCTGCAGCTCTCGGCGTTCACGGCGATGAACCCCGAGCGTCACGCCAGGGCCTTCTGCAACCAGAGGCTCGACCTTGCCACCCGCCAGGCGGACAAGGTCGCCCGCCACGACGCCTTCCATGACGAATATCTTGCGGTGATGGACATGACGGCGGAATTCTACCTCTCCACCGTCGAGCGGATCTTCAAGAACCGGGAGGTTGCCGAGGACAGGTTCACCCTTCGCGGCGCCCCGGTCTCGCTTGCGGCCATGCGCCGCACGCCGCTCTTCGTCGTCGAAGGCGGGCGCGACAATGTCGCGGCGCCGGGGCAGTATTCGGCCGCGTTGGACGTCACCGCGGGCCTGCCGAGGCGCCTCAAACGTCACCACGTCGAGACCGATGCCGGCCATTACGCGATTTTCTCGGGTTCGCGGTGGCGCAAGTCGATCGCCCCCAAAATTCTCGACTTCATCAATCGCCAGGATGCGGCTAGAGGGGTCTGAGCCGCGCTTTGCTGCGGCTGCGAACTGGACCCCCCAGTGTGACTTTCTTGGGAGCCCTCCACAGCATGCAGCTCGGCTCGCTGACACGCTTCTTTAGGCGCGAGACCCGCACCTATGACGGGCGTCTGTTCCTGGCCTCGGCCGAGGGCAGGGGCTCGGATGTCGTGTTTATCCATGGGCTTGCCGCTTCGCCCCATTGCTGGGAGCAGGCGGTGGAGCTTTTGGGCGCAGGGGTGCGCTGCCATTTCATCCATATCCGGGGCTTTGCCGGCGAAGCGCCAAGCCCCGACCGCAAGCAGGGTGATTTCCTGAAGCCGCTGGCCGATGAATTGGCCGCCTATCTGAGGGCGCACACCAAGGGTGGGGCCGCCATCGTCGGCCATTCGATGGGCGGCATCGTCTCGCTGATCCTGGCGCGCGATCATCCCGAGCTGGTCGGTCGCGTGATGGTGCTGGACGTGCCGGCGTTCTTCTCGATGCTGATCAACCCGTTCGCCAGCGGCGGAGCGATGGCGTCGTTCGCGGAGGCGACGCGCCGGCGCTATGTGGAAAACGATCAGGCGTCATTCGAAGGCCACCTTCGCAGTGCGGCGCAGAAATTGGCGACCCATCCGATCGTCGTTGAACGGATCATCCATTGGGGCATCACCTCGGATCGGCAGATGACCGCCGATGTCATGGCGGAAGTCATGACCACTGACCTGCGAGCCGACCTGGTGAAGATCAAGGCGCCGGTTGAGGTGCTCTATGCCTGGGACCGGTCCGGGCCAGCGACGCGCTCGGGGCTCGACCAGATCTACGCGTCGTCCTATTCGGGCCTCGCCGATCAGCGCCGCCATCGGATCGACAATTCGCGGCACTACATCATGTTCGACCAGCCTGAAGTCCTCTATCATGCGGTGCGCGAGTGGCTGGCCGCAGGCCTGACTTAGTGAGCGACCCCAGTGAGCGACCCCAGTGAGCGACCCCAGTGAGCGACCTCAATGAGCGATACTGAAACCATCGAGCTACGCCGCTATCCCAGCCGCAAGCTCTACAACAAGACCGCCTCCAGCTATGTGCGGCTGCCCGAGGTCGCGGAGATGATCCGCAAGGGCGCTGGCATCCGCGTCGAAGACACCGAGACCGGCGAAGACGTCACCCGCCAGGTGCTGTTGCAGATCATCATGGAGCAGGAAGGCCACTCGGATCAGGCGATCCTGTCGGCCAACCTGATGACCGACATGATCCGGATGCATCACTCGAAGGCCTCCGAGATGATGACCGGGTTGTTCGAACAGTCCGTCGCCTTCATGCGAGCGCAGCAAGAACAGCTCGCCAATTCGATGTCGTCCTCGCTATCGCAGACGCCGTGGGGCGGCGTGTTCGATCCGGCTCAGATGCAGACGATGCAGGCCGAATATCAAAAACGGCTTGCTGGGTTGTGGACCCAGGCGATACCGGCGATGGCCATGGCCCCGATTCCAGGCGCTGCCCCGCCGCCGCCGCGCGCGTCGTCACCGCCGCTAACACCGCCGCTAACACCGCCGCTAACACCGGCGCCATCACCGGCGCCAACACCGGCGCCGGCAGCGACGTCCGCTTCAGACGCCGCCGAGCTCAAGGCGTTGCGCCAGCGGCTCGAGGAACTCGAGAAGAAACTTCCGAAATAGACCCGGCCTGAACCTGGCCCTGAACCTGGCTCTGAGCCGGCCCCTGAACCCGTCCCTGAGCCTCAACCTGCCGGTCACGGCTTTGCGGGTTTTCCGGGTCGATAGTCGCGCGTCGCCTGTTTCACCTCGTCGTCCAACGTCATCGGCGGGCGCTTGAATTTTTGCGCAGCGAAAAGCGGTGACTGGTCAGCATAGTGCGGCGAGGATGCATCCACCGTCGCCGAGCCGAACTGATGAATGGTGTCGATGGTGTAGCTTCCGTCCGGCGCCCAATCAGCGATGGCGACATAGGTGTCTCCTGCCGTGCCGTGCAGGAATTTGTCCTTGGTCAGATCGCCATTGGCGTAGACGGCTCGCAGCGTGTCCGGTCCTCCGTTCGTCGGCCAGGACTGGTCGCCGCGCTGGATGCGGCTGACGTCCGACCATTCAGGATCGATGCGGCCATAGCGTTGCTTGAGCAGCGCGGCGGTCGCCTTGAGAGCCGCGAGCGCCTTGGCGTGATCGTATATTCCGTTGATCTGGCCGCCCATCGCCTTCTGTCCGGTGAGGATCGACAGCCCCGCTGCACGGTTGGCCGTGTCGGCCGATCCATCCCAGGTCGCGATCAGCCCCAGGGCGGCTTTCGCATCGGCATCGCCGCCATCGCCTTTGGCGACAAGATCGGCGACCATTTTCCGGACGTTGGAGTTCACCGAATAGACATGGTCCATCTTGTAGGCGATGAAGTCGTCGCGGCTGATCTTGGGGTTGGTTCCGAACAGCTCGTGGGCGCGCATCGCCCGATTGGTCATGTTGGTTTCGATGCCGTAGCTGGCGGGATAGTTCGCCGGTTTTGGATTGTCTTCCGGGCTTGATGCTTCGAACGGCGTGTTGTTGGAATTCTCGACCCATCCCGAAGTCGGGTTGATCACGGCAGGAAGGGTCTCGGGACTTTCATAGCCCTTCCACAGGGTCTCCGACGTATCGCCGGGCAGCACTTTGTGGCGATCCCAGCCTTCGACGCGCTTGGCCATGTGGGCGTTGTAGAAATAGGCGATGTGCCCTTGGCTGTCGGCGACCGTGTAGTTGACGCTCGGAATGGCGTTGTACTTGATCTGCGCAGCGCGCCAGTCGGCGAGCGTCTTCGCGGTGTTCATCGCAAGATACTGGTCGAGATAGTGGAACTCGCCCGCACTGGCGAAGCTGACCGCGAAGACGCCGCGATCGGTGACATAGACCGGCCCATGTTCCGACCAGTAGCCAGTCCGGGTGACCGGTCTTGAAAACGGTCCCCAGACCTTCACGCGGACGTTGATCGGTTCAATCGTCAGCGGCTTCCACAGGCCGTCCATCTTGTACTTGGTGGGTTTCTTTGGATCATCGACGGTCAGCAGGAAGGTATCGAACAGATCCGGCTTGTTGACCGTCGAGGCCCAGCCGAGATTGGGTCCGGCGCCGTGCAGGATGAGCGGCGAGCCCGGAAAAACGCCACCGATCATGTCGAGGCCTTCTTCCGACTTCAGTCGCGCTTCATACCAGGCGACCGTGCCGGTGTAGGGTTGGTGGGAGTTGACCGCGAGACGGGTGTGTCCATCGCTTGCACGCGACGGGGCGACGGCGATGCCGTTGGAGCCGAGCTCGATGTCGTCGGTTGCGCCGAGATAGGCCTGGTGCGCCGACTTGTGGGACATCTCGATCGAATTCTTGCCGCTGAGCAGGCCGTTCAGCTCGCCATCGAGGCCATAGAAGAAGGGCGGGCGATTGGCGTAGCCGGCGATGATGTCCTTGCCGGTGATCGGCGCGGTGCGGGCGCAACCCGACTTCGGGTTCTCGGCGCACCAGAGATTGGCGCCGGCCGCATAGCCCTCGGCGATGGCTTTCGCGTCAGGGCTGGTCTTCGTGTCATATTCCTTCTCGACCATCTGCGTGTTGCCAAGCGAAAGGATCAGATAGTCCGACTGCGCGGCATCCTTGCCGTTGATTTCGGCGAGCTTGCCGCGGTTGGAGCGGATCACCTGTTCGATGTTGATCCAGTCATCCTCGGCGTGCGCATAGGCGAGGCCAAAGGCGACATCGGCGTTGCGCTTGCCATGAATGTGGGGAACGCCGAATGAGTCGCGAAGGATCCGGGCGTCGTAGGCGTCTGCCGCCTTGCGCGCGGCGGCCGGATCGAAATGGCCGCCCGGCGTCCAGTAGTAGGCGCCAGCCCCGCCAGCGCCGATGGCGAGCGCGAGAACGATACCGATCGCCCATTTTTCAGCTGACATTTCGCTCTCCCGCATTTCTTTGCACGGAAGCTAGCCTACGCCGGAGCATCCGCAAGGCAGGCGCCAGCCTTCCTTCGCGGCCGAACCGTCATTTGCCGAAGATGACGTGCGATGACGTCCGAAGCCGTCCGATGACGTGATGATGATGGTCGCTGACGCTCAGGCCGAGATCGTCCACCGCCAGGGTGGCGACTGAGGCGATGATGAGGGGTCCGCCGAGATTGATGCGGACATCAACCCTGGTCTGGCGCCCTGGTCTGGCACACTTGTCGGGCGCTTCTGCACGTCAACGCCTTGCCGGCGAGCCGGTTGCGGGCGCTGAGTCTCAAGCAAGCGCTGCTTCAGAATATGCCGGACGCCGGCGCCTTCGCGTTGTTGTTCGTGCGGTTGCGGTCGGGCAAGCTGCGGTCGGGATCGATGGTCGCCTCAACCACGGCTTTGGTCCCTTCGATGGCGAAGGCGTGGGTGGTGTTCTGGATCCAGGTTTCGGCCGGAACCGGGACGTCGCGCATCGTCCCGTCCGCGAAGGTTACCCGCAGGATCGCCGGCAGGACCAACTGGCCGAGATTGGCGACGGTCACCACGCCGCCGCCATTGTTCGGGTTGCCGCCGACATACTCGACGCTGGTTACCGCCAGGTCGTGCTGCCAGGTATTGAAGAAGAAGCCGCGCCAGAAATAGCTGAGATCCTCGCCGCCTTCGCTTTCCATGGCGCGGAAGAAGTCAGACGGCTTGGGATGCTTGAAGGCCCAGTCGGCGATGAATTTGCGGAAGGCGATGTCGAAGCGCTCCGGCCCGAGGATATCCTCGCGCAGCAGCACCAGGCCGTAGGCGGTTTTGAAATAGGTCACCGGGTGGCGGTAGAGCTCTCTGATCGCGTCCGCCCTGGTGAGGATGGCTGGCGCCTTTGCATCATTGAGAAGTTCGGCGATCTGATCGCCTGGGGTCATGTCTTTCTTGGGTGCGTATTCACCGTCGCGCTTGGGGGCGTATTCGCCCTTGTTGAAGTCGTCGCTTTCATAGACGTCGATGAAGGTGTTGAAACCTTCGTCCATCCACGCATCGCGCCGCTCATCGACGCCGACGATCATCGGAAACCAGGAATGGCCGATCTCGTGCGCGGTGATGAAGAACAGTGTAATGCCCTTGTCCGGCACGCCGTCGAAGACGATGCCGGGATATTCCATGCCGGTTGCGGGGCCCGCGACGTTGATCGCGTTGGGCCAGGGATAGGCGAACCAGCGCTTCGAGAAGGTCTCGACCGAATGCTTCATGATTTCGGTCGAGCGACCCCACGCCTGCGGTCCGACGCTTTCGCGTGGATAGACCGATTGCGCCAACGCTGTCCTGCCGTTCGGCAAGTTAATCCGCGCTGCGTCCCACACGAAAACGCGACTAGCGGTGAAGGCGGCATCGCGTGTCTTGTCCATGTGGAAGCGCCAGGTCTTGGTGAGGCTTGACGGCTTGGCGGCGATGGCGGCGGCGACATCTTCCGGCGAGCGGATGATCACCGTGGCGTCGCTGGCGCGCGCCTTGGCGAGGCGCGCCTGCTCAGCGGCGGTGAGAACCTCTTTCGGGTTCATCAACTCACCCGAACCCGAGACGATCATCGTGTCGGGGACGGTGACGGCGTAATCGATCGCGCCGTATTCGAGATAGAACTCATTGGCGAGGTAAGGAAGCGTGTCCCAGCCACGCACGTCGTCATAGACCTGCATGC
>JANMWT010000189.1:0-2687 GCA_031394145.1 Alphaproteobacteria bacterium | reverse complement strand
TCCACGCTTCCTTCAGACCTCGCCTCACGACGACGCCCTTGCGCTTCACTAACCCTTCGCCGTCATCAGGCTGGGTAAAGGACTTTCACCGCCAAGCTGTCGATCATGCTCGGCACACAAAGCAGAAGGCGGCCCCAGGGGAGCCGCCTTCCAGGAAGAATGCCGTGAAATCCGAACCAGATCAGGACGAGTAGTACTCGACCACCAGGTTGGGCTCCATCTTTGCAGCATAGGGGATATCGCCGAGACCCGGCATGCGGCTAAATTTCGAGGTCATCGCTTTGGCGTCGATCTCGATGTAGTCGGGCACGTCGCGCTCGCCCGAGCCCATCGCTTCGATCACCAGCGCCATGTTGCGCGACTTCTCACGCACCTGCACGACGTCGCCGGGTTTCAGGGTCATCGAGGCGATGTTGGCCTTGATCCCGTTCACCGAGACATGGCCGTGGTTCACGAACTGACGGGCCGCGAAGATCGTCGGCACGAATTTCGAGCGGTAGACGACGCAATCGAGACGCGACTCCAGCAAGCCGACCAGAAGCTCGGCGGTGTTGCCGCGGCGCCGGGAGGCCTCGTCATAGGTCTTGCGGAACTGCTTTTCGGTGATCTCGCCATAGAAGCCCTTGAGCTTCTGTTTGGCCATCAGCTGGATGCCAAAGTCAGAGGGCTTGTTGGTGCGCCGGGCGCCATGCTGACCGGGACGGCTCTGGCGCGAATTGATCGGGCTTTTGGGGCGACCCCAGACGTTTTCCCCGACGCGACGATCGATCTTGTACTTAGCGTTTTGGCGCTTCGACATAGAGACCTCAATTTTAGCGCGCTCCGGCGGGGTCTGAATGACCTCGCGATCTCAACGGCGGCGGCGCGCCACCCGTCATAAGAACCGGGGACAAACAGGATCAGCGAGGGAAAGTCAAGAACGGCGCGATTCCGGCGCCTCCGGTCGCTGGAACCCCTTGAAAAGGCGGCGCAAGTCGAGAATGTGAGCGCCTCGGCCGGTTGCGGCCCTGCGGAGCGCCTCGCCTCATGGACATGCTGACCATCGAGGGCCTCCAGGCGTTCCTGACCGTGGTGATGATCGACCTCGTCCTGGCGGGCGACAACGCCGTCGTCATCGGCATGGCGGCCTCTGGCCTCGAGAAGCATCACCGGGGCCGCGCGATCATGATCGGCGTGCTGATCGCCACCGTGCTGCGGATCCTGTTCGCCTTGATCGCGACGCGCCTGCTGACCGTGATCGGCCTCCTTTTCGCCGGCGGCGTGCTGCTGCTCTGGGTGTGCTGGAAGATGTGGCGGGAGCTTCATGCAGCCACCGCCACCAATGATGCGCACGAAGCGCTCTCGGGCCAGGACACCAACGCCGATGGCGTCGTCGCGGGCCGGCCCAAAGGCAAGACGCTCGGTCAGGCGGTCGTCCAGATCGTCATCGCCGACGTGTCGATGTCTCTCGACAACGTGCTGGCGGTGGCGGGCGCTGCGCACAGGCACCCGCTGATCCTGGTCTTCGGGTTGGCGTTGTCGGTCTTGCTGATGGGCATGGCGGCCAGCCTGATCGCCCGCCTGCTGCACAAGCATCGCTGGATCGCCTATGTCGGCCTGCTCAGCATCCTCTACGTGGCGGGTCACATGATGTGGGAAGGGGCAAGGCAGGTCTATGACTGCAATCCGGGCTGGCGCGGCGGATTGGAGTATGGCCCGACCTGTCCGCTCGGCGTCGCCAAAGCCGCCTGAACTCCCTGGCCCCGAACGTCCTGTCCGCGAACTTCCTGTCCGCGAACTTCCTGTCAAAGTCTAGTTGGCGACCTTGGGATCGGCCACAGCGCCGTGGCTGCGTAGATAGGCTGCAACATCATCGTAGCCGCGCGCCTGCGCCATGCCGAGCGGAGAGCGTAGACGTCCCATGGCGCGGTAGGCGAGGTTGACGTCGGCGCCATGCTCGACGAGCAGCTTGACCACGGCAAGATTGCCTTCAGCGGCGGCGGCGATCAGGGCCGTTTCATCACCGGGAACGAAAGCGTCGACGTCGGCGCCCCGCTCGATCAACAACCGGGCCGCATCAGCGTGGCCACGCGCGGCGGCGGCGATCAACGCATTGCCGTCGCCGCGCACGCTTTGATCAATATCGGCGCCGGCATCGAGAAGCACCCGCAACACGCCGACATGGTCGTGGCGGGCCGCGGCGATCAACGCCGAGCCGTCGCCGGGAAAGGCGCGATCGGGATCGGCGTCGGCCTTGAGCAGCTCGCGGACGCGGGCGATGTTGCCATCGTTGGCGGCTTCCATCAGCTGGCGATCCGGGGAGGCGCTGTGCAAGTTGACGTCAACCTGACGGTGGATTTTCGTCCAGTCCTTGCTGGCGAAGCTGTCGAAGTTGCTGAAATCGAAGTCAAAGGCGAAGTCGCCGCGATTGCGGGCGGCCTCGATCTCGGCGCGCGCCTTGGCCACAGCGTCGCGGCCAATCGCGAGAGCGTGGTGGGACTGCTCTTGGTTGCCGGACCAGTCACCATGATTGCGCTCGACTTCACGCTGGGCGCGCTCGATGTCGCGCCGGGCGCGGTCGACTTCGCGCCGGATCTTCTCGCGAAACTCGGGGCCGAATTTGGTCTTGAGTTCGTCGCGGACCCGCAGCAACGCCCCGCGGGCGCGCTCCCGCACGGCGGCGCGGAGGGCAATGAGGGCGCGGGAGT
>JANMWT010000131.1:0-3334 GCA_031394145.1 Alphaproteobacteria bacterium | reverse complement strand
GGTGCCAGCGGGGAGAACGTAGCTCCGGACCCCCGATCGGCCTATGAGCAACGCCGCGGTTTGGCGCGGCGTTGTCGGGTGCGGCCGAAAATAGCGGCTTTGGCGTGGCTCAGTATCGATAGTAATAGCGGGCACGCGGCGCGTAATAGACGGGCGCCGGTGCGTAATAGCGGACGGGTGCCGAGTAATACACCGGTGCGGCCGCCGGGTAATAGGTCGGTGCCGGCGCGGCGGCGTAGACGGTGCCGGGCGGAGGCGCGTAGTAGGGGGTGGTCGGGGTCGAGTAGTACGCCGGCGCCGGGCTCGGATAGTAGGCCGGGGCGGGGCTCGCGTAGTAGCGTGGCGCCGGCGCAGCGTAATAGGCGGGCGCTGGTGCGGCGTAGTAATTCGGCGCGGGGGTGGCGTAGTCGGTTGTGTTGAAGACCGGTGCCGACGAAACATACGGCGTCGTGTACGCGATCGGTGCCGACGCCACAGCAGCGATGGCAGCCAGCGGTGCGGTGACGACCGCGGCGGCGGTGCCGACAACGGCAGCGGTCAGCGTGGCGGCCGCGGCGATCGGCCAGAACAACCCGTACCCGTAGTGATGATGCCGGTGTTGCGCGAACGCGGACGACAGCGGCGCCAGCGTCAGGATGGTGCCGGCGATTCCGGCTAGGGCGAGTGAACGGATGCGATTCATCAATGGCTCCTGTGAGGCGACGACTCGAAGCTGTCGTCAGGCGACGAACCTAACATGCGTCAAATAGCTGGGCAACGGCCGTTACACTTTGCAACACCGATGTAGCCCCGATCGCGGGCGTGCAATCGGATTGCATGGTTGCAACATCGTGCCGCTATAATCGCGCGCTGCATGGCAGGGGGAAGCTTCGAACGAAATGGCCGACGACATCATTCTGGAAACGCGCGGCCTCACCCGGGAATTCAAGGGATTCGTCGCCGTTCGTGAAGTCGACTTGCGCGTCCGGCGCGGGACGATTCACGCGTTGATCGGTCCCAATGGCGCCGGCAAGACGACCTGCTTCAACCTGCTGACCCATTTTCTTGCGCCGACGCGGGGCCAGATCTTCTTCAACGGCCGCGACATCACCGGTTCCCGACCGGCCGCGATCGCGCGAATGGGACTCGTCCGGTCATTTCAGATCTCGGCGGTCTTCGCCCACCTGACGGTGCTCGAGAACGTCCGGATTGCGTTGCAACGAAAGCGTGGGCACTCGTTCGACTTCTGGGCATCGGCCAGGTCACTGTCCTCGCTGGATGCGCGCGCGCTAGAGCTTATCGAGGCCGTCGGCCTGACCGAATTCGTGAATCACACTGCGGTCGAGCTCCCGTACGGGCGCAAACGCGCCCTGGAGATCGCGACGACACTGGCCCTCGATCCGGAGATGATGCTTCTCGACGAACCAACGGCGGGGATGACGCACGAAGACGTCGAGCGCATCGCCGCGCTGATCCGCAGTGTCTCGGTCAACCGGACCATCCTGATGGTCGAGCACAACCTTTCGGTGGTGTCGAAGCTCTCCGACCACATCACCGTGCTCGCGCGCGGCGAGATCCTGGCGCAGGGCGACTACGCGGCGGTCTCGACCCATCCGGACGTGGTGCAGGCGTACCTGGGAGCCGGTCATGGCTGACGTCGCAGGCTCATACGCCCAGCAGGGAGCGCGCGCCGCCGGTTCAGCACCGCCGGCGACGGGCTCGACGCCGATCCTCGCTGTGCAGGACCTGCACGCCTGGTACGGCGAATCGCACATCCTGCACGGGATGTCGTTCAACGTTGGCAACGGCGAAGTCGTCACGCTGCTCGGTCGCAACGGCGCCGGCAAGACGACGACGATGCGCGCGATCATGGGTCTCGTCCCATCGCGAAAAGGTTCGGTGCGCTTCGAAGCGACCGAGACGACGGCAATGCCGCCCGACCGCATCGCGCGGCTCGGTCTCGCGTATTGCCCGGAAGAGCGTGGGATATTCTCCAGCCTCAACGTGTTCGAGAACCTGACGCTGCCGCCGGTCGTGCGACCCGGCGGACTTTCGATCGACGAGATCTACACCCTGTTTCCCAACCTGAAGGAACGGCGGGGCAGCCAGGGAACCAAGCTCTCGGGCGGGGAGCAGCAGATGCTGGCGATCGGCCGCATCCTGCGCACCGGCGCACGTTTGCTCCTGCTCGACGAGCCGACCGAAGGCCTGGCCCCTGTCATCGTCCAGCAGATCGGCCGCACGATCGCGCAATTGAAGGCGAGGGGATTCACGATCCTGCTGGTCGAGCAGAATTTCCATTTTGCCGCCACTGTCGCCGACCGCCATTACGTGGTCGAGCACGGACGCGTCATCGACATGGTGCCGAACTCCGAGCTCGGCGCCAACATGAACAAGCTGCATGAGTATCTGGGCGTGTAGCAATTCGCAGTACCAACACCAGGAGGTAGTACCAATGCAATCGATTTCACGCGCTATGAAGCGCACTTTGGTGAGCGTGGCGGTGGCTGCCGCGCTCGGTTGCACCGCCGCGCAGGCACAGGTGTCCGACAACCTGATCAAGATCGGAGTGCTGTCCGACATGTCGAGCCTGTACACCGATCTGGCGGGCGCCGGCTCCGTTGTTGCCGCCCGGCTCGCGGTCGAGGATTCCGGCATCGAGAAGCGCGGGTACAAGGTCGAGATCATCTCGGCCGACCACCAGAACAAGCCCGACGTCGGCTCGGCTGTCGCGCGCCAGTGGTACGACACCGACAAGGTGGACGTGATCGTCGACGTCCCGAATTCGGGCGTCGCGCTGGCCGTCAACCAGATCACGAAGGACAAGGGCAAGGCGTTCCTGGTCTCCGGCGCGGCGTCGTCCGACCTCACGGGCAAGGCATGCTCGCCCAACACCATTCACTGGACTTACGACACGTGGATGCTCGCCAACGGCACCGGCGGCGCGATCGTCGAGACCGGCGGCGACACGTGGTTTTTCCTGACCGCCGATTACGCCTTCGGGCTGGCGCTGGAAAGGGACACGGAAGCGGTCGTCCTGAAGAAGGGGGGCAAGGTGCTGGGCAAGGTGCGGGCACCGCTCAACACGCAGGACTTCAGCTCGTTCCTGCTGCAGGCGCAGGCGTCGAAGGCCAAGATCATCGGCCTCGCCAATGCCGGCGGCGACACGACGAATTCGATCAAGCAGGCGGCCGAGTTCGGCATCGTCAAGGGCGGCCAGAATCTCGCGGGGCTGCTCGTGTTCCTCACGGACATCCACGCGCTCGGGTTGCCGACGGCGCAGGGTCTCATCGTGACCAACACCTTCTATTGGGACCAGAACGACGCATCGCGTGCGTTCGCGAAGCGCTTCGCC
>JANMWT010000079.1:0-3449 GCA_031394145.1 Alphaproteobacteria bacterium | reverse complement strand
ACATCGACACCGCCGTCAATATCCTGAAAGGCATGGTTGGGCTGAACGGAGTGGGCCTGCCAAAATTCGTTGTCGACATTGTTCATATGCCGGCCTTGGGGTCGATGACGCTCCTCAATGGTGAGGTCCAACTTAAAGAGTTCGCACTGGCGCTGGCTTACTTGCTCGGCGTCGGCTTCATAGCGCTGGCCATGCCGAACTCGCTTCAGATCATGTCGAAAGCTGCCCCGACACTTCAAACGCCCCCGCGCCCGCCGCGGGCGCTTGGCGTCGGTCCGAGGATCGACTGGAGCCCTTCGCTGCCTTGGATGATCTTCATTGCCGGCCTCGCGGCCGCCTCAATGTGGATGCTCACCGGTCAAAGCGAATTCCTCTACTGGCAATTCTAGGACCGGCCATTTCCAGGTTTGCGGGGTACCGCGGTGGGTGGCAGGAATTGCAAGGGAGGCGCGAGCCTGCCTTTCTGATCTCCGAACTTGCGGTCTGGCGATGGTCGGGCGCTCTCAAAAAAGTGGAGTTGCGCAGCAAGACGGGTGGCGACCGGCCTGCGGCCCCGGACGTGCGTGGGCCTTCAGGGTCTCAGCGCCCGCATTTTGCAGCGCTGCGAAGCGAAGAGACCGCGACGAGACCCGCATCACCTGCGACAGCGGCATAAAGCCGTTCAGACGGGGCAAGCGGCGCGCAAGCTTCTCGCGCCCGGTTCGCGGCAATCAGCCATTCTGCCAGCAGGCGGAGGGCGTTGGCATTGAAGCTGCGATGGGTCGAGAACGGGCGCGATTGCTCCAGCGCCAGTTTCACCAGACGTTCGGCTTCGACGATATCGCCGCGCTTGTTGGTGGCGTACGCCCCGAACAAATGCAACTTCGGCTGCAGCAGCGACCGATGGCGACACCAACGCTTCGGAGGCGGAAAATTCGGTCGCGGCGACCCGCGCATCGCGCACCGCGCACCGCGCTGAAGCGGATAAAGGCTGGCGCCGCCCAGATCTGCGGCGAGCGCCCTGATCCCAAGCTTTTGGCTCTCAACCTGGCCTATGCGGCCTGCCGGTCAGACATCATGTCTCGCAACGTCGCGGCTTTCAACGCTGCGATGTTGACCGCTCTCTACAGTGGAAAAGCCGGCGCCATGACGACCGCGTCGCGCTGATCTCATCGACGCGACGGCCTGGCGCCAGGCCTTCGGACGCGTCGAGCGGACGGGCGCTGACCCAGCGTCCGTCCGCAACCGTTTGCATGATCAATCGGTGGGCGGTTGGCGATGACACAAAGCGACCCGCCAGCCATGGTTCAAACTCACCGGCGGGGCGTTTCGCGGAGCGGCGACGTCGACCCTATTTGCCGCCCGTCGTTTTCAGGAATTCAACCACGGCAGGTGTCTGGTGGTCGAACAAGCCGGGGAAGGGCATCTGGGTTCCGGGGACGACGGCGTTCGGATGATCGATGAAAGCCGAGAGGCGCGAGTCGGTCCATACCCCGTCTGTGGCCTTGAGCGCGGCGGAGTAGCCGAAGCCCGGCGCCGAAGCGATCTTGCGGCCAACGACGCCATTGAGCGGCGGACCGCCGCTGGTGGAGCCGTCAAGCGTGTGGCAGCTCGCACAAGCGCTCTGGAAGTAGGAGCGGCCGAGTTCGACGGTACTTTCGGTGTTGGGGTCCGGCGCCTCGTCGACAGACGGGCGCGGCAAGTTTTCGAGGCCGGTGACGGAGAAGGACTGCGGCTCGTCCTTGTGCAGCTCGGCGTTGCGCACCAGCACCAGCTGGCCGCCGTCGATGAGGATGGCGAGGCGCCCATCGTGCAGCACGATCACGTCGCGCAGCCGCTCGCCCATCGCGATCGGTTCGTCGAAGACGATGTCTTCGCCTTCGCGTTTGAGAATGTGGATCGTCCCCGCCTTCAAGGAGAGCACGAGCAGGTTGTTGGCCCAGCGCGGAAACTCGCGGCCATCAGGCTCGATGATGTTGCCGATCGCGATCGAGGGGACATAGGCGAAGCGTGGACGCTCATAGCCTTGATGTTCGCCGGGCTTGGGATTGAACGGCCAGTTGGTCGGCGGCGAGCCATAGACCATGCCGTAGGTGACGATCGGCCAGCCATAGTTCTTGCCGCGCTCGATGTGGTTGACCTCATCGCCGCCCTGCGGGCCGTGCTCGGTCTCCCAGATCTCGCCCTTGCTGTCGATCATCAGACCTTCGGGGTTGCGCACGCCCGAAGCGTAATGGCGCGCGACGCCGGTGCGGATGTTGAGCTCGACGATCTTGCCGAGATCGACCTTGGGATCCATCGACACGGTCTTGCCGCCATAGAAACCGTCGAACTGATAGTCGCCCATTGAGACCAGGATGGTGTCCTTGGTCAGCTGGACCATGCGGCCGCCGGAGGCGAGGCCTTCGAAGATCGAGCCTTTCTCCTTCAGCGGAACACACGGGTTGGCGATCCACACATCGCTCCAGCCGCTGACCGGCGTCACGCCCTTGGCGTCGACCTTCAGCGAGACCCGGCTGATGACGAAGTCGAAGCATTTGCCGGCGAAGCGGCTATAGCTGGCGTAAAGATCGTAGGACGCATCTCCGGTCTTGATCGTCAAAAGGTCGAGCGTCCGGACGGTGGCGATGTTGAACAGAGGCGCCTTGTAGAGCGCATCATTGCGCAGCGCGTCCATGTTCATCCGGGTCGAGAGGTCGATCGGATGGATCTGGTTGTTCTTGTCGAGATAGCTGAAATGGCCCTCGGGCGAGGAGAGGATGATGTTGTCGCCGGCTTCGGCGAGGCTGCCGCCATTCTTCAACGCGTAGGAGACGCGGATAGTCGCCATCTGCAGGGTCTGGCGGTTGGTGTTGACAGTTTGCCAGACGACGAGCTGCGGCTTGTTCTCGCCGGTGTGGAGCCGACGTTCGATATTGTTGACCTTGTAGGACAAGAGCGTCGGGATGCCCTTGGCGTCGAGCCAGAGGCCGCCGCTGATGCCGATGCCCGCGACCGCGAGCGTATAGACGAGGACGGCGCCGGCGGTCCAACGCACTTTCGGTTGCGTGGCCCAGCGCAGGCCGGCGCGAGCGGCGTCGCGGGCGGCGAAGTAGGGCCCAGCCAGGCGCGCCTTGGCTTTCTCGACAACGCCGCGCGGTCCTTCGACGAATTTCTGCATGGGCGGTCTTTTCGGGCGCGCGGTTTCGCCTTCTGGGATGCACCGGCCGTGCCACGCGTCCGCTGGGCTGACCTAGGGGAGTGGTCCGGTCCGGCTTGTCCAGGATGCGATTAACCATCCCGCGGACGGCGCCCCAATCCAAGGGGAATCACCTGAATTGGCAGGAAAACTGGCTCCGCGGGTTGGACTCGAACCAACGACCAGGCGATTAACAGTCGCCTGCTCTACCAACTGAGCTACCGCGGAACTCTGTGGAGGGCGGGGTATAACCTTCGCCCAACGGGGGTGCAACCCTCGCGCGGTCCCAAAA
>JANMWT010000069.1:0-5573 GCA_031394145.1 Alphaproteobacteria bacterium | reverse complement strand
CGACGTGACGCCCGACGTGACGCCCGACGTGACGCCCGACGTGACGCTGGCGCTGGGCACGGTGGAGGATTCGATCGGCGGCGGGGTGATGGCGCGCGCCGGCTGGCGACTCAATCGCGATTTCGGGCCGGCCGCGCATACGGCCAGGCGTCTCCGGCTCGGAATTCTTCGACGCGGAGGACGGCAACAAGCTCAGCATCTACGGTTTCGCCGGCGTGCATGCGCGGTTGGTGGCGCGCGACGTCTTTCTCGACGGCAACACCTGGGTGGACTCGCCCTCGGTCGACAAGTGGCCGCTGGTGGGCGAGGGCACGGCCGGCCTCGCGTTGCGCTGGTTCGGCTTGCGGCTGGCCTACACCTATGTCTGGCGCTCGGAAGAATTTCACGGCCAGGACGGACATACCGAGTTCGGCTCGCTGAACCTCACCTACACGCGGCGGGGCTGAGCCTACGGCTTCGCGGATCGGGTGTCGGCGATGCGTTGGCCGCGGAGGATGTTGGGCAGCGAGTAATTGCCTTCGTGGCAGGCGTGTTCGAACATGCGCTGGTCGGTGCGATAGATCGAGAACTCCGCCAGCCACGGCGCGGCGTAGACCTTGGGATCCTCGACCGTGAACTGGTAGAGCAGCTCGCGGTCCGAAATCCGCGTCATCCGTTCGATCACCTTCGCCTCGTTCGAGACGATGATGGTGGGGAAGAGCCGCACCCGATCATTTTCGGGCATGCCGACCGTTTCGACCACCAGCGTGTCGCCGTCCCAGCGGGCGATGGCGTCGCCCAGCGCGGAGTTGAACATTTTGGGCTGGTGCTGGTTGGTGAAGGGGATGATGCGCGCCTCATCGCCGTATTCGGTGTGGATCACTACCTGGGTCGGCGACTGGATGATCTGCCGCGGATTGGATTCGCCCGTGGCGGCGATCGGAGGGCGACCCATGCTGGCGACGCAGCGCTCCCAGTTCGGCCGCTCTTCCGGGTTGTTGAAGTCGCCCATGCCTGGTCCCTTGGCGGCTTCCTTCTTTCCCTCGGCCGTCCACGGAATCTTGCCGTCGGCCGGCAGGACGACCATCCGCGTGCGACGCTCTCCGCGGACGATGGCAAGGCCATCGGTGCTCTTGATCAGCACCGGAATTTCAGGGTCGAGCTGCTTGTCGAGGATGTTGGCGACGATGTTGGCGTAGGCGGCGGCCATCATTTTCGCGGCTGGCTCGGGCAGGGTGAGCATCGGCGTCTGGGGCGTGGATTCCAACGGCAGAATGAAGTTGGACGTCCACACACCCTCAAGGCTTGGCTGGCCGAACGAAGTGCGGGGGACGACATAGGTCGCCGTGGAGGGCGAAACGGGAGCCGAGATGCGAGCCGAGACGGGCTTTGCGAGCGGGGCTGGCGCCTGGGCGAGGGCAAGCGGGACAAAGATCAACGCCGCACACATGCCGGCGACAACAGCAGCAGACTGAGCCATGGGAGCGCCGTCCTGATTGCTTATGTAAAGCTACATATCGATTATCGATATATTGTCAAGTTGTCAATACGGCGTTGGTCACCATCAGGCGCTTCGAGGACTTCATCGAAGCGTGGGAGGAAACCCAGGTCCGCCGAGACAGCTACCTGTCCGCCTCCGACCAGAGCGCCAGGGGGCTCCGGCGTCGCCACAGGCGCAGCCAGGGTTGGGCTAAGCGCGTGGCGGCGGATGGGTTACTCTGCCGCCACGCGCTTTGGCGCCTTCAACGTGAAGCGACCGGAACGCAGCTCCTTCGGGCCGGTCGTCGCTTCACGCGTTGCGCGGCGCATGGCTTCAACCGCCAACGCGGCGCGCGAGTCGGGTTTCGGCTTGGCGGGCTTAGAGGTCTTTGAGGTCGACAAGCACGGATCCTCCTTGATCGACGACGCGTTTCCGCATCCGTCAGTCAATCGCTTCACGCTTCTCACCGCTCTCGCTCACATAAAGCTCGCCGCCGACTTGCTTGAACTTCTCGTTCATTTCAGCGAAGCCAAGCGACTGGTCATTCAGTTTCGCCGCATGATCGCGGACGTCCTGGCTGATCTTCATGGAACAGAATTTCGGTCCGCACATCGAGCAGAAGTGGGCAACCTTGTGCGCATCCTTCGGCAGCGTTGCGTCGTGGAACAGCTTGGCGGTTTCCGGATCAAGCGACAGGTTGAACTGGTCCTCCCAGCGGAACTCGAACCGGGCGCGAGAAAGAGCGTCATCGCGAAGTTTGGCCGCCGGGTGGCCTTTGGCGAGGTCGGCGGCATGGGCTGCGATCTTGTAGGTGATGACGCCCACCTTGACGTCGTCGCGGTCGGGCAGGCCGAGATGCTCCTTGGGCGTGACGTAGCAGAGCATGGATGTGCCAAACCAGCCGATCATCGCCGCGCCGATGCCGGATGTAATATGGTCATAGCCCGGTGCGATATCGGTGGTGAGGGGCCCGAGCGTGTAGAACGGCGCCTCGCCGCAGACTTTGAGCTGCTTTTCCATGTTCACCTTAATCTTGTGCATCGGCACATGGCCGGGGCCTTCGATCATCACCTGGCAGCCCTTGTCCCACGCGACTTTGGTGAGCTCGCCCAACGTCTCGAGCTCGGCGAACTGCGCTGCGTCGTTGGCGTCTGCAATGGAGCCGGGGCGCAGCCCGTCGCCCAGCGAGAACGACACGTCATACTTGGCCATCAGGTCGCAGATGTCGCCGAAGCGTTCGTAGAGGAAGCTTTCCTTGTGCCGCGCCAGCATCCAGCGCGCCATGATCGAGCCGCCGCGGCTGACGATGCCGGTGACGCGTTTGGCGGTTAGGTGGATATAAGCGAGCCGCACGCCGGCGTGGATGGTGAAGTAATCGACGCCCTGTTCGCACTGTTCGACCAGCGTATCCTTGAAGACGTCCCAGTCTAGCCTGTCCGGGTCACCGCCAACTTTTTCGAGCGCCTGGTAGATCGGGACGGTGCCGATCGGAACCGGCGCGTTGCGGATGATCCACTCGCGGATGTTGTGGATGTTTCGGCCGGTGGAGAGATCCATGACCGTGTCCGCGCCCCAGCGGATCGACCACACCATCTTCTCGATCTCTTCTTCGACCGAAGTGGTGACGGCCGAGTTGCCGATATTGGCGTTGATCTTCACCAGAAAATTTCGGCCAATGATCACCGGCTCAAGCTCTGGGTGATTGATGTTGGCTGGGATGATGGCGCGGCCGCGAGCGATTTCGCTGCGCACGAATTCCGGGGTGATGAACTCAGGGATCTCGGCGCCGAAATCTTCGCCATCGGCCCGCCGCTCGGCGGCGCCGTCCGCCGCCTGCTCGCGGCAGATGTTCTCCCGGTGCGCGACATACGCCATCTCGGCGGTGATGATCCCTGCGCGGGCATACTGGAGCTGGGTGAGGGTGTGGCTGCTCTTGGCGACCAGCGGCTGGCGCTTGTTCGGAAACTCCGTCACCAGCTTTTCGATCGAGACATTGCCGTTGTCCTCCGGCTTCACATGCCGGCCGGCATAGCCCTCGGTATCGCCTCGCGCCGCGATCCACGATGCGCGTAGCGGGGAAAGCCCCTTGTGCACGTCAATGCTCACACCGGGGTCGCTGTAAGGTCCCGTCGTGTCGTAAACGCGCACCGGTGGTTCCTTCGCTGAAGGATGCAGTGCGATCTCCCGGAAGGGCACCTTCACATCCTGATACCCCGGCGCCGGCGAAAAGCGCTTCTCGCTCGCCGGCAACGGCCCGGTGGTGACGCGGAACGGCTCAAGGGACTTTGGATCGATGGGCTTATTCATGGCGCGGTCTTCCTGGATTTAGGTCTGACTGTCGGGCCCGTTGCCGAGCGTTCCCCAGCCATCGGCTGTCCCGCCATGGGGCGAGGTGATTTGATTGAGGGTTTCGAGCGTGCGGAGCAGTTGGTGATAGTCGGGAACCATCGTGACCGAACAATAGACCGACCAGCGAGAACTCCCGTCCGCGCGAAAGATATCTCCGGGATAGCCAGCCTGGCTCAAGGCGAGCTGGCAGGCATTGGCGTTGCTCTCGGATGGAGCGTCGATCGCAAAGTCGATCACCATCGCACGCGACATGTCTGATCCATTCGCAGCAACCTGTCGCAGCGCATCACCGTCGGCGTCGTCGGGGTAGACGGGGTAGACGGGGGGAGCTGATTTGCTGTCGTCCAAGTCTCTCTCCTGTCCCTTGCGCCGGCATGACCCGGATCAGGTTCTAAGAGTGCTTGGCCAGATAAGGACCAATCTCAGCCGGCTTCCGCCCGCGCCCCTCGGATGAACAACCAGACTAGCGCAACGTGCGATCAGGTCCAAGCGGTCTCAGGCGGTCTCAGGCGGTCTCAGGTGGAATGTCTCAGGTGGAATGTCTCAGGTGGAAACTTCCGCTCGGCCTAACGATCCGGCAATGAGAAGCCCGGCGCCGAGGATCACGGCGATAATCGCCCAGGCGCGCGTCCGGCCGGGCGTCGCGACTGTCGCTGCGCCGAGTTTCAGCAGGCCTTCAGATGCCGCCATCAGGGCGACGCCTTCAATCAGCGCAATCCAGCCAAACAATGAGACGATAATCGCCAGAGGATCGGTCCAAAGCGAGTGGACCATCACCAGCACCAGTCCGGCGCCCAGCACAATCACAGCGGTCAGGTAGGAAAGGCCGGGTGAGCGCTGGTAGTCTTCCATCACCGCCTTCCAGCGCGCAGGCGCCGTCAGCCCGCTAAGCCCTGTGACCAGCAGGTAGAGGCCGAACGCCTTGGCGAGCTGGAGGGTGAGAACCGAGAAGGTGAGGATCATTGCGAGGATCTCCTGGAGCGGCTGGCGGAGCGAGCGCGCACCGAGCGCCTATGTTGCCGGCCGCGCAAGCTGCCCCAGCGGCGCGGCGCGTCTCAGGCTGTCGGCGCCGGAGCAGGCGCCGCGGCTGCGGGTGCGAGGCTTGGCGCGGAGGCGGCCGGCGCACGTTTGAGGATGTCGGGGAAGCCGCTCGCTAGCAGGCCGCCGCCCCATCCGAAGCTGGACGCAATCCCGGGCAATACCAGGTCGCCAACCTTGAATTCCTCAAGCGGAAATCCAAGGGATTTCAGCACCCCCAACAAAAATAGCACCATCACCGTGTTGAGCGCCGCAAGCGTGGCCGCGATCAGGCCAATTGTGCGCAGCGGCGAGGCGTTTTGTCGGTTGCGATCGGAGCGCAGAACGATTGCTCCAGCCAGTGCAGGCAGACCAACCACCAGGAAGCCGACAGGGAGCGCGACCAGAAAGGATTCAAACAGCAACCACATGGAGGCGGCGCCGCCATTGCTGGGCCCGACGCTCGGAAGCAGGCCCCAGAGGATTTTGGGGAGAAACAGCAGCATGCCGGCTCCAGCCGCGCTGAGCGCAACGCGCAAGATCAACTTTGCCTGGCCGGTCTGCAGCGCTGCGCAACAGAAATATGTGACAACCGCAGGCGTAATAGTCGTGATCACGATGATGAACGTCGTCCGCGCGTCGCGGTTATTCAGCTGCTCATCGATGCAAGAGTGAGCGACGTTCATCAGGAGGATCAGGAGGATGACGAGAATGACCCGGGCTGAGGTTCGCCATGACATCGTTTGTA
>JANMWT010000040.1:0-5579 GCA_031394145.1 Alphaproteobacteria bacterium | reverse complement strand
AGGCGCGCGCCTCGGTTACCGCGACGAGGACGGATTTTTCCTGGTTTGCGTAACCCTGGACAGTGGCGACAAGGTTGGGAATGAGATCGGCGCGGCGCTGATACTGGCTTTGCACATCCGCCCAGCTCGCCTTGGCCTTCTCTTCCTTGGTTGGGATGGTGTTGACCGACGTCAGGGCGAACGCGATCAGCGCAAGCAGGATAAGGCCGATCGGCCAAAGTCGCTTCAACATGGGTGGGTTTCCAGATTTGAGCCAGCAGCGATCAAATTCAAGCGCGAGTTTTAGCCCCGGTTTAAGCACCGGTTCAATTCCCGAAATAATCCCAAGTTCAGCCGGCGCTTCTCTATCAAGAGGTGTCTTAAGCGCATACCGTCGGCTCAGCATACGTCGAAGCGCGGTTTCGAGCTATATCGCAAATTTCTCGCCAGCCGGCCTTGATCGACGTCAAGCGTTCGGCTCCTAGGTTCAGGCGTGTTGTGCGGCGTGTTGTCGGGCGTGTTGTCAGGCGTGTTGTCAGGCGTGTTGCAGAGGCGTGAGCGTCAGCGCGCTCGCAGCAACTTGCGTGCAGCCGCGAGGAACGGCCGCTCTGCTTCTGAATAGTCTGACCAAGGTTTCGTCTTTTTGAGGATGCCGGGTGCTGCCCCAAGCGTAAAGCGCGCAGGGTCCAGACTTTTGCGCACCTGTGACCAGCCGAGGGGCATCGAGACGAGCACACCCCAACGCGAGGTCGCCGTCTGTTCAGTGCCGACGGCCGATTGAAGTGACCAGCATTCCGGCAACGAGAGCGATCCCGACAGCTGCGAGGGGATGGCTTCGGACCCTTTCTTCCAGCATCCCCCGATAGTCCTTGGCGGTCATCGCAACGTCTTCCGCCATCTCTCCCACCCGCTCGGCTTGGCGCCGGGCTTGATCACCCGCAGCGCGTGTCGAGCTTGAGAGGAGCGCTGCGAGATCCGCACGAATGGCCATCATGTCGTCTTTGAGCGCTTCAAGGTCGGATTGCACGGAGCGGGCCGTGTGGTCGTCGAACGTGTCGTCTGACATCAAAAAATCTCCTCGCGGGCGATATTATGGATGAAGTCGGTTTCGGACAGGCCAGGGCGCGGTCGGATCAGGGTCGGATCAGGGTCGGATCAGGGTCGGGCCGGGGCCCGCCCGGAATGGAATGTGACACGACCAAGCCTACCACATGGGCGCGCGTTTTCTTCTTGATTCATTGCTCTTGAATTGTTCGCTCTTGAATTGCTCGCCCGCTTCGGACGTCCTCCTGCGTGCGCCAGCCGACAGCGTTGAGCGCCCTACGCCTGTCGCAGTTTTCGACGGATGGTCGGGACCTCTCAATCCGTTGCAGCAGGCACGCCAGCGAACCGTTCGTGTCGCAACGCTGGGGGTGGCGGCCGGACAGCAAGGCGCGCCTGGATCAGCGATCGAGCTCGACATCGCCAAGGCCTTCGCGACCAAGGCCTTCGCGGGTGTTCATAGCCGCGCTCCGCCAAGTTCGCGGCGCGCCTGTCGCATGACGCCGACCGCAGCCCAGATATTGAGGGCTGCGATCAAAATCCCAGCGCCGATGTCCGGCCAGGCAGTGGATGTCCAGGCGATCAGCCCCGCTGCCGCCAGCGTCACTGTGTTGAGGATCGCGTCATTGCGTGTCGAGAGCCAGATCGATCTCATGCTGGCGTCTCCATGTTTCCAACGCGCCAGCCGTGATGCGCAATAGACGTTCACCGCCAAAGCTGCGGCGGCGGTGAGCGCCATCGGCCAGGACGCTGGCGCACCGCCATGCAACACGCGGACGAGGATCTGCCCGACCGCCACGAGCCCAACCCCCAGCATGGCGAGCCCCATCGCCATCCCCGCCTTGGCGCGATGCCGCGCTCCCCAGGACTGCGCAATGACTGCAAGCGAATAGATGCCTGCATCCTCGAGAAAATCGACCGCGTCGGCCAGCAGAGCAGCCGAGCCGATCGCCAGCCCGACACCGCCTTCAGCGAAGAACATGATCGCGTTCAAGGCGGCGCTGACGATCAACGCCTCGCGGTAAGCTGGATCAAGATGGGTGACGTTTCCTGAGGCTGGCAACCGCGGGCTCTCCCATTCGCAACTGGCCACAGATCGTCCAGCGCGCAGCTGCCTGGGCTCTCTTCGAAGGGCGTGTGCAATAATCCATTGAAGTCGATGATTGGCGAGGGCTCAAATTCGCTCCAACAAACCACCCCACGGCGGGGCGTCGGGCGGTTTGGCCGCTCCCATTCGTTTGGCGACCCGAGACGGGTGATTTGCGGCGACGGCGGCAATCACCGGATTAGAGCACGTCGCGCCCGCTCGTAGCTTGGCCAAAGGTCAACTCAGGTCGCCAGCCTGATTGCCAGAGAGCGCCCTTGGTCTTTAGACTGGCGCGCAAAGGTTGAGTGTCTCCTCAGAGGGGACCGCGGGGAGGTTTCATGCGCGCTGTTCTTGCCGCTGTGGCGATCGCTTGTTCGGCAACCCTATTGCTCGCGGGCTGCAAATCGCCCGCCAGCGAGCCATTGCCGGCGAAGTTTGCCGCTTCAGCTCATGCAACCGGGGCGGCGGCGGTGGACGGCAAGCGGCTGCTCGGCGCTGACAGGGAGTCAGGTTCGTGGCTCGCTGCCGCGCGCGATTATAACGAACAGCGTTTCTCGACGCTCGAGCAGATCAACGACAAGAACGTCGCGAGCCTTGGCCTCGCCTGGTTTGGCGACATTGATACCGAGCGCGGCCAGGAGGCGACGCCCGTCGTCGTCGACGGCGTCCTCTATCTCACCACCGCATGGAGCATGGTGAAGGCCTACGACATCGCGACCGGCAAGAAGCTTTGGGAATACGATCCCGAGGTCAACAAGGCCAAGGGCGCCGATGCGTGCTGCGACGTGGTCAACCGCGGCGTCGCCGCGTGGAAAGGCAAGATCTATCTCGGCGCGCTGGACGGCCGGCTGATCGCCCTTGATGGAAGATCCGGCAAGGTCGTGTGGAGTGTCTCGACCGTACCGCCCGGCGGCCATCACACCGTCACCGGCGCTCCGCGCATCGCCAACGGCAAGGTGTTCATCGGCAATGGCGGCGCCGAATACGACGTCCGCGGCTACGTCGCTGCCTTCGACGCGGAGACCGGAAAGGAGCTGTGGCGCTGGTACACGGTGCCGGGCGATCCATCGAAGCCGTTCGAGAACAAGGCGATGGCGATGGCCGCCAAGACCTGGCATGGCGAATGGTGGAAGCTCGGCGGCGGCGCCACGGTGTGGGACACGATTGTCTACGATCCCAAGACCAACCTCGTCTATTTCGGAACCGGCAATGGTCTCGCCTGGGCGCAGGAGCTGCGCAGCCCTGGCGGCGGCGACAATCTGTTCGTGTCCTCGATCGTCGCGCTCAACGCCGACACCGGTGAATACGCCTGGCACTACCAGGAAACGCCCGGCGATGAGTGGGACTATGACAACTGCAACCCGATCATGATCGCCGATCTTCCGTTTCCCGGCGGCAAGCGCCATGTGGTGATGCAGGCTTCGAAGAATGGCTTTTTCTACGTGCTCGACGCCAAGTCCGGAAAGCTGGTCTCGGCCGAGAAATACCAGCCGGACACCAACTGGGCGAGCAAGGTCGACCTGAAGACGGGCCGCCCGATCATTAGCCCTGAGGCGCGCTACAGCAGCAACAACAAGCCTGCACTGATCCTGCCGGCAGCCCTCGGCACGCACAACTGGCACCCGATGGCGATGAGCCCTGCGACTGGCTACATCTATATCCCCGTCCAGGTGTCAGCCTCCGCCTACGCCATGAAGGCCAACTTCAGGCCCAACCCGCAAGGCACCAACACCGGCACCGACTTTGCCGGCGGCCAGGCGCTCTGCACGGCGCCTGGCGCCAAGTGCGGCAATATCGAAAGCTACATCCTCGCCTGGGACCCGGTGAAGGCCAAGGAAGTCTGGCGCATCAAGAATGACGTCTATGGCTCTTCGGGCATCCTCGCGACGGCCGGCAATCTGATCTTCTCCGGCAACCACAATGGCGAGTTCGCAGCCTACGACGCGGTAAGCGGCAAGAAGCTGTGGTCAGCTCCAACCCAGGCGCGCGTGGTCGCCGCGGCCGCCGCCTACACGGCGGGCGGGCAGGAAGAGGTCGCCATCCTCGTCGGCGCCCGCGGGCTTCCGCCCAACCAGGAGCGCACCAGCCAGGTCAGCGCCAACAATTCGCGCCTGCTGGTGTTCAAGGTGGGCGGCGCGGTCAAACTGCCGACCGAACCCGTGGTCGTCGCCAGCGCCGCCAGCGCCAAGCTCGATCCGCCGCTGCTGACCGCCTCGAATGAAGACGTTTTTGCCGGCGAGGATGCCTATGACCGCAATTGCCGCGCCTGCCATGGCCGAACAGCAGTACCGCAGGGCGGTTCGATTGGGCCGGACCTGCGCTACAGCGCACTGATCAGGACCCCTGACCAGTTCAGGCACGCCGTCCTCGACGGCGAACGATCGGCGCGCGGCATGCCGGGCTTCAAGACGATCCTGCGCCCGGGCGAGGCGGACCAGCTCCTTGCCTACATCATCAAGCGGGCAAACGACGAGAAGGCGGCGCAGCAGGCGCGGCCTTGACCCGACAAGGGCGAGCGCAAGCGGGTGATCGGGTGATCGGGTGACATGCGCCGGCGCTGCCTCGCCCGCTCATCGGGTCGACCGATAGCCAAAGGCCCCGAGGGTTATTGTGGGGCGGCGGGCGCCGGCTCGGCAGCGGGCGCCGGTTGAGCGGCGGGCGCCGGATCGGCAGCCGGCAGGGGCTCGACAGCGGGTAGATCGCCGGCAGCGGGCAGGCCCTTGCCGCTCAGGAACACGGCAATATCGCGCTTGTCGGCGTCCGACAGGCCGGCGGCCATCGGCGCCATCGTGCCATTGGTCAGCTTTTCGAGGATCGCCTCGGGGCCGCTCTCCTTCAATTTGTCGATCGGCGGCGCGCCGCCGACGCCTCCGCCGTGGCACATGTTGCAGCGGGTCGCGAACACGTCACCGCCCGCCTTGGCGTCGGCAAACGCCGCGGGAGCAGCCAGCAGGCCCAGACACAGAACAACCACCGCGACGCGTTTCATCTCTTCTCTCCAGTCGGTTCGGCCGAGCTTTTACTGGCTGGCGCCTGAAGACGCTATGGTCAACCGCAGGCGCGACCGCACGTCACACCTCTCGGGCTTCTTTCTTGAGCGCAAGCCGGCCTGGTTGGCTGTTTCGACTGCTTCGTCCGCTCTCCTGGTGAGATCAAATGCAACCGGGCTGGCTCGGGCTCGTCCCAGAACTTGGCGCCAGAACGAGGCGCCAGAAACGGGAGGCGGGCCCGAGGGGCATCGCAAGTGTTTGCCCTCAGCAAGTTCGCGCGGCGCCGACGGGCGCGGCGGTATCGGTTCGCGAAGCCTCCAATCCATATTTGGGCCGACCGGCCGGAAAGGCCCAAGGATGCAGTACGCTGCGCTCATCCCTCGATTGAGTATCCGCCAGCTCGGCCATAGGGTGGCGCGCCCGTCGGCTGCCGGAGGGATGAACATGCAAACTGCTCGGTTGCTGGCGTTGGCCGGTCTGCT
>JANMWT010000494.1:0-3980 GCA_031394145.1 Alphaproteobacteria bacterium | reverse complement strand
CTTCAGAAAGACAACCGTCTCGTCAAACGCACCACAGTCTTCCAACACGCCAGCCATCCAACACGCCAGCCATCGCCATCCTCCGAATCAGAGGATCACGACAGATTCAGGACTTCATCCCGTTGTCACTCAGTTCTTCACCCGATTGCCCTGGCAGTTAACCCCTTCTGACTTGCCCGACCCGCCTGCCCGCGCTATGCCCCCCGAAATCACGGGTGCTCCGATATGGCGGACTTCGCCTACGCCTTCCCCCACCGGCATCTGCTGGGGATCGAAGGGCTGAACCGGCTCGACATCGAACAATTATTGAGTCTTGGCGATCGTTACGTCGAGCTGAACCAGCGTCGCTCCAAGCACGTCGACGTGCTGGCCGGACAGACTTTGCTCAACCTGTTCTTCGAGAGCTCCACCCGCACGCAGTCCTCGTTCGAAATCGCCGGTCGGCGACTGGGCGCCGATGTCATCACCATGTCGGTCGCAACCTCTTCGGTAAAAAAGGGCGAGACGCTGGTCGATACGGCGATGACGCTGAACGCCATGCGACCAGACCTGCTGGTGATCCGCCACCCCTCCTCTGGCGCGGTGAAGCTGCTTTCGCGCAAGGTGGACTGCGGCGTCATCAACGCCGGCGACGGCACCCACGAGCACCCCACCCAGGCGTTGCTCGACGCTCTGACGATTCGCCGCCGCGTCGGCGACCTCGGCGGGCTGCGCATTGCGATCTGCGGCGATATCCTGCACTCGCGCGTCGCCCGCTCCAATGTGGCGCTGCTCAATCTGATGGGGGCTGAGATTCGGCTGATCGCGCCGCGTACCCTTACCCCACCCGGCGCCGCCGAATGGGGCGCAAGCGTATTCACCGACATGCGCAAGGGCCTTGAAGGCTGCGACGTGGTGATGATGCTGCGGCTGCAACAGGAGCGGATGGATGGCGCCTACCTGCCCTCCGCCCGCGAATTCTTCCATTTCTATGGCCTCGACGCAGAGAAGCTGGCCTTCGCCAAGCCCGAGGCTTTCGTTATGCACCCAGGCCCGATGAACCGCGGCGTCGAGATCGAAAGCGGCATCGCCGACCACAAGACGCGCTCGTTGATCACCGAACAGGTCGAAATGGGCGTCGCCATGCGGATGGCGGTGCTGGAGACGCTGGCGAAGAATGCGCCTGACATCGGGAGCAAGAACCGATGAGCGAGCGCACCATTCTTTATAACGCCCGGCTGGTCGATCCCGCGACCGGACGCGACGAGACCGGCGGCATTGTATTCGAAAACGGCGTCATCCTCGAAATCGGCCCGCAGATCGGCCGCGAGGCGGAAAAGCGCAGCGGCGTGATTTTCGTTCGCGACGCCGGCGGCAAGGTTCTCGCGCCGGGCTTGATCGATCTCCGGGTCAAGACCGGCGAACCAGGCGCCGAGAATAAGGAGACCCTGGCAACCGCCAGCGAGGCGGCGGCGGCTGGCGGCGTCACCACTTTCGTCGTCATGCCCGACACTGATCCAGTGATCGACAGCGTGGCGCTGGTCGACTTCATCAAGCGCCGGGCGGACGGCGTCGCACGCGTGAAAGTCCACCCCTCGGGCGGCCTCACCGTCGGCCTTGAGGGCAAAAAGATGGCCGAGCTCGGCATGATCGCCGAGGCCGGCGCGGTTTTCTTCACCAACGGCGATCAGCCCATCGAAGACGCGGGACTGATGCGGCGGGTGATGCAATACGCTTCTGGCTTCAATGCCCTGATCGCTGCACGCCCGGACACCCCTGCCCTGTCGCGCGGCACGGTGATGACTGCCGGCGCGTTCGCTGCTCGCCTCGGCCTGCGCGGCAGCCCGCCTGAGGCCGAATGGATCGCGATTGAACGCGACCTGATGCTGGCGGAAACCACTGGTGCGCGTCTGCTCGTGGATTGCATCTCGACCGGGCGCTCGCTCAAGGCGGTCGAGCGGGCACGGGCTGCGGGCGTCAAGGTTGCGTGTTCGGTTGCCGCCTATTCGTTGTTCTTCAACGAGATCGATGTCGGCGACTATCTCACCTACTGCAAGGTGCAGCCGCCGTTCCGGTCGGAAACCGACCGCATGGCGCTGGTCGAAGGCCTCGCGCGCGGCGCCATTGACGCCGTGGTGTCCGCCCACGATCCGCAACCCGCCGAAGACAAGCGCCTGCCAATTGCTGAGGCGTCCTACGGCGCCATCGGCCTTGAGACGCTGCTGCCCGCTTTGTTGCGCCTGGTCGCGGACAATCAGGTAACGCTGGCTCAAGCGCTGAAGCCGGTGACCTCCGGGCCGGCCGACCTGCTCGGTCTGAAGCAAGGCCGACTGGCGGCGGGCGCACCCGCCGATCTCGTCCTATTTGATCCCGACGCGCCCTGGCTTTGCGACCGCGACTTGCTGTTGTCGCGCTCCAAGAACTCGCCGTTTGATGGACGCCGCCTCGAAGGCAAGGTCTTGCAGACCTGGGTTGATGGCCGCACCGTATTCGAGCGCAAATAGGGGACATGATGCCCGGGGCGACACCCATTTTGGCGGCTTATGCCGGCGCCGTCACCCTCGGATATCTGCTCGGCTCGATTCCGTTCGGGCTTGTGATTACGCGACTGGCGGGTCTTGGCGACATCCGCGCGATTGGTTCGGGCAATATCGGCGCAACCAACGTGCTTCGAACCGGCCGCAGGGATCTGGCGCTCGCAACGCTGCTGCTTGACGCCGGCAAGGCTGGTCTCGCCTTCCTGATCTGCTGGCAGGGCGCCCTCCGCCTGCTGACGCCCGATCCGGCGCGCGATGCGCTGGTCGCCGAAGCGATCCGCACCAGCGACGCCTACAGCATCGGCCTCGTCGGCGGCGCTTTCGCCTTTGTCGGTCACTGCTTCCCTGTCTGGCTGCGGTTCAAGGGCGGCAAGGGTGTCGCCACATTTATCGGCCTCCTGCTGTTCGCGATGTGGAAGGTCGGCCTCGCCTTCGGCGTTATTTGGCTTCTCTCCGCCGCGCTGTTCCGCATGTCGTCGCTGGCCGGGCTCGCTGCAACGCTGGCGACGCCAGTGGTCGCTTATGTGCTCGAACCGACTGGAGACGGCTGGATCATCACAGGCGTGCTTGCCGTTCTGATCTTCTGGCGCCACCGCGCCAATATCAGCCGCATCCTCAATGGGACGGAGCCCAGGATCGGCGCAAAGAAAAAGAGCGAAGCATCGCCGGAGCCGCCTGCATAAAGCGTCGAGCGCTTTCGAGGGTCGTCTGGCCGCGTGCCTTTTCGGGCCATTGCGGCGGACCCGTTTCGCCATCTAGAGTGGCGCTAACTAACGGAGGCTGCCATGAGACGCCTGCTAGTTATCGCCGGTTTGCTGGCTCTGTCCGCACCGGCATTCGCCCAAACCGCGACAACTCTCCAGTACATTCTGGCCAAGGGGGTCGTCATTCATGGAGACCTCTACGGTCACGCGGTTGATATGGACACGACCTACAATCCAGATGGCACGTCGAACACGCACGTTGTTGGAGCGGGCGGCAAAGGCGCCGACGTAGCCGGCAAGTGGCGCATCGACGGCGACAAGCTCTGCACTGTCAATGTGGTGAATCCGGTCGAGAGCTGCTTCGATATTCCCGCTGGGAAAAAGCCGGGCGACGTCATGAAGGTGATAACGCCCGCGATGGGTGAAGTCACCCTCACGATAAGCCAGTAGGGAATGGTCCGGCTCGCCGTCTTCATTAGCCTAAGCATCGCAGCGGCGATCTGGTGGATAGGGAAGCGCCGCTAGCCCCGCCCGCTCAACCGCTTCCGGCATTCCTTGACACTCTGCAGGATGCGCTTGCGCAAGGCCGCGTCGGTCGGGTCCATGCCCTTGGCCTTCATCACGTGCAGTACAATCGGCGTCGCCGTGACGTTGCCGGCGCGCTCGGCTTGGCCAACCCGTTCGGTCAGCTCGCCATTGGCGAAGTAGCGCGTCTGTTTGCGCGGGGCGGGCGCCATGTTCTGGCGCTCGATCGCGGTCA
>JANMWT010000480.1:0-5765 GCA_031394145.1 Alphaproteobacteria bacterium | reverse complement strand
ACGGACTGGGTCACCAACAGGGCGAACAGCACGTAAAAACCCACCTGGCCCAATCGCTGCCTGAAGCCAAACCAGGCGCCAAGCGCTAGCGCATAGAGGATCGCCACCGGGACAAGTTTGGGGATCGACACCCAGAGGATTTGTCCGACCAGCAAGTCTTTCAGGTGTTCGCCGCCATGCGGATTGTTGGCGAGCACCAGAAGTTCGACGCACGCGGCAACCACGAACAGGACGCCGATCAGCGCTTCTTGCACTTCTGGCCAGATCTTCTCCGTCCAGGTCAAGAGCACGGCGCCGATCAGAGCTGCGACCACCGCCGCTGCCTGCACGCGCCAGCCTTCGGCCTCGAAACCAAATGCGCTTGCGGCGGTGACGCCAAGGCCCGCCACCTGCGCAATCGCAAGATCGATGAAGACGATGCCGCGCCCCAGCACATGCTGGCCGAGCGGGACATGCGTCGCCAGCACCAGCAGTCCCGCGACAAACGCCGGAATGAGAATGCCGAGTTCAAGATTGCCGAGGTTCATCTATTTCAGCCCCGTAAGCAGCCGGTTGATGGTGTCGTCATAAAGACTGAACAGGTCCTTCGCCTGATCGGTGCCGCCGATCGTGAAGGGCAGCGTCACCGCCGGAATGTGAGCATGCTCGGAGATGAAGGCGGACGGGCGGTCGTCCTCGTAGGCGGCCCGGATGACGAATTTCACCGGCGTCGCCTGCAACTTCTGCAACACCTGCGCGAGATGGCCGCTGGATGGCGGCACGCCGGGCTTGGGCTCCAATGGAACCACTTCGGTCAGACCGAGCCAGGTCTCAAGGTAGGTCCAGGAGTGGTGCTGGACGGCAATTGCAACGCCTTTCAGCGGCGCCGCCTTCGTCGACCAGCCCGCCAACGCCGCTGTCCAGCGCTTCTCGAAGTCAGCTTCGCGCGCGGCGTAGGTCGCAGCATTGGCGGCATCGAGCGCCGCGAACTTCGCCGCCATCGCCTTGGCGACCGGGATCATGCTGCGCGGATCGGTCTGGATGTGCGGATTGCCGGCAGCGTGGACATCGCCCTCGGCGCGGTCGAGCCGGGTCGGGGCTTCGAGCAGGCGCATGGCGCTGGTGGCCTCGAACGAGCCAGCTGCGCCGGGGCCGATCCTGGCGTTGCCGGACTGCTGGACGATCAACGGCAGCCAGCCGATCTCGAGCTCAGCGCCGGTGCAGACCGCCACATCCGCCGAACGCGCCTTGGCGATGAGACTGGGCCGGGCCTGCACCTGGTGAGGATCCTGCGAGCCGGAGGTTGCGACATAGACGCTGACCTTGTCGCCGCCGATCTCCGTCGCCAGCGCGCCCCATTCAGGTTCGCAGGCGAAGATCTGGAGCTGTTTGGCCGAGGCGGGCAGCGCGATTCCGGCGATGGCGAGCACGGCGCAGAGCGTGAGGGTTTTCATAGGCATGATCCTTCTCAATAGCGATGGGCGCCGTGCGGCCCATAGATGACGGTGTATTGCAGGACGAGTTCGTCATTGGCCTTCGCCGCCGCCTCGTCGCGTGTATATTGCAGGCGCAAGCGGCCGAACTCGCTGATGTCGTATTCAAGCAATGCGGATGCTGCGAAGGGCGAGTGGCCAAGATCGTCGAGCGTGCTGCCGGCCAGCGCCGCGCCGGGGAATTCCGAATTGAGCCCGGCGATGCGCAAGCCGATGCTCCACATCGGCATGAACTGGTAGACGCCTTGCGCGTACCAGCCGAAATGCGTCTGTGAGACCGGCGTCAGATTGAAGCGGCCCTTCTCCTCTCCATAGAACAGCTCGCTCGACAGGGTCAGGTTTCGCGTCGTCGAGTTTCCGTTTGGGGCCCATTTGTAGACGAAGCTCGCGATGCCGAGATCCGTCTCGCCGCTGAACAGGTCGGCGGCCGTCGCCCGGTCGATCGAGCGTGAGTGGAAATAGGACAACGCCGCAAGGTAGCTGGCGCTCTTGCCAAGATCAGCGCCGGTGTGGACGAAGGCCGAATAGGCGCCGACGCCGTTGTTGGCGGCCCCGCCCGCCGGAAAGCTGTCGCCCCGGAAGACTTCGCCGCCGAATTCGAGAAACTGGTCCGTCGGCGCCAACCAACGCACCTGCACGCCATCGTCGCCGAACTGGCTGTTGATGAACGCCTTGTAGGGCAAGGGCGCGTCCGAGAAGCTCCAGTCGTGCGCATGGCGCTCGTTGATGTAGCCAATGCCGGAGAGAAAGCGCCCGGCCTTGAGCGTGAACCCGCCTGGCAGCGCCGTGGTGCGGATATACGCTTCCTCAAGCGAGATCGAGTTTCCGTCGTCGATCGAAAAATCGAGAAAACCCGAGAGCGTGGGATCAATGTTGGCGGTGAACGAGACCTCCGATTCGCCGAGCGACAGGCCGCGCGGCGGACCGCCGATCGCATCGCCCGGAGCAAAGCCGGCGATCCCGGCTGCGCCAGGATCGTTCTTCGCCAGCACTGCAAAGCCGTTCAGCACGGCTGCGATGCCCGGATTGAAGGCGTTGGCCGAGGCGGGCGCCGCCGGGGGAGCGGCCGGCTCATTGGCGAGCACGTCGACGGCTTTCGCCGTGGCGGCGTTGGCGGCAGTCGCCTCCTCAGCCGCCTTTCGGGCGGCGGAAGCTTCTGCCTCCGCCTTAGCGAGGCGGGTTTCGAGATCGTCGATCTTCGCCTGGTAGTCATGGCGTAGAGTTTCGACGTCCTGACGCAAGGCCTTGAGGTCTTGCGCAGTCTGCGCTTCGGCGGGCGGGATGGTTGCAATCAGCGCGGCAGCGGCGGCGGCGCTTGCAGCATAGCGATGGAAATGCACAGGGGTCTCCAGCTCTGGCGGGGACCCGCGGAGCGGCGCGCGCACGCGTGCTCCAGCGGGCTTACGCGCGCTGCCGATCTCGCAGAGAGGGAGGCCGGCGCGCGGCTCAGGGTCAGCTAGAGACGAATGGGCGGGGCGCGGCTCCGCCAGTCATGCGACGCCCTGGGACGCGGAGCTGCGACCTCGGCCATGGCCATGACCATGACCATGATCGCAGTCTGGTGCGCGATCACTGGCGCAGGAGACAGTGGCAGGACCGCTGCGCCCGCCATCGCCATTTGCTGGCAGATGAAACAGCCTGCCGGATCAGCGGGCGATGGGCCGTGCCGCGTCTCGAGGTCGCTGGATTGGGTCCGCGCGACCGCGATCGACCTTGCGGCCGATGCAGCAGCAACCCTCCCGCCATCGGCCGAAACAGTTTGCGACCACACAGGCCCCGCGCCAACATGGACATGGCTCTGGAGCACGATGCACTGGAACGCGATCGCCAGGGCGGCGACCCAAGCCATCAGGATCGCGCGCATACCGGGGGCGGCAAATCCGCGCGCAAAAGCGAGCGCCGCCGACCGGCGAGGTCGGCTCACGACACGCGAGAGGATCTTTGCTCTGCGCATCACATCCGTTCGATCAGAAGGCCAGCGCCGGTCATGGGCCCAGTGTAACAATGTTTCACTGCCGAATGCAAAGCGGGACGCGCACCTAGGAGCTCACACTCGCGTGCGAAGACCGTCTGCGCACTCAAAACAGGCCGGTCTGGACAATTCTGAACCAGCTTGGGCGGGGGACGCACGCTCCCGGGGCGTCGATCCCTGGCGCGTTTTCCGCTTGCCGGCGGATGCCGCCGGCCCTGGATGGCGAGAAGGAGGAGCATGCGGGCGCCGTTCGACGCAATAGCCGGATGTTACGCCGCCCGTTCCCGTGGTTGCACATGGGCATTGATGGCAGCGCCGGCGGCCTCGCTGGCGGTTTCGAGATCGAAGCGCGCCTGCAGGTTCATCCAGAAAGCCGGCGTTGATCCGAAGTAGCGCGCCAGGCGCAGCGCCGTATCGCCCGAGATGCCGCGCCGGCCGTTGACGATCTCGCCGATCCGCCCCGGCGGTACGTCCAGCGCTCGCGCCAGCGCGTTCTGCGACAGGCCCAGCGGCGCCATGAACTCCTCGGCGAGGATTTCGCCGGGGTGGATGGGAGCGTGTTTCGGTGCGCGCGCCATGGTGGCCTCTCTCTTCAATGATAGTCCACAATCGCCACGTCATGCGGCCCGTCCGCTCGCCAGACGAAGACGACGCGCCACTGGGCGTTGACGCGTATGGACTGCTGTCCGCGCCTGCTGCTTGCAAGCGCCTTGAGCAGGTTGCCCGGCGGGCAGCGCAGGTCGTCGAGCCGTTCGGCGGCGTCCAGCATCAGTAACTTTCTCAGTGCGACACGCGCGACCGCGTCGAACTTGCGACTGCGCTCCCGGTTGAACACTTTTTCAGAATCGCTGCACGCGAACGACCGGATCAGGGAAATCCTCCGAAGCAGTTATAACGTATACCGTTATACGGGACAAGTCAAACAGATAACAGCGGCGCGATCTGGTCCGGCAGGCTCTGCGACGCGACACGATGCCAGCGCTGGTAGCGTTCGCGGATCACGGGCTGCTCCCAGGGGTTGAGGGCGATCCAGCTCTGAAACCATTGATGAAGGCCGCGGCTTTGGACGCGGACGACGCGGCCTGGAATATCGCTCGGTTGTCCGCTTTCAGCACCTCAAGCCAGGCGCCGAGATAATCAGCATGGCGGACAGTCGGCACAACGCCGAGTTCGGCGCAGAGAAAGGCGGCGCCGAGCTCTGCGACCAGCTCCTCGCGCGCATATGCGTCCGCGCCTCGTCTGCTGGAGAAATCACGATTGAGCCGGGAGGCGTGGCCTGTCCAGTGAGTGAGTTCATGGAGCTTGGTTCGGTACCAGTTGACCGGATCAAAATAGGCTTCCTGGGGCGGCACCTGAATAAAATCAGGCCCCGGCGCATAGAAAGCCATGTCGCCGCCGACCCGGATGTCGACACCTGTCGCGGCGATGAGCGCCTCGACATCTGGAATGACCTCCGACCTCCCCGGCGCCGGCGCGACGCTGGCCTCCGGCGGCAAGCCATCGCACTGGCTGACATGAAAGACCGTGAACCGCTTCAGAAAACCGATCCTCCGCGCCTCTGCGCCGGGCGTGGCTTGTTTTTCACGCTCCGCTTCGGGGACGAAGGTGTCGGCAAAAACCACCATCGTTCCCTTCTCGCTCTTGCGCACGGCGCCGCCCAACGACAGCGCCTGCTTAAACGTGAGCCAGCGCAGAGAGGACCTCTCCTGCTCCATGGCGGCGACCCAAAGCAGCAGGATGTTGATGCCGGAGTAGGGCCGTCCCGTCGCCGCGTTCTGCGGCAGGCCGAGCGAGGATGGCGACAGCGACGTCCACGGTTGGACCCAAGGGAAGCGTCCCTGCTCAAGCTCCTGGATGATGCGGATGGTGACCGTATCGTGCAGTGATCCAATCACTTCTGCGCTCAGCGTCGAGCCGGGCCGGTTGGAGCCAGGTTCGAGATGACGTGATGCGCGATTACGTGAAGGAACTGCACCGGCTGACATGGCTGGTAGGTGTAACGCCGGCGGTAGCCCGTGGTCGTCGTCGTTTCGTTGAAGGTGCAGGACAAATGTATGGGCAGGCGCCGATCAGCCGTCGGTCCCCGGCAGGCGTCGCAGCGTTCAGACCTGGGTGCGCGGGTCGAAGCGCCTTGATGTGGATGGCGGTCACTGCTTAGGGCTCGTCCATAAACGAGTGATTCAGATAGGTCACGGGTTGGGATGATTTGGCGGGGAGGATTCACATCCGCTGATCAGTTGTTTATGCATTTTTGGATGATTCGAGCATCCGAAGAGCGCGCTGCGCGCAAACGATATCGAGAGATGGCCCCGGTTCTGAAT
>JANMWT010000446.1:0-12957 GCA_031394145.1 Alphaproteobacteria bacterium | reverse complement strand
GTCCTTGGTCATGAGCTGGTTCTTGAGCGCGACCAGATCCGGCTTGGTGATCGCCGCCACTGTCTGGTGGGTCGGGATGCGGGCATAGGGATGACCGGGCATCAGAATGCCTTCGAGGGCCCGCGAGCCCAGCGTGCCGGGGTCGGCCTGCTCTTGCTCCAGCGTCACGTTGAGTTCTCGGCGGGCGCGTTCGATCGGCTCGACGTCGAAGCGGAGTTCGACAAGCGCCAGTCGCGCCATTTCGAACGCGTCGGCGGACTTGTCCTTCAGCGTTGACATCGAACAGCTGGTCCAGTCGTCGCCGACATTGCAGCCAAAGGTCATGTTGAGCTCTTCCATCCGGGTCCCGAAGGCCTGGCTGTCGAGCGAACCGGCGCCCTCATTCATCATGTAAGCGAGCATCCAGCCCGCGCCATCCTTGCCAGCGGGCTCGGCCGTCGCCCCGCCCTTCCAAGCGACCTGCATGGCGATCGTCGGCACAAATTTCTCGGAGACCAGCCAGGCGGTCACCCCGCCCGGGGACGTCACCACCTGGATGTTGGCAAGGCCGGTGGTTTGTCCTGCCGCAGCGGCGATCGGGGTCGCGGGTTTGGGCGCGCAGGCAGCAAGGGCGAGGATGATCGCGGCGGACAACGTCATGCGGCGCATCACTTGCCTCCCTGGATCAGGCGGGCGTCGACATGGGGCGCCTTCATGTAGGCGTTCATCGCCGCCTTAACCTGCTCGGCAGTGACCGCGCGGATGCGGTCCTCCCAGTGCTGAACGCGTTCGACGCTCTGGCCGATCACCAGCTGGCCGCCATACCAATTGGCCATCGCCACCTGACTGTCACGGGCGAAGGTCGCCGACGCTGCGATGTTGGATTTCGCGCGCTCGAGTTCTTGCGGCGTGGGGCCGTCCTCAAGGAACTTCGCCACCACGGCTTCGACTGCCGGCTTCATCTGCTCCAGCGCATGTCCTGGCGCCGGGGACGCGCCCACGACGATCGAGCCGCGCGCGAAGGATTCCTCCGAGCCGGCATAGGCGGCGACGGCGATCATCTGCTTTTCGACCAGTTCACGGTTGAGCCGGCTGGTGCGGCCGCCGCCAAGAATCTGCAGTCCGACTTCCAGCGCGTCTTCCTGCGCATCGCCCTCAACGACGCCGAGCCAGTGTCGGCTCCAGTCCGGCTGGCGCACTTCGGCGTCTGCGTGGCTGACCTCGATGGACCTGGCGAGCGGCCTCACCTCGGGCCGGGTGCGGGTGTGCAGATTGCCCTTCGGCTTGATCGCGCCATAGGCCTGCTCGGCCAGCGGTTTTAGTTCGGCTGCGGTCATGTCGCCAGCCACCACCAGGATTGCATTCTCAGGGCCGTACCAGGTATTGTACCAGTCGACGGCGTCCTGGCGTTGCAGCTTCTCGACTTCGTTCATGTGGCCGATCACCGGAACGGAATAGGGGTGCCCGGCGTAAAGTGCGGCGCTGATTTTTTCATAGAGCAGCGAGCCCGGCGAGCTGTCGACATTCTGGCGGCGCTCTTCTTGCACGACCTTGAGTTCTGACTTGACCTCGTCCTCGCCGAGCTTGAGGTGGACCATGCGGTCCGCCTCCATGTGCATCATCTGCGGCAGTCGGTCCTTGGCGACGCGGAAATAATACATGGTGTAGTCGAGTGTCGTCTCGGCGTTGTCTTGCCCGCCATTGCGGGCGACGATCTTGGAGTATTCGCCGGCCGGGATCTCGTCGGTGGCCTTGAACATCAGGTGCTCAAGGAAGTGAGCGAGGCCAGACTTGCCCTTCACTTCGTCGGCGGAGCCGACCTTGTACCAGACCATGTGCGTGACCACCGGCGCGCGGTGATCAGGCAGCACCACCACCTGCATGCCGTTCGAGAGCTGGAAGGTCTCGGGCGCCCATCCGGGGTCGGCCGGCGCAGCCGCAGATTTTGCCAGCGCGGGCTTTTCGGGCCCCGACTGAGCGAAAGCTTCGGCGCCAAGACCTGCTCCAAGAAAGCAAGCGGCCAACGCCAGCCTCAGGCCGAGGCCCATTGCGCCCAGCTTCATCGCTTCCTCCGCAATTTTTTGAGATCCCGACGCTAGAGGCCGGGCAGTTTGCCGCTGTTCTGGCGCTTCAGGATGACCTGCTTGTCGCCGATCAGATCGGAGAGGCCGGCCTGATCGCTCTTCAGACGCGCAGCCTCGGCGCTGGCGTCGAGCACCGGCTCGGTGGGCTTCTTGCCAAAATTGAGGATCTGGTCGGTGAAGCTGCGCGGTTTCCGGAGGATCTGGGCGCTATCGTAATCAACGGCGGCGCGAACCGAACGGTCGAGCGTGTCGCCGCCGGCGGATTTCACCAGCAGCTTCTCGCCGTCACTCGCGTCGCGGCCGATGTCAGCTCCGAACACGGCGACGCGCGCCTGGGCGTCGGGCTCGAGTTCCTGCGGTCGGCTGGTTCCGGGCGCAGGCGGACGCAGATTGTATTCCGGCGGAATGGTCAGCGGCGCCTTGCGGACGACGCGAAACTCGTCCGGCGTTCCGGTTCCAACGAGGGCCGCGCAGCCCGAAAGGCTCGCCAGCGAGGCGGATGCGAGCACGATGGCATGAAGTCGCTTCAAGGCTTGGTCTCCACTAGGTCGTCGAGCGGGGTCAGGCGTCCCCGGAAATCTTGTTTGCCCATGTTAGACGCGCAGCTTGCGGCTTGCCAGCAGCTGATCCAGCAGCAGAAACGCCGCGCCTACCGAGATTGCCGCGTCTGCGACATTGAAAATCCACGGGAAATAGAGTCCCGAGAAGTCGAGAAAGTCCACTACCGCGCCGAATCGGGCCCGATCCACCAGATTTCCCACGGCCCCTCCGATCACCAGCGACAATGACAGGGCGGTCATCCAGCGTTCGGCCCTTAGAAGCCATACCGTGAATCCGACGGCAATAAGGCTGGTCGCCGCAAAAAGCGCCCAGCGGGCGAGCCCTTCGGACTGCAACGCGCCGAAACTCACCCCATGGTTCCAGGTCATCGACAGGCTGAGCAGCGGATGTTGGTTGAACACGGGCGGCGCCAGCACCACCCCGCCGCAGCTGGAAACCCCGGTCAGGCACTCCATCGCGCCAAACCCTGGCTCGCCAAGAACCATGCTCTTGGTCAACTGATCCAACGCGATGATCGCCGCGACCAACGGCAAACCCCAACGCCATTGGCGCGTGATCTTGTCCCGCGGCAGCCAGTCCGTGGCGACTTTCACGCGTTGACCTCGATCATGATTTCTCCCCCTGCAGGCCACGGTACTCACGCACCGCGGCTGCGTCCCGTGGCGTTATGTCCGGGAATTGCGGGTCGGCGGTCGCAGGATCGAAGTATTTCCAGGAGCGGGCGCATTTGACGCCTTGGGCCCGCGTCGAGGTGACCAATGTCTGGTCCGCGCCCGAGCTGAGCTGCGCGGCCGAGGTGATGAAGATCTCTGCCGGGTCTTCGCCGTGGAATGCGGCCAGCAAGTCCGGATCCGGGATGGCGACATCAACCCTCGCTTCGAGCGACGAGCCGATGCGTTTTTCGCGGCGCTCGACTTCGAGCGCCGCGGTGACGGCGCTGCGGACCGTGAAGATCCGCCCCCAGACAGCGGCGAGCGTGACGTCGCGCCAGCCCTTGCCGGTTTCCGGAAACTGCTGGAGATGCACCGACGTCGTGCCGGGGAAGCGTTGCTCCCAGGCCTCTTCGCAGGTGAACACCATCACCGGCGCAAACCAGATGCAGAGCCGACGGAAGACTTCATCCATCACCGTGCGACATGCGCGGCGGCGGAGCGCCGAGGGCGGGTCGCAATAAAGGCTGTCCTTGCGGATGTCGAAATAGACCGCGGAGAGATCCACCACGCAGAAATTCACGAGCGCGTGGAAAGCCACCTTGAAGTCGTAGGCCGCATAGGCCTCGCGCACGACTTTATCGAGTTCCGCCAGACGATGTAGCACCCAGCGCTCGAGCCCCGGCATGTCGGCATGGGCGACGCGCTCTTTCTCCGAGAACCCATCCAGCGCGCCGAGCAGGTAGCGCAGCGTGTTGCGCAGCTTGCGGTAGATGTCGCTGTTCGCATTGAACAGCTTCCAGCCGAAGCTGGGATCGTCGGCATAATCGGACGAGGCGACCCAGATGCGCAGAATGTCGGCCCCGAACTTGTCGCATACCTCCATCGGCGAGATGACGTTGCCGACCGACTTGGCCATCTTCTCGCCCTTCTCGTCCTGCACGAAGCCGTGTGTGACGATGGTGTCGTAAGGCGCCCGGCCGCGCGTCGCGCAGCTTTCCAGCAGCGACGACTGGAACCAGCCGCGATGCTGGTCGGAGCCTTCAAGATAAACGTCCGCCGGCCACTTCAGTCCACGATCCTCAAGGGTGAAGGCGTGGGTCGTGCCTGAGTCAAACCAGACATCGAGGATGTCGTTGATCTTCTCAAACTTGCCCGCATCGTAATCCTTGCCGAGGAACGCTGTGGCTTCAGCGCCAAACCAGGCGTCCGCCCCGCCCTTGATAACGGCCTCGACAACCCGCGCATTGACGGCGTCGTCCTTCAGGATGTCGCCAGTGTCCTTGTGTACGAACAGCGTCAGCGGGACGCCCCAGGCGCGTTGGCGCGAGATCAACCAGTCCGGCCGGTCTTCGACCATGGCGCGCAAGCGGTCCTTGCCGCGCGGCGGAATGAACGTCGTATCGTCGATCGCCTGCAGCGCGGTCTGGCGCAGCGTGCGCTTGTCTTTCAGCGGCACATCCATGGCGATGAACCATTGCGGCGTCGCCCGGCGGATCACCGGCGCCTTGGAGCGCCACGACACCGCGTCGCGCACGGTCGTCTGGCCCCGCGCCAGGAGATTGCCGGCCTCGATCAGCTTTTTGATCACCTCGGCATTGGCAGGGCCGTCCTCGCCGCGCTTCTTGCCTTCGGTGCGGATGATCTCGAGGCCTTCAAAACCGGGGCAAACCTTGGTGTAGCGCCCGGAGGCGTCGACGGTGTCGGGGATCGACGCGTCGATGCCCTTGGCGTCGAGCAATTTGCGGTTGGTCATCCAGACTTCGTAGTCATCATCGCCATGGCCAGGCGCCGTGTGGACAAAGCCAGTGCCGGCCTCCTCACTGACATGCTCGCCCGGAAGCAGGGGCACGGCGTACTGGTAGCCGCCAAGTTCAGCCCCGCGCAGCGGGTGAGCGCACTCCAGGCCAGCTGGATTGACGTCGGCGAGGCGCATCCACGAGGCAGCTTTGGCGGTCTTCAGCACGGTCTCGGCAAGCTTGTCGGCGAGGATGGCCTTCTCGCCTGGCTTGATCCACGGCTCAAAGGCCAGACCCTCCTCGAGGGTCGCGCAGTCGTAGAGACCGTAGTTGATCTCAGGAGTGAACGAGACCGCACGGTTGGCCGGGCTCGTCCACGGCGTCGTCGTCCAGATCACGATGGACACGCCGACGAGATCGCCGGCTCCATGCACCACGGGAAACTTCACCCAGATCGTCGTCGCCTTGCGATCCTGGTATTCGATCTCGGCTTCGGCGAGGGCTGTCTGTTCAACCGGCGACCACATCACCGGCTTGGCGCCGCGCTTGAGCTGGCCGCTCGTCGCGACTTTCAGGAACTCCTTCACCGTCGCCGCTTCGGACGAATAGGCCATCGTCAGATAAGGATTGTTCCAGTCACCCATCACCCCGAGGCGCTTGAACTCGGTGCGCTGAATATCGATCCAGGTCTGGGCATAGTCGCGGCAGGCCTTGCGGAACTCGGCCGTCGGCACGTCACGCTTCTGCTTGTTGTTGGCGCGATATTCCTCCTCGACCTTCCACTCGATCGGCAGTCCGTGGCAGTCCCATCCGGGAACATAGTCGGCGTCAAAACCCATCATCTGGTGGGCGCGGACAACCAGGTCCTTGAGGATCTTGTTCATCGACGTGCCGATGTGGATGTGGCCGTTCGCATAGGGCGGGCCATCATGCAGCATGAAGGCCGGGCGATTGGCCTTCTTGGCGTCGGCGCGGAGCTGCTCGTAGAGCTTGTCCTGTTCCCACTTCGCGAGGCGGATGGGCTCCTGCTGGGGCAGCCCGCCGCGCATCGGGAAATCGGTCCTCGGAAGGAACAGCGTGTCCTTGTAGGGATTGGCGGACTCAGCGGAGTCTTTGGGGGTGTCTTTACTCATCGGTCGGCATCGTCTCTCTGGGCGTCGTCTCAAGGGTTCAAGCCAGGGGCGGATACGACTTTCCCGGCGCACACGCGGTTAAACGCGCGCCGGGCCCATAATTCTAATGATCGCCTGCCGAGTCATCGCCCGCTGATAGCAGCGCCCGCTGATAGCAGCGCCCGCTGATAGCAGCGCCCGCTGATAGCAGCGCCCGACGCCTCAAGCCAAGAGGCAAGCTGAAACAGCCGGGCTGACCCGCTTCGGACAGCTACCAGCTGCCGCCATCGAGGCGGAGCACCTGGCCGGTCATGTAGCTGGAAGCGTCGCTGGCGAGAAAAAGCGCCGCCCCGACGATTTCGGAAGGATGGCCGAAGCGCTTGAGGCCGAGCGCCGCCTCCGCCGCCTTGTCCTCCCGCCAGGCCGTCGAGACATCGGTCAGGAAAGGGCCCGGGGCGATGCAATTGACCCGAACCTTGGGCGCGAACGCCTTGGCCAGGGAGACGGTCATGGCGTTCACCGCCGCCTTGGCCCCGCCATAGGGAATGGTGTGCGGCATCGGCAGGAAGGCGGCGGTGCTTGAAAGATTGATGATCACGCCGCCCTCGCCGGCAACCATTCGCGTCCCGACCAGCGAGGACAGCCGGAACGGCCCTTTGAAGTTGATCGCGATCACCTTGTCGAACAACGCCTCGGAGGTCTCGACCAGCGACGGCGCCAGCGGCGACATGCCGGCATTGTTCACCAGAATATCGACGCGCCCGAATTGCCTGTAGGCGGCATCGGCCAGTGCATCATTGTCAGCCCAGCGCCCGACATGGGCTGCAACCGGGAGTGCGCGCCGGCCGAGCGCCTCGACCTCTTCTGCGACCTGTTCACAGGCGTCGAGCTTGCGACTGGCGATGACGACATCGGCGCCCGCTTTGGCGAACGCCAGAACCATTTCGCGTCCCAGCCCGCGCGAGCCGCCCGTGACCAGCGCGACCTTGCCGACGAGCGAATGAAGGGCGTCCATCGGCGCTCCCTCCTGCCGCCTCAGGCCCCGTCGGTGACTTCCTTGCGGATCGCACCGGCGATCTGCAGGAGCACATCGATATTGGCCTTGAAGTTGTCCCGGCTGACACCGTCGTCAAGCACCAGATAGCGGCTGACCCGCACCTTGCCGTCAACATGGTAGAACTTGGCGGCGGCGTAGGTCGCGTTGAACTCTTCGACCAGCCCGTCGGCGTCGGCGTTCTTGCCCGGCGACATTTCGGCGATCATCTGCACGCCATAGCAGGCCTTCTTGCCGGTTTCGTCGTGACAGGCTGTGCCGATGGTGGCGACGTTGATGCCGTCCGCCGTCTTGAACGCCACAAACGGACGCTCGGTCTCGATGCCGGCGCCATGGACAACCATGTAGCCCATGGAGGTAATCACGTCGCTGATCGCACTCTCGTCATAGTGGTCGATAAAGGCCGAGCCGGTGGTCGAGTTGGCGGCAAGTCCCGGCGGTGTCTGGTGCTTGAGCGGCGGCTCGGCGACAGCTCCCGCTCCTGTCGCCAGGAGCATGCATAAGCCAGCCGCAAGACTGCTTGCCCGGATCATCAATCGCTCCTGTCGCTTGCCATGCAGTGAAGACCGTTTGGGCGCCCGCGACAATCCTTTGCCGGCAGCCCGGGTCGCGAGCGACATCACAAGGCCGGCGCCGGCAGGCGAGCGAGGATGGCCCGCGCCTGCGCCGCATCCTGCTTCATCTGGGCGACCAGCTCGTCCAGGCCAGGGAATTTCGCCTCTGGCCGCAGGAAATCGGCGAACGCCACATGTAGTCGCTGACCATAAAGGTCGCCTGACCAGTCGAACACCACCACTTCGAGGAGGGGATCGCGAAGGCCGGTCGTCGGCGTCCGGCCGAAACTGGCGACCCCAGGACGCCAGGTCGTCTCGTCCTCCTTGCGCGCCCAGACGGCGTAAACCCCGTGAGCCGGATGGACGATCTCGCCCAGCTTCAGATTGGCGGTGGGAAAGCCCAGGGCGGCGCCGCGCTTCTCGCCATGCTCAACGATCGCGTCGGTGATCCAATAATCGCCCAGAGCTCGCGCCGCGGCGATCATGTCGCCGCGCTGGATCATCTCGCGGATGCCGGAGGAGGAGGCCTTTTCCCCGCCATGCGCGACTTCGGCGACGATCCGCCCGTCAAAGCCAAGCTCCTGGCCCAACCGAACCAGTCCCGCCGCATCGCCGATGCGGTTGTGTCCGAAGCGGAAATCGAAACCGACGCTGACCGCTTGAGCGCCGAGGGTCTGATCCAGCACCGAAGCGGCAAACGCGCGATCGGTCATCGCCGCAAGCCTCGCATCGAAACGCAGGAGAAAGCAGAGGTCGACGCCGAGTGCGGTCAGGGCGATCTCGCGCCGGCGCCGCGTCATCAGGCGAAACGGCGGTGCGGCGGGCTGGAAGTAGCGACGCGGTGCGGGCTCGAAAGTGGCGACGGCGAGCGGTGCGCCCCGTTGGCGCGCCGCCTCCCGTGCATTCTCGATCACCGCACGATGGCCGTCATGCAGTCCGTCGAAATTGCCGAGCGCCATCGCCGCGCCCCTTGCATCGGACGGCAGAGCTTCACTGGCCTCGAAGGTTCGCATGCCTGCGTTTCTAGCCGGGCTTGCCGCTGGGAACGGTGACCTTGGCTTCACCCTTCATCACGATGCGGCCGTCGACTTCGCACTTCACCGACAGGATGACGCGGTTGCCGCGCTCGATCAGGTCGGTGACTTCGGCGGTCGCGGTGACGGTGTCGCCGATCCGGACAGGGCGCTTGAAGGCCATCGACATGTCCGTGAAAATAGCGCCCGGACCCGGTAGATCGTTGCCAAGGATCGCCGAAACATAAGACGCCGTCAGCGCACCGTGGGCGACGCGCGTTCCGAAGACCGTGGTCTTGGCGTAGGCCTCGTCGAGATGGATCGGATTGTGGTCGCCCGAGACGCGCGCGAAGTCGACGACGTCCTGCTCCGTCACGGTGTGTTGGGTCGAATAGGTCATCCCAACCGCCAACTCGGCGAACGTCTTGCCCGTCTTCATCGTGCGTCCTTCCGTCGGCCCGCGTGGATCGCCGCGGCCGCCTCTTCCTCGGTGGTTCGCGCGGACCATTAGGATAAATGGCCGGCCCGTTCACCATTTATTTGGCCGGCTTCAGTGCCATCAGCACCGAGAAGCTCTGTTCCAGCTTCCGCCGTTGGTCCACAGCCGACGCTCGCGCGCTGCCTATTCCACCCCGCGACGGCCACAAGACAATCATCCCGCTCACCTGCAACCTGTTGAGGCAGTTGGGTTTCCAGAAGGTGGCGGACGCCTCAGCGAAACGGCGACGCCTGACACTGTGCGCTTCGCCAAAATCGGCGGGTTGAGCTTTGCAGGGACCCTCGAGCCCATAACCGGCAGGGCCGCGTGACGCGCAGGCCAGAGACACTGCAGCGCGATCCTGGGCTGACATCAGGGCCGGTGGTTTGCGGCAAGCCCGAATCAGAGGCCAGGAACGCCGACACGGCCAAGCCTTGCGGCGTGACCACCGATCGCGTGAGGCCCATGACCGCCAGGACGGAGACCCTCGATGTTCCTCCCAGGCGTCCCTCTCGGGCGTCCCTCTCGGGCGTCCCTCCCAGGCGTCCCTCCCAGGCGTCTCTCTCGGGCGTCCCTCCCAGGCGTCAGCGGCGCAGGATCACGGGTCGCAACCCGACGGCTGACGGACGCCTACCAGCTCAGCTCCGGCATGGCGTAGCGCGCCTGAGCGCGATCCTTCGCCAGCACCTGGTTCGCCGTATCCAGGAAGCCTTCACCGGTCGACATGATGTGGCCATGGATGCCTCCGCCAATGAACAGGGCGTCCATGCCCTGCCCGGTCGCACCGCGAACATCGGTTGCCGGTCCATCGCCAATCCCGAGCACACGCGCTGGCGTCACGGTACGCTTTGCCAGGGCATCGACCCGCTCCATCGCGAGACGGTAGATCGGCTCGTCCGGCTTGCCGGGCCGGATCACCTGCCCGCCCAGCTCTTCGTAGATCGCAGCCAGCGCACCCGCCGACCAGATCAGCTTGTCGCCGTGACGGAACTGGACATCCGGGTTGGCGCAGATCAGCGGCAAGCGGCGCCCAGCCAACCGTTCAAGCTCGGGCCGATAGCTTTCAGGATGGCCGTTCGGGTACTCGCGCAGGCTCGTGCAGCAGACAACCTTCGCCTCGGCGGGATCGGCGGTGAAGACGAGCTTGAGGCCGCCATAGACCGATCGGTCTTCGCCCAGTCCGATGGGATAGACTGGCCCGGGTGCATGGCGCTTCAGCTCGTTCTGAGTGGCGTCGCCGGAGGTGACCACGTCATCAAAGCAATCCATCGGCACGCCAACACGCGGGAACATCCCGGTGACCCGGTCCTTCGGCACTGGCGCGTTGGTGATCAGCACGATCGGGCCGCGCGCCGAGCGGAACTGCTTCAGCGCCTCACAGGCCGAAGCGAAGGCGCGCTTGCCATCGTGCAGCACACCCCAGACGTCACAGAGAATGGCGTCGTAATCCTCCGCCACGTGCGAGAGGCCGGCCAGCAAGGAGAGCGAGGCCATCGCTCGCTACATCGCCTGGGCGGCGACGCGGCGGATGAAATCCGGCGGCGGCGCGGTCTCTTCCAGCAACGAACCCTTGATCGGGCGCGGCGCGCCGAAGACATGGCCCTGCCCGAACGGGATGGCGAACTCGAGGATCTCGATCACAGATTTCTCGCTCTCGACCTTCTCAGCGATGAGGTCGACGCCATAGCGAGTGAACAGCGCCGGCACGTCTTCCGCTTCGATGTCGCGCGTGATCGCTGAGATCGGGCGCTCGCCGCCGGGGGTCAGCTCCTGCAGCAGGCGCTCGCCATTGACCTTCATGAAGCGCACGCCATTGGCTTGGAGCTCCGGCAGATCGACCACGAGGCCATCGCCCTTGTCCAGCGAGAAGCGAAAGCCGAGGTCGCGCAGCCGGCCCATATTGCGAGCCGCGATGTCTGAGCGCGCCTTGAAGTTGCGCAGACCGAGTTCGAAGATCATCGAACCGGCAAGGTCGCGGTTCTCCTTCATGAACTCGAGGAAGGGCGGGAAGAACTGTTCGTCTTCCAGTGAGGCCATCGAGACGTTGCAGAACACGCCGACGCGGCGGTCGCGTTCCGACAGCCGGCGGACGATCTGAACGCAGCGGAAGAGCAGCATGTTGTCGATGACGCCCAACAGGTTGGCGCGCTCGGCGGCGGCCATGAATTCGTTTGGCATGATCAGCTTGCCGTCAGGCCGGCGCAGACGCGTGAAGCCCTCGTAGAAACAGACCCGGCGCTGCGGCAGGTTGACGATCGGCTGGAGGTGCAGATCGACGCGATTTTCGCGCAGCGCGTCCTTGACCGCGTCGAGGGCGCCGGCGCCGTCGAGCGTGGTCTCGACCGCCGAGGCGCGGACAATCTGCAGGCGCGATTCGAAATTGCGCCCGAGCTTCGAGATCATGTCCTCAAGCCCGCGCATCTCGTTGACGATGGTCTCGCGTCGGTTGGTGATCTCCTTTTCGAACGAGTCCTTGAGCTCGGCGGCATGCGCCTCGGCCTGGACCACGCGCGTGCTCAACCGGCGCATCTCGCCCTTGATCTCGAAGAGCTGATCAGCGACGGCGCCGTTACCGCCAAGCCGCGACAGCGCCATGTGAAATTGCATCAGAAGCAGGGCCGAACCGACGCCGACGCCGCCGGCGACCCATGGCGCCATCACCGCATCCTTGATGACGTCATAATGGATCAGCGCAGCCGCGCCGAACGCAGACGCGGTCACATACACCAGCGCCAGCATGATGTGGGCGATGACAGGCATAACTTCCGAGCAGCCCCTTCGGAGGTGTGAGTCTCACACGCCATTGTTTCTGTTGGCATCCGCGTTGAATGACAAGTCACGAGTGTAGCATGAGACGCGAACCCTGGGAGTTTGTCTGGCGCCAGACTGCCCCAGCGTCGATAGGGCCTGGCCGCTTCGGCTCGGGAAAGCCCCGTCGGGGCGGGTCAGTTAACCCAGGAATACAAGACCCCTCGGCTGCTTGTGGATTTTCGGACACATCAGGCAAGACTTCGAGGCTGAGCTGCTTCACTGCATAGACTTGCCGCAAAGCTTGCCCCTAACTCGCCACATTCGGATTTGGCTTTGCCAGCCCGTTACGGCCCGAAAGACAGGTCGAACGCGATTGGCACGGGGGCGACCGGGGAGCGCGGGGTTCTGGCCAGGCCGGAACCCCGCCTGCCGTTTCGGCCCCCGCCTTGCGGACAAAAGCCATCAACCGCGGCCTTTCTGGCCCTCAAACTCGCCCTCGAACTCGGGGCCCGTCCGACCGGGGGCCAACCGCCTGGGGAGACCGACCGCCGACGAAGCGTCAGACGGGCCGCTCCGGAAGCGGGCAGCCTGCCCGCCCGCGCGGCGCCATGGCGCCGGACGGGGAAGGCCAGCTACCCGATGCGGGTTTCGGGCGTCTCCTTGCCGATCACCGCCTCGATTGCGCCAAGCCGATCGATCTCCATCCGCACCACGTCGCCGATCTTGAGAAAATTGGGCGGCGTGTACGCAACGCCGACGCCGGCCGGCGTGCCCGTGAAGATCAGGTCGCCGGGCTCAAGCGTGAACGCCTTGGTCAGGTGCTCGATCTGGGCGGGAATGTCGAACACCATGTCGCCAGCGAGGCCGTCCTGGCGCTTTTCACCGTTGACGAAGCAACGAAGTCGCAGATTGGCCACCTCGCCTGCTTCCTCTGGCGTGGTGATCCAGGGCCCCGCCGGCGCGTGGGTGTCGAACCCCTTGC
>JANMWT010000459.1:0-2497 GCA_031394145.1 Alphaproteobacteria bacterium | reverse complement strand
TGTGGCAGCGATGGCCGAGGCAGGGTTTGCGGGGGCGGCGGGTTCTTGTCCTTCAATCGATACTCAACGTGCGGGGCGGGAATAATTCCCCATCACCGCAAACGCAAAACCCCGACCCATTACAGGCCGGGGTAATGCTCGTCGGGGGGTCGCAATTCCCGACTCGCGCTAGCATTCTGGCCCTATTCTTCGGGCTGGCAATGCCTTTAACAATTCAGGCTTGGCGGGTCTTTCAGCCGAAACTCGACACGAGGGCTATGGCTCCACGGCGAGACATATTCGATGCGGTCGCACCGGGTGCGGCGAATACGCGCGCGGTTTTCGCGTAGGGCATCGGGATCGCTGAAGGCCTCGATTGCATAGTCTTCGGGTTCGCCAGCTTCCTCGCCGCCGAAGTCTTCCTCGGGATCGAAGCCCTTGGAGCCGTCCTCAACGGACGTGTCGGGATCGTCGTCCTCGTCGTCCTCGTGATCCGCGAAAGGCTCGCTCATCCCGCCAGCCAGCTTGTGCCGACCGCGAGTGTGATGCTCGGTCCAAGCACTGTCCTCTTCGTCGCCGGTCAACTCGTCGTCGCCGTTGTCTTCAAGGTCGGCGTCCGGCTCAGCAATGTCGAGCAGACCGATTGCCACCTCGATGAAACCGGCAAGCTGGTCGCGCTGGAAGCCTGCGAGGATGCGGGCGACGGCGGGCATGGGCTGGAAGCCGATCTGTTGCTGGATACCCATCACACCGCCTCCGCTGTCGAGCGGCGCAAGGCGGCGCGCCCATCGGGAAGGCGCTCGGCCACTCCGACGAACTTGTGGACCGCCAAGAGGTCCGTCGTCGGGAAGTAATAGACCCGATGCGGATTGATCTGCTCGGCGACCACGATCCCTTCAAACCCGGACGGGGGGAGCATCATCACCAAGCGCTTGAGGCTGCCCGGCTGTCCCCGCCGCAACCCCGCCTCACGGGTGAAGATCAGGCCCACGATGTCGCCCGGCTGCGGGTCCAGCCGCTTGTCGAACACTAGAAGCCCGCCGTCCTCCAATAGGGGCATCATGCAGGTCCCGACGCCGGTAAGCGCGTAAACGTCCGGCATGTCGTCAGGGTGGATGAAGGGCAGCGGTGCCCGTGCAAGAGCGGCGGCTCTCACAGTGCGGCTCCCTGCGCTGCGAGCGACCGGAGCGCGGACAGCATAAGCCGCTCGGTCCAGTCGAAGCGGCTATCGTCGGTGAAGTAGGCGAGGTTGGCCGATTGCGCAGCCGCATCGTCGTCGCGCTGGGTAACGGTGTGTTGGAAGGCAACCCAAAGCTGCACCGCCGTACCGCGTGACGTTCTTGCGGCTGCGGAACGGATCGCTTCTTCGGCCCGGTCGATGATGGCCCAGCAAGCGGCTTCCTCGGGGGTGTAGGTCCTGTCGTCGTCGGCGTAGGGCAGCCCGTTGTAGCGCGCGTAGGCTGCTTGCCGGGCGCGCCATGCCTCCATGATCTCGCTGTCGTGGTCGGTGGCGAGCGCTGGGACCGCGACAAGCGCGGCGACTGCCGGGGCGGCGATCAGGATGTTGCGGCGGGTGGTGTGCGCGATGGGCGCGGGGGTGACGTGGGCGGAGTCCGCCCGTAGGGTCGTGGTAGCCATGATGATCTCCGATCGATCGTTGTGGTGAGGACCGGGTCACCTGTTAGCGCAGGAGGCTCGGTCCGTTTCGTTACATAACGATTGACCACTTCCCGTCAAGTCGGTATGTAACGGCCTATGGCTCCACTATCGAACGCCGAGCGCCAATCGCGCCATCGCCTCCGCCAAGCCTACGAGCGAGACTTGATGAAGAAGCAGATTGGTCTGCTCGAAGGTTGGATACAGGAACTTCAAGAAAAGGCGGGGCTGCCAGTTAGGCAGCTTCCAGGCGAGGCTCCTGAGCGAGATTAGCGGACCGCCGCGATGTGTAGTGCCTCACTCTCTCCGCGCTACTCGTTGGAATCGTAGTCGCTGCGCATTTCTTCTACTTTATCGTCAACAGCCTCGTCGTAAGCTTGCTGGCCTTCGTCAAACGATTGGCTGTTGCTGGTGCCGTGGTCTTCGTTCCCTTCTGCCGCCCATGCGTAGCCAGCGTTATGGCCGGAGCAATCCTGTGTGCACCCATAGGGTGAACCAATGCTATCGTAGGTTTCGCTGCTCAATTCTTCTTTTGCTTTCTCGCGCGCCGCGTCCTCGTCAAATTCCGGCCTTTCTTCATCGGCGGTGGCATCTTCATCCACTGCGTCATTCGCTGTGGCAGATACGTATCCGCTCGAATCTGCCAAGCTGTCGGGGTCAGTTTGGGGTGAATCTGAGTCCGCACAATTGGCCAAGGTTAAGCCCAGTATGCTGAGAACGATCGTAAGCGCTGTTCCGGCTCCACCTTGCGGGTTTGACGCGTAGCGCCGAGTTTCTGCGCCCTGAACTGGGGGCGAGGCGCTGCTACTATGATAATCTCTGGTGATGATCCTGTGAGCAGAGGTGCGCAGCGGTTCGAGGT
>JANMWT010000422.1:0-1877 GCA_031394145.1 Alphaproteobacteria bacterium | reverse complement strand
TCGACCGATGCGGGCTCGGTCGAATCGACCTCCGCTTTGTCGGCTGGTTTCTCGACTGGCTCCTCATGGCGCGGCTGCTCGGCGGCCGGTTTCGGTGTGGCGAAGATCATTTTACCGGCCACGGTCTGGAAGACCCGCGTTACCTCGGTCGCAACCTCTTGGCCAATGAGCTTATCGCCGTTCTCAACCACGATCATGGTCCCGTCGGCCAGATAGCCGACGCCCTGATTACGTTCTTTACCCGGCTGAACGACGCGCACCATCATCTGCTCGCCGGGTAGGACAACCGGACGAATGGCGTTCGATAGCTCATTGACATTGAGCACGCGCACCCCCTGAACAGCGGCGACGCGGTTAAGATTGTAGTCGGTAGTGAGGATATGGCACTTGAAGCGTTGGGCTAACACGACCAACTTGGCATCGACTTCACGTACGCCGACGGCATCTTCGTCGGTGACCTCGACTTCAACATCGTCGAGTTCTCTGAGGCGATTGAGAACTTCGAGACCTCGCCGCCCTCGCCCACGGCGCATAGCGTCGTCCGAGTCGGCAATATTCTGTAGCTCGGCCAAGACGAAACGCGGCACAACCAGCTTGCCCGGCACGAAGCCGGCCTCGGCGATATCGGCGATGCGCCCGTCGATAATGACCGAAGTATCAACTAGGACTCGCGGCCGACCGCTCGTACTGCCGGTCTCATCACTCGAGTTCCTGGTTAGAAAGGGCAAAAGATGTAACAAGGTGACACGACGGCTAAGGACAATGACCATCGCCACCAGGGTAAAGACGATCGTAATGACGAGCGGCGAAGTACCACCAATGGGCTCAGGTAGTTTACTCAACGGCACACTGGCTAACGCCCCCATCAGTAAGCCAATAATGGCGCCGATCAGGCCAAATACCAAGGTGCTCATCGAAACCTGGCGCAAGCGAATAATGATAAGGACGATGGCGAGCGCTCCCGCAATAACCAATGTCAGGACGAGATTTTCGGTCATAATAATTGCCTTTAGTTATTTGGTTGGAAGAATGAGCCGAACCGCCTCGGCCACGGACTTGACCCCTTTAAGATTTGCCGTGGCACCATAGGCCGGTCCGACAATATACTTTAGCCCGAGCCGAGTGGCCTCGCTAATGCGACGCGATGCTTGGCTGACCGAGCGAACCTCGCCACTCAGGCCAACTTCGCCGAAGGCGACGAGATCAGCTGGGATGGGAGCATCCTTTAAGGCCGAAGCGATAGATAAAATAATTGCTAAATCTGCGGCCGGCTCAGAGACTCTTAGTCCACCAACCACGTTAACATAAATGTCGGCGCTGCTCAAATTGAGTCCAGCGCGACGGGAAAGAACCGCGACCAGAAGGTTGAGGCGATTTAGATCGAAGCCGACGGCCGTGCGCTTAGGGTAGCCGAAGCTAGTCGGGCTGACGAGCGCCTGAACCTCGACCAGCAGCGGCCGGGTGCCCTCTAGCGTTGCCAGCACCACCGACCCGGCGCCGGGCTGGCGCTCCGCCAGAAGTGCCTCTGACGGATTCGGTACCGGTACCAACCCCGCCTCGGCCATTTCAAAGATACCGACCTCGCTCGTCGAACCAAACCGGTTTTTAATGCCCCGCAGGGCTTTGAAGGTACCATACCGATCGCCTTCGAGATAGAGAACGACATCTACGAGGTGCTCAAGAATCTTCGGTCCGGCTATGGTCCCCTCTTTGGTAACATGACCGATGATGAGCGTTGCCACATTACTGCGCTTGGCGATGGTCTGAAGCACCTGAGAACTTGCGGTAATTTGACCTACCGTACCCGCCGAACCTGTCAGAGCCGCCACCGTCATGGTTTGGATGGAGTCGATAATGACCAACTTATATTCGCCCTG
>JANMWT010000402.1:0-17972 GCA_031394145.1 Alphaproteobacteria bacterium | reverse complement strand
TCTCCGCCCCCCCCAACCCAACCCGACCCGCTGCCGTACGGATGTCACTGCTGGATTTGCAGGAGTTAACTATTCGTAACCGATCGTGCGAGATAAGACGGCTTTACAGTCTGGTCGAGCTTGAGTGGTATCGGCGCCAAGCCTGCCGGCCAAGTCTGAAGCCAAGTCTCGGCCAAGTCTGGGGCAAGTCTCGACCCAGACTGGGGCCAGTCTGGGCCAAGTCTGCGGCCAAGTGATCGATAAGTGACTGGCCGAGGATTGCGGCGTCTATGGCTGCGGGGACCAAGGGGTTGGGGCCCCAGGGGATTGCGAATGAAAGTTCTGTGGGTCGAGGATCATCCACGCGCAGGCGAGTTGCTCTCGGCGGCCGCCGCTGCAGCCTCGCGCAAACGCTATGGCATCGACCTGGTGCTTGCGATCTCGCTGCTGGACGCTGAGAGCAAGCTCCGGCTTGAGCGCTTCGATCTCGTGATCGCAGATCTCTTCTTGCCGGACAGCGCCGATGAAGATGTCACCGTCACGCGCCTCGCCAACATGGGCAAGTTTCGCGTCGCCGTGGTTTCAGCCAGTGAAAAGCGCCAGACCGTCGTCGACAACCTGATCCGCGCTGGCGTTGACTGCGCGCCCCGCGCCGTCGGCAAGGAAGACCTGCCGCTGGGCGATTTCGTAAAACGTCCAGAGCTGTTCCGCGACTTCATCGTCGGTCTGATGCCAAGACCGATCATTGGCGACCCGCCGGGCCAGCCGCCCGCCCGCGCCGCTGACTGAACGCTGCTCTTGCAGTCGCTTCCTGCGTCTCAAGCCAGGACGCGCGCAACGGGGCGAAACCAGCACTCAGGTGGAATTTTTCCAGCATCACCGGCCAGCTTTTCGAGCGCGGGGTGATCCCCGCGACGCGAAACCGCTTTTGCCGCAGCCTCAAACCCCGCTAGAGGCTCGCCCATGAGCGACATCAAACAGCTCTATGCGTTGCGCCTCGAAGAGGGCGCGATGACGCCCGACCCGGCGCAGGCCGAAGCGGTCGAGCGGCTGGATCGCCTTGCGACCGCCCTCTCGGGCCCGCGCGGCTGGCTCGGCCGCGGGGCGCGGACAACCGCGCGCGGCGTTTATCTCTGGGGCGCTGTCGGTCGCGGCAAGTCAATGCTGATGGACCTGTTCTTCGAGGCGGTCGCGGTGCGCGAGAAGCGCCGCGTCCATTTTCTCGACTTCATGCAGGAGATCCACGCCTTCATCTTCGAATGGCGCAAGCTGGCGCCGCACCAACGCAAGCGCAGCCAGGCCTATGTCCACAGCGCGGGCGACGACCCCATCGCTCCGGCCGCGAAACACATCGCCGATCGCGCCTCTCTGCTCTGCTTCGACGAATTCCATGTGACGGATATTGCCGACGCCATGATTCTCGGGCGCCTGTTCGAGCAATTGTTCGAGCGCGGCGTCGTCGTGGTCGCGACCTCGAACCGCAAGCCATCAGACCTCTACACCGACGGCATCAATCGCCAGCTCTTCCTGCCCTTCGTCAAGCGGCTGGAGGACGAGATGGACGTGATGGAGCTGAAGGCAGCGCGCGACTACCGGCTCGACCGTCTCACCGTCGCGCCGGTCTATTATTGCCCGCTCGGGCGATTAGCCGACGCCGCTATGGACGCAGCTTTCGTTCGGCTGACCGCCGGCGTCGCGGTTACGCCGGATTCGATTGACGTGCAGGGCCGCCAATTGATCGTGCCGGCGCAGGCGGTCGGCGTCGCGCGTTTCACGTTCGCGGAGCTGTGCGCCCGGCCTCTGGGCGCCGCAGACTATCTCGCCCTCGCGCGCCACTACCACACCCTGCTGATCGACCACGCGCCACAGCTTTCGGCGGACCGCCGCAACGAGGCGGCGCGTTTCGTCACGCTGATCGATGCGCTCTATGAAGCGAAGACCAAGCTGGTCATGTCGGCGGCGGCCGAGCCGGACGATCTCTACGTCGCCGGCGACGGCAGCTTCGAATTCCAGCGCACCGCCAGCCGGCTGCATGAAATGCGCTCGGCCGATTACCTCGCCGCTGAACGCGAGACGCTTGCCGCGCCGACTGCCGCTCAGTCATAATTGGCGGCGGGATTGGCGCCGGACAAGCGCTCGCCAAGCTATTTCACCCTGGTTGCTGTTCGTCACGCACCTCTTTGCGGACCTCTTTGCGCACCTCTTTGCGCACCTCTTTGCGCAACGGCCGAACCGCGAGAATTTTCTTCGTGGCGTGGATGCAGTCTGCTTCACCGACGAGCCCGGTCGAGGCTGGACGGGTCGTTTGGGTGAATTCACCGCTTGGTCTCCGGGAACCCCTGCACCAGCGCATCGTGCAGCGCCTGTTTCCACTGCAGCGCGTTGTGGCCGGCGGCGTAGTAGCGCGCCTGCACGTCGAAGCCTGCATTCAACAGCATCCCTTCTTCGCTGCGTGCGTTGCGTTGAATGCCGGCCTCGTAATCGCCGCCGCTGAGAAAGAAACGCGCGTGGGGTTGGCGCGCCAGCGCCTCCGGCGCCGGCGGCGCGCCGGCCGGCGACATCGCGATCGCGGTCCCAAAGACGTCGCCATGGTCGAGGCCGGCGCGCAGCGCGAAGGCCCCGCCGTTCGACGCGCCGCTCACCGCCCGGTCTTCGGGCCGCGTCGAAGCGTTGAATTCCTTCGCCGCCCACGGCGTCATCTCGTCGATGAAGAAGCGCATGTGATCGACGAAGAGCGCGCCCGTAGGAAGATACTCCGGCCCGCGCATGCTGGCGCCCTCGGGCGGACCTCTTCCGATCACGCCATAATCGCCATTGTCGGCGCCGATGATCAGGATCGGTCGAATTTCGTGCTGCGCAATCATCGCCTCGACCATCGGTGCGAAGGTCAGCGCGCCGGCGTCTGTCATGTAGAGCGCCGGCAGGCTCTGCGTCTTCGACCAGTGCGGCGGCGTATAGACGAACACCTTGCGCGTCTCGCCCAGCGCCTTGCTGGAAAGATGATGCTCGACCACGCGGCCGCGCAGATGCCCCGTATCGGACGCGACCTCCGGCGGCCGGGCCGGCGCCTGGGGTCCGCGCCAGATCAGGCTCGCCGTGTCGCTCTGCGCATCGGGATGAGCCAACGGAATGTCGAGGACAAGCATGGCATGATCGGCGCGCTGCAGCTTGACCCGCCCGGCCCAGAGCCAGCCACGCTGCTCAGCGCCGGCGCCAATCCGCTGCAGGTCGAGCCGAACCGAACCGCCGACATGAAATGTCTCGGCCCCGGACCGCGCCAGCAGGGTCAGGACTTCGCCATCGGCGTCGATTCGGAATGCTTCTTTCCCGAGCTTTGCCGCCACCCTCGCCGGCGTCAGGTCGGAAATATCCAGCGCCGTCATCGGGGTTGGTCCCCGCCCCACGGTCGGCGGCGGCGTCTGAGCGACAGCCATTGCGCAGACGCCAGGAATCAGGAATCCGGCGACCAGGAATGCGGCGACCCGGCGTGCGGCGACCCGGCGCATGTCATTCCTCTCCTTCCACCGACCCTCTCCTTCCACCGACCCTGACGACAGTCCAGACCAGACGCGCGCCCTTGGGAAGCCGTCGGCGGTTCAAAGTCCCGCGCGTTTGGCGGTTCTGGCGCGGATGCACCGGCTGGCCGATTGCCCCCTGTCCCGCGTTGGGCTAACGCTCCCCCCGCACTTTTTCGCGTCGCGACGCGCGGCGCGCCCCTCAGGAGACCTCGCCATGGCACGCAAGAAGATCGCCCTTATCGGCGCCGGCATGATCGGCGGCACCCTCGCCCACATCTGCTCACGCGAGGAATTGGGCGATATCGTGCTGGTCGACATGGTCGGCGGCGTCGCCAAGGGCAAGGGCCTCGATCTTGCTGAAGCCGCCTCGGTCTACGGCAAGGACGCCGCGATGTCGGGCGCCTCGCTCGAGGAGTACCAGTCGATCGCCGGCGCCGACGTCATCATCGTGACCGCAGGCGTGCCGCGCAAACCCGGCATGAGCCGCGATGATCTGATCGGCATCAACCTCAAGGTGATGAAATCGGTCGGCGAAGCGATCAAGACGCACGCGCCGAAGGCCTTTGTCATCTGCATCACCAACCCGCTCGACGCCATGGTATGGGCGCTGCAGAAATTTTCCGGCCTCCCGACCTCGCATGTCGTCGGCATGGCCGGCGTGCTCGATAGCGCGCGCTTCTCTTTCTTCCTGTCCGAAAAGACCGGCGTCTCGATCGAGGACGTGCACGCCTGGACGCTCGGCGGCCATGGCGACGACATGGTGCCGATGGTGCGTTACTCGACCGTCGGCGGCCTGCCGCTGCCAGAATGCATCAAGCTTGGCCTGTTCACGCAAGGCGAGCTTGATGCAATGGTCAAGCGCACGCGCGGCGGCGGCGGCGAGATCGTCGCCCTGCTCGGCACCGGCTCGGCCTTCTATGCGCCGGCGGAATCCGCGGTGGCGATGGCTAAATCCTACCTCAAGGACAAGAAGCGCGTGCTGCCGGTCGCCGCTCACCTCACGGGCCAGTATGGCGTCAAGGATCTTTACGTCGGCGTACCGGTGGTGATCGGCGCAGGCGGGGTTGAGCGTATCGTCGAGTTCCCGATGGACGCTGGCGAGAAAGAGATGTTCGCCAAGTCGGTCGCCGCCGTGCAAGGCCTCCTGGCCGCGTGCAAGACGCTCGATCCGTCACTGGCCTAGGACGCTCGACGTCTGCATCGGGCGCCTGCTTCAGGCTTCTGCTTCAGGCTTCTGCATCGATCTGAACTGCGATAGAGCGTGCCTAAGAGCTCATGACGGTTCTTGAGGGATGTTTGATGTCGGGCGTCATCGTCATCACCGGAGGAAGTCGCGGCATCGGAGCGGCGACCGCCCGGCTGGCGGCGCTGCGCGGGTTCGACGTGGTGGTCAATTATGCATCCAATGCTGAGGCCGCCGCAAGGGTGGTGGCCGAGGTCGAGGCGGCGGGCCGGCGGGCCCGCGCCGTCGCTGGCGACGTCGCCAATCCCGCCGACATAAAGACCATCTTCGCCGCGGCCGACGCCATGGGCCCGCTCAAGGGCCTGTTCAACAACGCCGGTCACGCCGATTCGTCGGGCCGCATCGATCAACTCGACGGACCGCGCCTCACCCGGATGTTCGCGGTCCATGTCGTCGGCGCCATCCTCTGTGCCGGCGCCGCCGTGCGGCGCATGTCGACCCGCCATGGCGGGGCGGGCGGCGCGATCGTCAACATGAGCTCGGCCGCCTCCAAGATGGGCGCGCCGGGCCTTTACGTCGACTACGCCACCGCCAAGGGCGCGATCGACACATTCACCGTCGGCCTCGCCCTTGAAGTCGCCGGCGAGGGCGTGCGCGTCAACGCCGTCCGCCCCGGCATCATCGACACCGAGATCCACGCCTCAGGCGGGGACCCCGACCGCGTCGCACGCATCGCCGCGAGCCTGCCGATGGGTCGGGCGGGAACCGCCGAAGAGGTCGCCAACACCGTGCTCTGGCTGCTTTCGGATGAGGCCTCCTATGTCACCGGCGCATCGATCAGCGTCGGCGGCGGCCGCGGCGCCACGCCGTGAGCACGGGGCCGCTGCGCATCGCCTGCATCGGGCGCGCCGGACAGACCGCCCAGGCGCTCGCCGCAAGCGCTGCGCGCGAGCCAGCGCTGGATCTGATCGCCGGCGGCCGCGGCAGGCTCGACCTGAAGGACCCCGCCAGTCTCGTCCGATTTCTCGATGAGGCTCGGCCCGATGCGGTGATCAACACCGCCGCCTACAATCTTGTCGACCGCGCGGAGAGCGAACCGGACGAGGCGATGCGGGTCAACGCCGAGGGTCCAGCCGCCCTCGCGCGCGCCTGCCGGCAACGCGGCCTGCCGCTGATCCACATGTCGACCGACTGCGTCTTCGATGGGGCCAAAGCCGGCGCCTACGTCGAAGAGGATCCGCCCAATCCGCTCGGCGCCTATGGCCGCTCGAAGCTGGCGGGCGAAGCGGCGGTGCTGGCGGAGGATGAGACCGCCTTGATCATCCGCGTCTGCTGGGTGTTCTCCGAGTTCGGCGACAGCTTTGTCTCGAAGATGATCGAGCTTGCGCGCACGCGTCCAAGTCTGCGTGTCGTCTCCGACCAGATCGGCCCGCCGACTTATGCGCCTGACATCGCAGCCGCGCTGCTTGCAGCGACGCGGGCGAGACGCGAGGCGCCGGGCAAGCTCTGCGGCCTCCTCCATGTCGCCTCCCCCGACGCTCTCTCGCGGGAGATGATGGCGAAGGCGATCATGGCGGAAAGCCAGGCGCAGGGCGGACCCTGCGCCGCCATCGAGCCGGTGCTCACCTCTGACTTTTCAGCGCCCGCGCCCCGGCCGCTCAATGCGCGGCTCTCCGCGGTGCGCGCCACGGGAGAGCTCGGCCTTGCCTTCACGCCATGGCGCACGGCGCTGACGCGCTCGGTCGCCGGCATCCTGGCGCGGGAGGCCGGCCATTGAACCCGACGCCGGTCCTGCGCCAGCTGTCGCCGGCCGAGGCCGGGCTGATCGCCGATCAACTCGGCGCGCTGCTGATCGATGCGATTGCCGGAGGAGCGTCCGTCACCTTCCTGCCGGGCCTGACGCCGACGCGTGCAACCGCCTACTGGCGCGATGTCGCCCGCACGGCGGCGAGCGACGGGCGGGCGACGGGCGGGCGATCATCACCGCCCTGGATCATGACGGCCTTTGCGGCTTCGTCCAGGTCATCCCGACCGGCTTCGAGAACCAGCTGCATCGGGCCGAAATCGCCAAGTTGATGGTGCACAGCCAGGCGCGCCGCCACGGCCTTGGCGCGAGCCTGCTCAATGCGGCCGAGGCTGCAGCCCGCACCATGAACAAGACGCTGCTGACGCTCGATACCGCCAAGGGCGATGACGCCGAACGGCTCTATGCGCGCCTCGACTGGCAACGCGCCGGAGAGATACCGGATTTTGCCTTGGCGCCCAGCGGTGAGCTGGCGACCACCGTGCTCTTCTGGAAACGGCTCGGCTGATTGTCGTGAGCGACGGGCTCGGTCTAATCTTGGTCCTCGCCCCCTCCCTGGAGCGACCCCCTGGAGCGACCCCCTGGAGCTACCCCCCTGGAGCTACCCCATGTCCCGCCTCGACACTGTTCTCGAAACCGAGCGCCTGACCCTGCGGGTTCCGAAATTCCCCGAGGATTTCGAACCGTGGTGCGCCTTCATGGCCGATGAAGAAGCGGCGCAATACATCGGCAAGGCGCAGAAGCCATCTCAGGTCTGGCGCGGCATCGCCACGATGATCGGCGCCTGGCATATGGTTGGCCACGCCATGTTCTCGGTGATCGAAAAGTCATCCGGTCGGTGGATCGGCCGGGTCGGCCCCTGGCGCCCCCATGACTGGCCGGGGACCGAGATCGGCTGGGGCGTCGCCCGCGACGTCTGGGGCAAGGGCTATGCCCTGGAGGCGTCCATCGCCGCGATGGATTTTGCGGTCGACGAACTCGGCTGGACCGACATCATCCATACGATCAATCCCGCCAACCTCGCCTCCCAGAAGCTCGCGGCGCGTCTCGGCTCGGTCAATCAGGGGCCGGGACGACTGCCCGCGCCGTTCGAGAACGAGCCGGTCGAGGTCTGGGGCCAAAGCGCATCGGCGTGGATCGCTCGTCGCCGGAAAGGGCCCGGAATTTGAGCGATCGAGGGGGGCGGCGGCGTCCTCTGTTAAGAGGTTCTGGGCAATTACCGTGATCAATTCGCCTGTTCGGCGATGGCATATCGATTGCACCCTGAAGCCCGGAAATATGCGTCCTGCGGCCGGAGATCGCCGGGCGCCTGACCCCGGCGCCTGACCCCGGCGAATGAGGGCTGCGAACGAAGGCGGCGAACGAAGGCGGCGTCGATCCGGGGAAAGGAACCAGGCGAGCCAAGATGCTGTTTCACACCTACCTCTTCATCTTCGGCTTCCTGCCCTCAACCCTGCTTGCCTATTTCGTGTCGGCGCGGATCAACCGCCGGCTGCCGATCTTTGTCCTGATCATCGCTTCGCTGGCGTTCTACGCCTACTGGAAACCGGTGCTGGTCTTTCTCCTGATCGGCTCGATCCTGTTCAATTACTGTGTCGGCCTGTTCCTCGCCGGCGATCGACGCCAAGCGCATCGCCGCGCCGGGATCATCACCGCGATCACCGTCGATCTCGGCCTGCTCGCCTTCTTCAAATACGCCAACTTCTTCCTCGGGACGCTGGAGGCGCTGGGCGGCATTGGCCCGGTGACCCTCAACATCGTCCTGCCGATCGGGATCTCGTTCTATACCTTCACCCAGATCGCCTACCTGGTGGACAGCTACAAGCGTGAGGTCGAGGAGCGCTCCTTCTCCTCCTACGTCCTCTTCGTCACGTTCTTCCCGCACCTGATCGCCGGCCCGGTTCTCCACCACAAGGAGATGATGCCGCAGTTCGCCAACACCGCGACCTACCGGTTCGACTGGCTGAAGATCACCCTCGGCTTGCTGCTCTTCGCCATCGGTCTTTGGAAGAAGGTCGTGTTCGCCGATTCGGTGGCGCCGTGGTCGAACGAGATATTCAGCGCGGCGGCGAAGGGCGCGTCACCGGACCTGTGGTCGGCCTGGGGCGGAGCGCTGGCCTATACGCTGCAGATCTATTTCGATTTCTCGGGCTATTCGGACATGGCCGTCGGCCTCGGCCTGATGTTCGGCATCAAGCTGCCGATCAACTTCGACAGCCCTTATCGCTCCGTCTCGATCGTCGATTTCTGGCGCCGCTGGCACATGACCCTGTCGCGCTTCCTGCGCGATTATCTCTACATCCCCCTGGGCGGCAATCGCCATGGCGAGTTCGCCCGCTACCGCAACCTCTTCCTCACCATGCTGCTCGGCGGACTATGGCACGGCGCATCCTGGATGTTCGTCGCCTGGGGCGCGCTGCACGGGCTCTACCTCGTCATCGCCCATCTCTGGTCGGCTGCCGGTCTCAAGCTGTCGCGCCTGTTTGGCCAGACGCTTGCCCCCTATGTCGGCTGGGCGCTCACGCTGTTTGCGGTTGTGGCGGCCTGGGTGTTCTTCCGCGCCACAACGCTTGCGGGCGCAATGGCGATGTTCCGCGGCATGGCCGGGCTCAATGGCGTCAACCCTGCAAACCTGTCGGCCTTCTTCGCTGATCCGCGATTGTGGGGCGTCGGGTCGCCGCTTCTGCTCGCCCTCATTGCCATCGCTTCTCCGAACTCGATGTGGCTGGTCGCTCGCGCCGAACGCCTGCTGACCGAGCAGCGCCGGCTTGCGGTTGTCGCCGCGGGTCTCGTGACCGGGTTCGCCGGCCTGATCGCCCTTATCTTCATCGGAGCCCAGAATGAATTCCTCTACTTCCAGTTCTAGGAAGGCCAGCTCTGGGAAGGCCCGTTCTGGGGAGACCCGTTCTGGGAGCGACGGCGCGACTGCCGCCCCCTCGACTGCGGCCCCCTCGACTGCGGCCCCGAGGCTTTTCCTCGCCGCGATGGCGGGCGGCATTGTGCTGGCGATCGCCGCCGCATCGCTGGCCGACGAGAGCTACATCCACACCGGCCCGGAATACGGCATGTCGGAAGCCTTGCAGGATCACGTGGCTGCGATGTGCGCCGCCAAGGCAAAACCTGAATTGCTGATCCTCGGCGACAGCCGCGCCGTCGCCGGCGTCTCGGTCAATGCCATTCGTCAGGCCGGCATCAACTCAGAGAAATTTGCGCTCGGCGGCGCCGGCATCTTTGCAGGCTGGGCGACGCTCGACCGCCTGCTTGCCTGCGGCGTCCGCCCACGCCACGTCCTTCTCGCCTACGGCACCGTCAACATGGCGGATGGCGGCGCGATCATGGATCGCACCACCAATTATGATTCCGTCCAGGGACCGCGTCGCAGCCACGAATACGACCTCCTGTCGCAATGGGAGGACCGCCGCGGCCGCAAGATCGCCTACAAGGCGGTGTCGCTGGTCGGACCCGAACTCTCGTTGGTCGATTTCGTGCTGATGCGCCCGGCGCTGAAGAACGTCCTGGAAAAGCCGCCGCAGGCGCTGGCCAATCATGCCAAGGCCGAGGACGAGCGGAGACGCTTCCTCGCCTCGGGCGGCGACCGTTTCTATGGCCTCGCTGAGGGCGACTCTGGCTTGCCGCAGGAATCGGAGTTCAAGGGCGGCCCGCGCCCGGAAAACAGCCGCTCGGCGCAGGCAACCATGGACCTTGCCCGCGGCTATGGCTTTGACGTCATGTTCTACATCCTGCCCTCGAGCGCTTCGGCGAAGGCGGGCGTCAACCCACATTACTTCGCCATGGCCGAAGCCTTCCGCGGCGAAGTCGCCGGCATGGGCGTCCGCATGCTCAACGATATCTGGTTCCTGCCCGATGCCGACTTCGGCGACCCGAGCCATGTCAATTCGCTCGGCCGCGAAATTGTGACGGCGGACGTCCTGCCAAAGCTGAAGGCGGCGCTGGCGGCCGACGCGGGCTCGCTCAGCGCGCCGCAGTGATGGCCTCAGCGCGCGGCTTGATCTGGACGACGCTGTAGCCCTGGTCGTGCAACTGCTGCAGCAGCCGCGGCAGATAGAGCGCCGTATTGGGCTGGCTATCGTGCATGATGATGATGCCGCGGCCGCGCTTTGTCAGCTCGGCGTCGATGCGTGCAAGCTCTTCATCCGGCGGATCGCCCTTCCAGTCCGAACCGTCAATGTCGACGCCGATCACCGCAATGTCCTGATCCTTGAGCCAGCTCATGACCTGCCTTGAGGCGCGCAGTCCGGGCAGACGGATGAAGGCGGCCGGAGCGCCTGCGGCGGTCAGCGGCGCGAAACCGTCGCGGATTTCTTTCTCCGCCTGATCGAGCGGCATCTCTGAAAGATCGGCGTGCGAGAAGGTGTGACCGCCCACCGAGTGCCCCTCGGCAAGTTCACGCTTCACCAGCTCGGGATGATCCTTAGCCACCGCTCCGATCGGAAAGAACGTCGCGCGCAGACACTGGCTGGCGAGGAGATCAAGGATGCCGGGGGTCACATTTGGATTGGGGCCATCGTCGAAGGTGAGAACGACTTCCCGGTCGTTCAGCGCTGCTGGCGGGTAGCCGGTGGCCGCGCCGACGCGTTGACCGGGGGCAATCTCGATCACGCGCGCAACGCCAGATCCCGGTTCACAGGCAAGCGCAGCGCTTGTGCCGGCGAGGGCGACACATGCCGCTGTCGCGGCCAGCCTTGCCGCTACCAGCCTTGCCGCTACCAGCCTTGCCCCTACCAGCCTTGCCGCTACCAGCCTTGCCCCTACCAGCCTTGCAAGGAAACCTGTTTCCGACATGCCTGCGCCCCAGGGCCTGGACCTGCGAGGGTCCGCCGACCGGCGAGACGTCTCACAAACCAGGGAGGGCGGCAATCAGGAAGCGGGTTTGGCGGCGTGGGATGGGTCTTGGGCGCACCCAGTGCGCCGAACCTGATCAGACCCTGATCAGAACCTGATCAGAACCTGATTAGGCGGTGACGCCGCCGGCGCCGCCATTGATCTGGATCAGGTAGCGCTGCACCAGCTTGTCGACGAATTCTGGGTCTTTGAGCTTGGTGATGTCGAGCCGCTGGGTAATCGCCTTCGATTGCGCATCGAGCGACTGCAGTGCGATCGCTTTGGGCAAGCCCAATGCGGTGATGACCACTTCACGGCCAAGTGCGCTGCCGAGCACCTTGAGCGGCGTCGTCAGTGTCGGCGCAACGGTCTTGAACAGGATGGCCGAACCCAGACCCGGCGTCGCCTGGTCGAGATTGTCGAGGCGCGTCTCGGCGACATAGTCACCGGTGACCTGAGCGACAGCGCCGGTCAGCCTGAGGGCGGTTACGCCAAGTGATTTGAAATCGAAGCGCTTGACCGTGTCGAGCCAGTTGCCGTTGACGCTGGAGAGCTCTTTGGCGAGCGATTTGGCGTCCTTGGGGTCGGAAGCCAGGGCCTTCTTGGCGAGGCCGACGAAGTCCGTCTGGTCGCCCAGCCCGTTGGCCTTCATGAAGACTTTTCGCGCCACCGGATCGTCGAGCACGTCGTTCAGCGTCTTCGCCGTGCTCACCACCTTGGCGTAGCGCGCGAGGTCTTTTTTGACCTGCGGGTCCTTGCGGACCTGATCGAGTTGCTTGGCCTCGTTGGTCTCAGCCTGCTTCAGCGCCACGCCGGGCGGCAGCGAGGAGCCGGTTGAGGACCCCGACGCATAAAGCTGCGTGACGTCGACGCCTCCCGAAGAGGAGGTCTGAAACAGCGTCGTCGCAAGCGACAGGGACAGGCTCGAAACCATAGTCGATCCTGGCGCAAACGCCGTTAATCCCTGCTTAATTGGCAGGTTCGAATTTTCCCCATCGCCTGCGAGGCGAGGCGATCGGGCCACGCGTGCAAATATTAATTCCGGGCGGCGGCGCAACGGGAACGCTGGCGTCGATTGGCCGTTGGTTGGCGGGTTCCGGAAGACGCCGGGCTGGCAAACGACTTTAAGGGGCTGAACATGTGGCCATTTTCGACCAAACACGACCGCGCCGTGGTGGTCTTTCACATTGACCAGAACGGTCTCGCCAAGGGCGCCTTCTTCCGCGGCCAGGCCGACGTGCTGATCATCGACGAGCGCGATCCGCGCAACCGGGTCTACCGGATGAGCCAGGAAACGCCGAGCGATGAACTGCGCCGCAAGATCGGCAAACACCCGCTCAACCGCCTCCTCGACCCCGCCCGGATGGAGCGCAACAAGCAGGAGCGCCCTGCCCTCAGCCTTCACTGGCGCACCGACAGCGAGGCTGTGGTCTAGGCCGCCAATCTCCAGACCGCTGGCGCCTGGGCCGCGTCCGACCCTGCCGCCCCCGTCTAGGCTTCAGGGCTAAGCTTCAGGTCTGAGCTTCGGGCGTCTAAGCCTCGGGCCGGGTCACCCGCCGGAGCGTCAGATTGATCCGCCCGCCTCCCGGTACGAGGCGGGATGTCTCCGGATAGATGCGATCGACGCCATGATAGGCGTGGCGCGAGGCGCCGCCGAGGACCACCACATCCCCCGATGCAAGCCGCAGCGAGGACGTCGGGTCTGAGCGCTTCGCGCCGCCGAGCCGGAACCGCGCCCGATCGCCCAGCGAGACCGAGACCACGGGTGCATCCTTGGCGCTCTCGTCTGCATCGACATGCAGGCCAAGGCGCGAGGTCTCGCCATAACGGTTGACCAGGCAAGCCTGCGGCTCGGCGCGATAGAAGCCGACGGCGCGCCAGAGATCCAGAAGCGCGGCGGGGATGGCGGGCCAGGCGGCGCCCGTGACCGGATGATGGGCGTCATAACGATAGCCCCGAATATCCGAAACCCAGCCGAGCGGGCCAAGATTGGTCATCGTCACCGACATCGGTTTGCCTGAACGCGGCATCACCGGCTGAAACAAAGGCGCATCCTCAATGCGCGCCAGGACCTCCTCGAGCAGGCGTTTTTGGGCGGCGGGAGAAAAATACTCCGGCAACAGGCGGAAGCCTTCGATCATCGGCCTCCTCCAGGAAAGCGCCGGCCGCCCGTCATTTCTGCCTCATCGCGGCTGCCTCATCGCGGCTGCCTCATCGCGGCTGCGTCATCGCGGCATAATGGCGGCGTCATGGTTGCGTCATTTCGGGGTCAACGTCTCGGCAATCGCCTTCACCGCCTCGATGTCCTTGACCTGCGCGGCGCTGGCCGGATGCTCAGCCCGGCTCCGCTTGTCGAGAACGACGACCTCGACTTCCTCGCCCTTGAGCTTGGCGGCTTTCAGCGACGCTCCGCCGGCCTCGCGGAGGAAGGCCTTGATCTCCTCGACGTCGCCGGCGGCGATGTAATTGTCCTTGCCGGCAGGCCCGCCGATTTTTAGGTTCGGGTGTCGCTTGAGGATGACGCCGAGTTCATCCCCGTCGAGCACGCCGACGGCGGCGAACGCTTTGCCGCTGGCGATCACCAGGTTGAGCTGGTGCTTGTCCGGCCGGTCGGCCGGGTCGGCGGCCTCGTACTGGGTGACGAAGAGCCCGCCGCCGAGGGCGACGACGGCGAGCGACATGGCATCCTTGGGCTTGGCATCCTTGGGCTTGTCCTCGTCGATCACATCGAGGCGGCGTTTGGCGCCATTCCAGGTCAGCTTTCCACAGTCGTCATGGGTGGAGATGATGTAGGCGCCCTGCGCGCCATGCGCCTGGCAATAATCACCCGGCGGCACGATCGGGTGCGCCACCCGATCCTTCATCGGCGCGACGTCCACCGCGCTGCCATAAGAGCAGGCCGATGCGCCGAGCGCTGCGAGCACAATCACAAGCCTGAAAAACATCGTGCGGGAAGTCAGGTTGGAAGTCATGTTGGAAGTCATGGCCGTCCCCTCGGGGCGCCGGATCGGCGCATCTCATCATGCGCGCATGAAGCGCTGGCGGAAACATGGGGGAGCGGGCCCGCCGGGAAGGCGTTATGCGAGGTTTGCCTGGGCTTTCGCCAAACTCCCTTCGCCACACTCCCTTTCGCCAAACTGGCCGCTCCCTTGGACCGCACGGATGTGCTTGGATCCGGTTTGCATCCGTGATTTCGAGGGAGCCCGCCCTGGCCGTCAACTTCGCCCTCTCCGCCGCCAAGGCGCGGACCCGCCACGCCGCCCGGGATACACGGCGCGAACTGCAACAGGCGGCCGCCGGCTGGAGAGAACGTCGCGAGAACGATCTCAAGGAAAAAGGGGTGGTGATCCCGCTTTCCGACTGGCTCGGCCACAATCAGGGACCGCCGATTCTGGATGCGACGTTGTTGCTCGAGCGCCAGTGGCGGGCCGCTCAAAAGGCCGCCTTCGCCCCGCCGGATGCCGAAACCGGACGCCGCTGGGCCGAAAAGGCCGCAAAACTGGGGCTCTCTTACCGCGAATATCGGCTGGAACTGCTTGAACGTGGACGCCATCCGACGGAAGAAGAAGCCCGATACATCATTAAGGCCCGGCCGGCTTCAGCCGGGCTCACCGATGTGTGAAACTGCCTATTGAGCGTGTGCACACGCTTCCCATATGAGCCCCACGTTCGTCGGATGCCTCCCCTGCGTCCGCGTCATTGAACATAGGGGTCGTCGGGAGCGGGCGCCGCAATGGCGGGCCCACTGAGCTTGAGACGGCTGCCGCAGAGAAGGACTTGAGTAGATCATGGGCAAAATCATTGGCATTGACCTTGGCACGACCAACTCGTGCGTCGCCGTCATGGATGGCGGAACGGCGCGGGTGGTCGAGAACTCGGAGGGCGCACGCACCACCCCCTCCGTGGTTGCGTTCCAGGAAAGCGGCGAGAAGCTGGTCGGCGTCATCGCCCGGCGCCAAGCCGTCACCAACCCGAGGTTCACCTTCTCTGCGATCAAACGCCTGATCGGCCGCAACTACGCCGATCCGATGGTGACCAAGGACAAGGGTCTGGTCGCCTACGAGATCGTCAAAGGCGCCAATAGCGACGCCTGGGTGCAGGGCCGCGACAAGACCTACTCGCCTCAGGAAATCTCCGCCTTCGTCCTCACCAAGATGAAGGAAACCGCCGAGGCTTTCCTCGGCGAAAAGGTGACGCAGGCCGTCATCACCGTCCCCGCCTATTTCAACGACGCCCAGCGCCAGGCGACCAAGGATGCGGGCCGCATCGCCGGCCTCGAAGTCCTGCGCATCATCAACGAAACGACTGCCGCAGCCCACGCCTATGGCCTCGACAAGAAGGATGGCGGCAAAGTGATCGCCGTCTATGACCTTGGCGGCGGCACCTTCGACGTCTCGATCCTCGAGATCGGCGAAGGCGTCTTCGAGGTGCTCTCGACCAATGGCGACACTTTCCTTGGCGGCGAGGATTTCGACAACCGCCTGGTCGATTACATCTGCGACGAATTCCAGAAACAGAACGGGCTCGACCTGCGCAAGGATCCGATGGCCCTCCAGCGCATCCGGGTGAAAGCCGAGGATGCGAAGAAGGAATTGTCGACCGTCCAGCAGGTCGACATCACCGAGCCTTACATCACCGCCGGCCCGGCTGGCCCCGTCCACCTCAACATGAAGCTGACGCGCGCCAAGTTCGAAGCGCTGGTTGAAGACCTCGTCAAACGCACCATCGACCCCTGCAAGAAGGCCCTGTCGGACGCCGGCAAGACCATCACCCAGATCGATGAAGTGGTTCTGGTCGGCGGCATGACCCGGATGCCCAAGGTGCAAGAGGCCGTGAAGGCGTTCTTCGGCAAGGAACCGCACAAGGGCGTCAACCCGGATGAAGTCGTCGCCGTCGGCGCCGCCATTCAAGCCGGCGTGCTGCAGGGCGACGTCAAAGACGTCGTGCTGCTCGACGTCACGCCGCTGTCGCTCGGCATCGAGACCCTGGGCGGAGTGTTCACCCGCCTGATCGATCGCAACACCACCATTCCGACCAAGAAGTCCCAGGTCTTCTCGACCGCCGACGACAACCAGGCGGCGGTCACCATCCGCGTGCTGCAGGGCGAGCGCGAGATGGCGTCCGACAACAAGGTGCTCGGCAACTTCAACCTCGAAGGCATCCCGCCGGCTCCACGCGGCATGCCTCAGATCGAGGTGACGTTCGACATCGACGCCAACGGCATCGTCAACGTCTCGGCCCGCGACAAGGCGACGGCGAAAGAACAGAAGATCACCATCCAGTCGTCCGGCGGTCTCACCGAAGCGGAAATCCAGGCGATGGTGCGCGACGCCGAGAGCAATGCCGCCGACGACAAGAAGCGGCGCGATGCGGTCGAGACCAAGAACCAGGGCGAGAGCCTGATCCACGTCACCGAGAAACAGCTCGCCGAGCATGCCGCCGCCATTCCGGCCGCGGTCAAAACTGAGATCGAGACGGCGATGGCCGATCTCAAGACGGCGCTCGAGAAGGACGACACGGCCACGATCAAGACCAAGAGCCAGGCCCTGGCAGGCGTCGCCATGAAGATGGGCGAGGCGATCTACGCCAAGCAGCAGGCGGCGGATGGCGCAGCCCCAGGGGCAGAGGGCAAGCCAGCCGGCGCCAAGGACGACAGCGACGTCGTCGACGCCGATTTCGAAGAAGTGAAAGACGACAAGAAAAGCGCCTGAGAATCTGTAGGGTAGCTTGAATGTATGCATGGGCCGCGCATCCCGGGACTTTAATCCTCAGGACGCGCGGCCCATCTGTTTTCAGCGGTTGCTAAGACTTACCGGGTCTAGACTGGCCCCAACACAACGGGCCCAGCACAGCGGGCCAAGGCACAACGGGTCCAGGCCAGACGGGTCGACGGACGAGAGGCGCGGTTAACCGCGGGGATGATCGGAATGCGCAGGGCTGCTTACGTGTCATGACCACCGAGCGCTCCTATTATGACGTGCTGGGCGTTGCCCGCGACGCCGACGAGAAGGCGCTCAAGTCCGCCTTTCGCAAGAAGGCGATGGAATATCACCCCGATCGCAATCCCGGCTGCACCGTCTCCGAAGGCAAGTTCAAGGAATTGAGCGAAGCCTATGAAGCGCTCAACGATCCCCAGAAGCGGGCGATCTACGACCGCTTCGGCAAGTCCGGCCTCAATGGCGGCGGACCTGGCGGGGCGAGCGGCGCGCGGCCGGAAGATGTCTTCCGCGATGTGTTCGGCGACGTCTTCTCGGAATTCTTCGGCGCCCAGCGCCAGCAACGCGGCGGGCCCGCGCGCGGCGCCGACCTGCGCTATGACTACGAGATCAGCCTCGAAGAATCCTTCGCCGGCAAACAGGCCGACATCACCGTGCCGGCGACCGAGAAGTGCGATGCCTGCACCGGCACCGGCGCCGAGCCTGGCACCCAGCCGGAAACCTGCACCACCTGTTCGGGCCATGGCCGCGTGCGCGTCAGCCAGGGCTTCTTCACCATGGAACGCACCTGTGGTCGCTGTCAGGGCTCCGGCCAGGTGCTCAAGCATCCCTGCAAGGTCTGCGGCGGAGGCGGCGCCCCGCGCCGCCAACGCCCCAGGTCGGGGAAAATTACGGCCGGCATCGAGGACGGCCCGCGCAGCCGCCACCCC
>JANMWT010000456.1:0-2689 GCA_031394145.1 Alphaproteobacteria bacterium | reverse complement strand
TAGACCCCCTCGCGAGGGGGTCTAACGCCTACTCCGCCGCCTTCATCGTTCCTGGCGCGGGAGCTGGCGCTTCCGGTGTCCAGCGCAGGCGGGGCGACCTTGCGGCGCGGGTCTCGTCCAGGCGTTTGACCGGGGCAAGGTGCGGCGCGGTTTTCAGCGACGGGTCCTTCTGGGTCGCCCGGCGCGCCACCGAGGCCAGCGCATCGGCGAAGCGATCGAGCTCCGCCTTGCTCTCCGTCTCGGTTGGCTCGATCAGCATGGCGCCGTGGACGACCAGCGGGAAATAGGTCGTCATCGGATGATAGCCCTCGTCGATCAGGCCTTTGGCGATGTCGATGGTCTCGATCCCGGTGTCCTTCAAGAAGGCGTCCGAGAACAGCGCCTCGTGCATGCAGTAACCAGGGAAGGCGGGGCTCATCACCGTCTTCAGCTTCGCTTGCAGGTAATTGGCGTTCAGCACGGCGTCCTCCGCTACCTGCCGGAGGCCGTCGGCGCCATGGCTCAGCATGTAGGTCAGGGCGCGGACGAACATGCCCATCTGGCCGTGGAAAGCGCACATCCGGCCAAAGCTCTCCTGCGCTTCGCCTGACCCTTCGTGCTCGACCAGCTTGAAGCCATCTTCGGTTTCAACCACGAACGGCACCGGCGCGAAGGGCGCCAGCGCCTTTGACAGGACGGTCGGGCCTGAACCGGGTCCGCCGCCGCCATGGGGGGTCGAGAAGGTCTTGTGCAGGTTGATGTGCATGGCTTCGATGCCGAGGTCGCCCGGTCGCACCCGGCCGACGATGGCGTTGAAGTTTGCGCCATCACAATAGAAATAACCGCCGGCGGCATGGATCAGACGAGCGATTTCGACGATGTCGCGCTCGAACAGGCCGCACGTGTTGGGGTTGGTCAGCATGATGCCGGCGATGTCCGTCGGGTCGGCCAGCTTGCGCTTGAGGTCATCCAGATCGACGCGGCCATCCGGGGCGGCGTTGATCTCGTCGATGATGAAGCCGCACTGGGCGGCGGTCGCCGGGTTGGTGCCATGAGCGGAGACCGGCACAAGCACGCGCTTGCGATGGGGCTCGCTTCGCGCGATCAGCGCAGCGCGGATCGCCAGCATGCCGCAGAGCTCGCCATGGGCGCCGGCTTTCGGGCTCATCGCCACGGCCGGCATATTGGTGAGCTTCATCAGCCAGCCGGCCAATTCGTGGATCAGTTCAAGAGCGCCCTGCACCGTCGCCTGCGGCTGCATCGGGTGGATATCGCCAAACCCCGGCAGCCGCGCCATGCGCTCGTTCAGCCGCGGGTTGTGCTTCATCGTGCACGAGCCGAGCGGGAAGAGACCCAGGTCGATCGCGTAGTTCTTCTGGGAGAGACGCACATAATGGCGCATCATCTCGGGCTCGGAGAGACCAGGAAGGCCAGGCGGCGCGAGGCGGGTGACCCCGCCCAGGCGATCCTTGGCGTTGGCGGCGCGTTTCTTCGGTTCAGGCAGGTCGACGCCGGTCTTGTCGATCGAACCGACCTCAAAGATCAGGCCTTCGGCCTGCAGGAGACCCTGGCTGCCGGAGACGGTCGCAGTGGACGCGTCCCCCGTGGCGGCAAGCGATGTCGGACGGCCTGTCGCGTTCATGGTCATTTCAGGACCTCCCAGAGAGCGGCCGCATAGGCGTCGATCTCCGCCTGTGTCGTGCATTCCGTCGCGGCGGCGATAATGATGTCGTCATACTTGCCGATCGGGAACAGGCGCGAGGCGCGCACGCCGCCGATGACGCCGCGCTCCTCCAGGCCGGACAGAACCTTGTCGGCTGGATGAGGCGTGCGGAAGGCGATCTCGTTGAAGTAGCGCGGGGTCACCACTTTAACGTCCTTCACCTTGCCGAGCGCATCGGCGAGGTCGCAGGCCGCGTCATGATTGAGGCGGGCGAGTTGCGTGAGGCCCTTCTCGCCGAGCAGCGTCATGTGGGCGGTGAAGGCGAGTGCGCAAAGGCCGGAGTTGGTGCAGATGTTCGACGTCGCCTTGTCGCGGCGGATGTGTTGTTCGCGGGTGGAGAGGGTCAGCACGAAGCCGCGGCGGCCGTCGGCGTCAAGCGTTTCGCCGCAGAGGCGGCCCGGCATCTGGCGAATATACTTCGACTTGCAGGCGAAGAGGCCGACATAGGGGCCGCCAAAGCCGAGCGGCACGCCGATCGACTGGCCCTCGCCGACCGCAATGTCGGCGCCCATTTCTCCGGGCGGCTTGACCAAGCCGAGCGAGACCACCTCGGTGAATACAGAGACCATGAGAGCGCCTTTTGCGTGAGCAGCGTCGGCGGCGGGCCCAAGATCCGTCACCGTGCCAAAGACGTTGGGGCTCTGGGCGATGAGGCAGGCGATATCCTCGGTGACGGCGTCGGCGACGCGCAGCTCGCCGTCGACGGCGGGAGCCTGTTGGATCACCTTGATGCCGGCCGCCTCGCAGAGCGTACGGGTGGTCTGGGCATAATGGGGATGAAGGCCGCCGGAGAGGACCACTGTCGAACGCTTGGTCACGCGGCAGGCCATGACCGCAGCTTCGGCGCAGGCGGTCGATCCGTCATACATCGAGGCGTTGGCGACATCCATGGCGGTCAGGGCGGCCACCTGGGTCTGGAATTCGAACAGGGTCTGCAGCGTGCCCTGCGCGATCTCGGGCTGGTAGGGCGTGTAACTGGTCAGGAAT
>JANMWT010000352.1:0-2265 GCA_031394145.1 Alphaproteobacteria bacterium | reverse complement strand
GCTCCGCCGGTGCGATCGACGGGCCGACAGACTCATCTGCCCGCCGATTCGGAGAGGGTTGCCGTTCTCACGATCGGCGACCGGCGCATACGCCTTACGCTCGCTTCCAGTCTAACCGCTGATCTGATCTGGCGCGCATTGCCGCTCTACGCGACCGCTGAGACTTGGGGCGACAGCCTGCATTTCGAGATCCCCGTGCATGCCGGACGGGATCGCACCGCGGTGATCAACGGCCAGTTGGGCCTCGTCTATTTCTGGACCGAGGAGCAACGCATTCTGCTCCCGTTCGGACCAACTCCAATATCGCGCGCGGGACAATGCCGGCTGCCGAGCCCGGCCAATGTGTGGGCCGCGTCGCTCGACGATGTCGGACGTCTCGCCGGCATCGAGCCGGGGGAAAAGGTCGGCCTGCTCGCTGCGGCGAACCTGCCGACAGCATGAGGTTGCATGCGCCCCACATGGCGGCATGGACGATTGCGGCTTTCCGCAGGCTGAGTATAACTAGGCGGTAGGATTTTACCACGCATGCGGGAAAGAGCCGTCTTCTATCATTGGGAGCGTGATGCCACCTCCTCGACGCGTTGCGAGAACACGTCCAAAGACCGAGCTGGCCAAGCGTGAGCTGGAATTGCTCGCGTTGGTGCAGGACTGCACGGCGATCACGGACGAAGGTCAGCTCGTCGAACGGTTTTCCGACTACGTTGCTGTCGCTGGCTTCACCAGCATCGCCTGCATCCGCTGGTCCGGATCCGACCAGCTTTCGGCCGACAATGTCCTGGTCAACACACGGCCGGTCGAGTGGCTCCGAGAGTATCTCGCCGCAAGCTTCATCTCGTGCGACCCCGTCCTGCGGGAAGCGGTCGTCGCCGTCCAACCGTTCGCCTGGTCCGATATCGGGCAGCGGCGAAAGCTCGCCCCGCGCGAACGCCGCGTTCTCACCCATGCGGCGAGCCACGACATGCTCGACGGATTCGCCGTACCGATCGCCAGCCTCGGCACGCACATGGGTCTGGTCAGCCTCGCCGGTCGAAGCTGCGACTTGTCGGCGCCGACCCGGGCGTCGCTGTCGGCGGGGAGCCTATATTTCTACAATCAACTCGCCGGCCATCGCCGGCGGCGTACGTTGCCGGATCTGACCCCGCGCGAGCTCGAGGTCATGCACTGGATCGCCGCAGGCAAATCCGACTGGCAGATCGGCCAAATCTTGAAGTTGTCGGCCAAGACCGTGAACTATCACGTCGAGCGGGTGAAGCGAAAACTCGGCGTCGCTTCCCGCACCCAGGCGGTTGTCGCCGCCTTGAGCGCCGAACCGCCCAGGCGCTGAACGCGGCCCGATGCGACGGATCAGAGCGGCACCCCATCCAGCATTCCCCGGTGACGGCGCTGGCAATGTCGGCTACCTGATCTGCGAGGCGCCCGCCCTTCTGCCTCGTCAGTCCGTGCTCGATCTCCGGTGGTTCCCATGTTCATCAGCTTCTTCCGCGAACTGAGGAGTGCCGGCCTGCCGGTGACGCTGATGGAATATCTGGCGCTGATGGAGGGGCTGCAGGCGGATCTGGCCGAGGCCCGTGTCGAACACTTCTATTACCTAGCGCGCACGTGTCTGGTGAAGGACGAGCGCCACCTCGACAAGTTCGACCAGGTGTTCGGGCATGTGTTCAAAGGTCTCGAATTGACGACCGACGCGCTCGATGCGCAGATTCCGGAGGAATGGCTGCGCCTCGCAGCCGAGCTGCATCTTTCCGAGGAGGACAAGAAGCAGATCGAAGCGCTCGGCGGCTGGGACAAGATCATGGAGGAGCTCAAGAAGCGCCTCGAGGAGCAGAAGGGTCGGCATCAGGGCGGGTCCAAGTGGATAGGCACCGGCGGCAAGAGCCCTTATGGCGCTTACGGCTACAACCCCGCCGGGGTCCGCATCGGCCAGGACAAGAACCGCAATTTCTCCGCGGTGAAGGTGTGGGATCGCCGCGAGTTCAAGGATCTCGACGGTAATGTCGAACTCGGAATCCGCAACATCAAGATCGCGTTGCGGCGCTTGCGTAAATTCGCGCGCACCGGTGCTGCGGATGAACTCGATCTGGATACAACGATCAAGGAAACCGCCAACCACGGCTACCTCGACGTTCACATGCGCCCGGAACGCCGCAACGCGGTGAAGGTTCTGATCTTCTTCGACATCGGCGGGTCGATGGACGGCCACATCGCGCAGGTCGAGGAACTGTTTTCCGCGGCGAAAACCGAGTTCAAGCATATGGAATATTTCTA
>JANMWT010000348.1:0-17478 GCA_031394145.1 Alphaproteobacteria bacterium | reverse complement strand
GTCTTCTCTCGCTCGATGACCTTCACGATCATTACGGGATCGAACATGGGCGCCAGCAGCATCGTCGCGCCAACACCGAGCCCTCCGAGCACAAGGATGGCGCAGCCAGTCGTATGAAATAGCGGCATATTGTGGACGAATGATCCGCCGCGGGTCACTCCGCCGCGCAGCAAGGCGTCGATCCCGTTGCGGACCAGGCCGTTGTGATGCAGCAACGCGCCCTTGGGAAAGCCAGTGGTGCCCGATGTGTACTGGATCTGGACCGGATCGCCGGGCTTTGGCGCGCGCAACTCCCCGGCGCCCTCGCCGGCAAACAGCTTGGAATGATCGGTGAGCAGGATGCGATGCATGATCGCCGGAATCTCGGCGCAGACCTCATCGGCAATGCTTTGCATCGGATTGCCGCGAAAGCTGGCGACGTAATAGATCGCCTCTGAACGCGACTGCTCCAGAACGTATTTCAGCTCGCGCTTCTGATAGGCCGGGTTGACAGTTACCAGCGTGACGCCCGCCAGACCGCAAGCAAGTTCGAGCAGGATCCATTCGGGCAGGTTGTTGGCATAGACCGCGATGCGCGCGCCCTCCGCGTGCCGCGTCGCCAGCGCTCGCGCGAGGCGCTCGGCGTCACGAAGCAGTTCAGAATATGTCCAGGTGCGATTAATCTCGCCATCATAACCGAGCTCTTTCAATGCGGCCTGCTCGGGCGACGCCCTTGCCGATGCGCGGAGCATGTCGCCGATTGTCAGAGCCGCAGGCGAGGGGCCTCCGTGGGACGGGAAATAGGACTCCTTCAGATGCGCTTGATACAAACCCGTCTCCCGTGTTCGGTGGTGCAGACTATCGCCGCGCGACAAAGTTTCGACGGAAATCTGCAGGGTAACCCACCTCTGATCCCTTCGCGCGGGCGCAACCCGGCGCAAGTGAGATGACGCCGCGGAATGGGAGTGGGAACAGTGGCTTTCGTTGATCTGTCATCGGTTTGGTCGGACCTCGCCCGGTTCATCGATTCGCGGCCGGGGTTCAATGACGCCAGGAGTATGCCCCTTACTGGGACTTGGTCTCCGCGGGTGGCCAGGCCGGATTGGTGTCTGGGTGGGAGCTGGCCTGCGAAGCGCCGATGTGATCCGCCTGCTGCGATCCGTCGATGCCAGCCGTGTTGCTGTCCTCCACTTCAGGCAGCATCGTCCGGTCCCATGCGTCCCAGTCCATCGACATCCGCTTGTAGATATCTGGCATGCGTGCCTTCAGGTTGGCGCGTTCCAGCGGATCGTCCACGACGTTGAACAGGAAACTGTTGTCCAGGATTTTGAGAATCTTTAGATCGCCATCACGCAGTGCACGCTGGGCGTTGGCCTTGAAGCGCCAAAAAAGCTTGCGTGGTGTGATCGCTGTCATGCCTGTGAGAACCGGCAGCAGGTTCATGCCGTCTGAAGGATAGGCAGGGTCTTCGGCTGCGCCGGCTGCGGCGAGCAAGGTTGGCAACCAGTCCATGGTTATCGCGACTTGCTCAGACGTGCGTCGCTTCGGAATGTGCCCCGGCCACTTGATCACAGCTGGAATACGTAGGCCCCCCTCGAGAAGTTCGGTCTTCTTGCCCGAAAATGGCCAGGTGTCTGCAAAGCGCTCGCCGCCATTGTCGCTGGTGAAGATCACAATCGTGTTTCCCGCGATCCCATTGGAGTCCAGCGCTTTCAGCACGCGGCCGACCTGGTCGTCCATCGCTTCGATCATTTTCTGATAAGTGCGCTGGGCGCCGCCGTCGAAGTCAAACAGATCTCCCTTTGCAAGACGGTCGGATTCTGCTTGATCGCCAGGAGCTTCCCACGGCCAGTGCGGAGCATTGAAGTGCAGGCTCAGCAGGAATGGTTTGCCTGACTTGGCATAGCCGTTGATCACCTCGACGGCGCGCTGACCAAGCAAGGCGGTAAGGTATCCCGTCTGGTGGATGGCGACATCGTCGTCCCAGAGATCGTCTCTGTGATCGGTGCCCTGATGAGAATAATAGTCGACGGCGCCACTGCGGAAGCCATAGAAGTGATCATAGCCGCTCTGCAGTGGGCCGAATTTCGGCAGACTGCCGAGGTGCCATTTGCCGACCAGCGTCGTGCCGTATCCGGCCTTCCTCAGCAGCGACGGCAGCGTGGGGTGATCCGGTGGTAAGCCGACCTCCCGGTTTTGGGCCCTTAGCGGCTCCTCCAGGCCGATGCGCAGTCGATACTGATAGCGCCCGGTGATGAGCGCTGTGCGGCTCGCCGTGCAGACCGCAGAGTTGGCGTAGGCTTGGGTAAGCTTGACGCCGTCTACCCCGATCCGGTCAATGTTCGGCGTCTTGAGGTCCGGACGTCCGTAAGACGCGATGTCGGCATAGCCCAGGTCGTCCGCCAGAATGAATACGATGTTCGGAAGCTTTGGACTCTTGGCGAATGCGGGTCCGCCGAGCGCCAGCGTCATCGCCGCCATCGAAGTCGTGCCCAGCACTGCGCGGCGCGTGGTTCCGTTCGCCATCGACGTGAAGTCCTCCTGTGTCGCCTCGTTGAATGGCCCGAGGGGCACTTCGGCCCCGTCTCGGTAGGTTTGCCCGCTTACGCCTCAGCGAGCAACTCGGGGGCGACGATTGCCGACGGCGGCTTAGAGGCGATCACCAGCCGTGATCGCTCTTTCAGGACAACTGGAGTGGATCGACCCAGCCACTCGCAGAGCCGGGCCGCTCTGAGCCGGGCCGCTCTGGCTCGCCTGGCTTGTCTGTGTCATGATCGTCGCGACGCGCTGAGCTCAGCCAGCAGTCTCCCGACTGGCGCCTGTTCGTTTTCATTCAACGAATTGTCTCAGGGGATATCCATGAAACTCGCAACTGTTGCATTGGCTGCGCTTGCGCTTGCGCTGCCGCTGGTCGCTTTCGCGCAAACGCCTGCGCCCGTCGCCAAGCCCGCCGCGCCGACAGCAAAGCCGGCGGCCGCGCCGACGCTCGTTGGCGTATGGAAGCGCATAGAGGTTGAGGTCAGCGCTGGAGCGGACAAGGGCAAGCATACAACTGACGTGCAGCCCAGCCTCTATATTTTCACCAAGACGCACTACTCGGTAACGTCCGTCACGAGCTTCAAGCCGAGACCCGCGCTCAGCGCCAAGCCGACGGACGCGGAGACGGTCGCAGCCTTCACCCCGTTCGCGGGCAACGCCGGTACATACAAACTCGACGGAGCCAAGATTACCTTTAACCGCGTCGTCTCCAAAGATCCTGCTCTGATGAGCGCTGGCGCTGCGCCTCCGACGGGTGACTTAGAATGGGCGGGCAAGGACGTCTGGCTCACCACGACGGCCGCCGACGGCTCGAAGACGCGTGCGCGGCTGACGCACGTGGCGGACTGACGCCGGCTCCAGAGTCGCGCCCCCAACTCATCCTCCCGCGTCCCTGTGAGGGGCGCGGGTCCGGATGTTGTCGTCCATAATTCAGCCCTCCGGCAGCAACAGCACGAGACGCGCAGCGATCCGAAATGGGGAGAGCGGCCGGTTCTCGTCGTCGAGGTCAGAGATGCGTGCACCGTGAGCGATGAAGAGATCGTCGCACCGCTGCGGGGCCGCGTGCCGCCGTGGTGGATGCCATACGCTGTGATCAGGCTCGCCAGCATGCCGATCGCCGCGACCGGAAAAATTGACAAGCAGAAACTGCGCGCCGAATTCGGCTGAGAACCGCCGCGCCCGAATGCGCGCCCGAACCCGCGCCCGAATGCGCGCCGGAACGCGCGCCGGAACGCGCGGATGTGTCCAGCGCGAGGATTGACTATCAAAATGATGAACGACAACGATGGCGCATAAAAAGAACGAGCAGGGAGGAGAGTGGGCATGAAAGCCGGCTTCGAACGCGGCGCGCAGCGCAAAGGCCGCTTCGCTGCTGCGGTTGTTGCAACGCTTGGCGCTGCTCTCCTCGCAATCAGTGCGCCGGCATGGTCGCAGAATACGGCCGCCAACCGCGCGCCTGCTGCGCCGGCTCCGACGCCGACGCCGACACCGACGCCGACGGGCAAGGCAGGCGTCGTGAAAAGCGCCGCCGGCCAGCTCGAAGGTCTCCGGTTCGACGACATCGCAGTCTATCGCGGCGTTCCTTATGCCGCGCCGCCGGTTGGCGATTTGCGATGGCGCGCGCCGCAACCTGTCGCTGCCTGGAAAGACGTGCGCGACGCATCCGCTTTCGGCAAGAGCTGCACAGCGCCTCCGGCCGGCGATGAAGATTGCCTCTATCTGAACATCTACAAACCAGCTGACGCCAAACCGGGCGCGAAGTTGCCGGTGATGGTCTGGATCCACGGCGGCGGCTTCACGGGCGGCTCGGGCTCCCAGTATGACGGCACATCCTTCGCAAAGAAGGGCGTCGTCTATGTCTCGATCAACTATCGAATGGGTCGCGCCGGCTGGTTCGCGCATCCCGCGATCACCAAGAATGCGCCGAGAGGCGAGGCGGTCGACAATTTCGGTCTGATGGATCAGATCGCCGCGCTGAAGTGGGTGCAGGCCAATATCAGCACCTTCGGCGGCGACAGGGCCAACGTGACGGTGTTCGGCGAATCCGCCGGCGGCGTCTCCAATATGTACCTGCTTACAGTGGATGCGGCGCACGGCCTGTTTCGGAAGATGATCGCAGAATCGAGCTTCGGTCTTGCGCCCGTCTTCAATCATGCCCAGTCAGAGAAGGTCGGCGCGGGCTATTTCGCGGCGAAAGGCATCACGGGCGATACGGCCGAAGCGCTCGCCGCCATGCGCAAGATACCCTGGGCCGACATGCAGGGCGGCACGAAGGTGGGCGAGACCCAGCCCATCGCCGACGGCAAGCTGGTCCAACGCGACAGCGGAACCGCCTTCTCGGAAAAACGCGAGATGAAAGTGCCGCTCCTGCTCGGCGGCAACAGCAACGAGGCGAGCCTCTGGGCCACCGCCGATCCGGCTGCGCGGCTGGCCAAGCTGGGACCGCTGCCGGCCGAATATGGCGCCGACGCCAAGCGGGCGATCAATGACATGGTGACCGATTACTTCATCAGCGAGGCGGATCGCGAGATGGCGCGCTGGCACACGAAGAATGGCGCAACCACCTATCGCTATTACTTCTCCTACCTGTCGCCGGCGCGGCGCTCGCCCGACTCGTTCGGCGTCGCCCATGGCGGCGAGATCGGATACGTGTTCGGCCGCAGCGCCGCCGATCCTCAGGATGCGGCGATCGCCGCATCGATGCAGAACTACTGGGTCGCCTTCGCCAAGACCGGGGACCCGGGCCAGGCCGGCGGCCTGATCTGGCCGAAATACGATCTCGCCAGCGAACCAGTGATGGAGTTTGCTTCAGAAGGTCCGGTTGTCCGCACCCATCTCAACGATGCGCGCCACGACTGGGTGAGAGATCACCGCGAACAGATCAGCGAGACGGCCGATCCCGGCATCGCGCCGCTGATGAATGCGAACCCGGCGCACGAGGGACCCCGCACCTGGGTGATCCTTGGCGGCAAAGAAAAAGCAACTCACTAGTCAGGATGGCGATCACATGAAACTCGCTCGCTTTGTTGCCCGGCCTCTGGCGCGTCTGTGCAGCGCCATGGTTCTCGCACTCGCAATCGGAGGGCTTGGCGCCTCGGCGCAGACGGCGACGGTGACCAATCCCAAAGTCACCGGCCCCATCCCAATCCACGGCGCGCTTGGCGACAAGGCGCATGACTATCCGTGGTTCACCACCTTCCACACCCTCGCCGGCGTCGGCTATGTCGAGGAGGAGTATTTCTACGAAGGAACGGCGAGCCAGTTCGATACACCGAATGGCCAGGAGGGCACGCTGAAGGACACCGGCCATAAATACCGCACGCGCATGATCGTGCGCCGGCCGATCGATCCCAAGAAGTTCAACGGCACGGTTCTGGCCGAGTGGCAAAACGTCACCGCAGGCTATGACCTCGACGCCCATTGGGAAGCGACGTTCGAGCAGATCGTGCGCGGCGGCTATGTCTGGGTCGGCATTTCGGCGCAGCGCGTCGGCGTGCAGCAGCCGCCCAACGGGCTCAAGCTCTACAGCCCGACGCGCTATGACGCACTGGACGTGACGGATGGCGGCGCGATCACCAACGACGCGCTGTCCTACGACATCTTCGCCCAGGGCATGCAGGCCATCAAACATCCCCAAGGCGTCAACCCGCTCGGCAACCTGAAAGTGCAACGTCTCATCGCTATCGGCGCATCGCAATCGGCGGCTCGGCTCGGCATCTACATCAACTCGTTGCACAGGCAGTTGGGTTCGCCGGTCGATGCGTATCTGGTGTTCATCGGCGGCGCCCGCATCCGCGACGATATTCCGGTGCCGGTGATGAAGATTCTCTCGGAGACCGACATTCCCGGTCAGGTCCCCTCGCGCCAGCCCGACACCAACAAGTATCGCCAGTGGGAAGTCGTGGGGGCGAGCCACGCGGGTCGACACCTCAGTCTCAACTCGGGCTCGCTCAACCGTCGGGACGGCATCGTGCGGGAGGCGGCAGTCTGTGATCATCCGACATACCCGCGCACGCCGATCGACAACGTGCTGGGCGCCTCCTACGACCTGATCGACAAATGGGTGAAGACCGGCGTCGCCCCGCCGACCGCGCCCAAGGCCGAGATCTATGTGCATGAGGGAGACATCCCCGGCCGAAACGGCCAGCCGGCGACCAGGGGGACGATCAACGATCTCAAGCGCGACGAGCGCGGCAATGCGCTGGGCGGCATTCGCCTGGCTGAGTTCTCGGTCGCCACCTCGCTGTCGACGCGTGAGAACTCAGGCAACAGCTTCTGCTTCCTCTATGGCCGTTATGAGCCTTTCCCTGACGCCGTGATCAACCAGCTCTATCCCACGCACGTCGCTTATGTGTCGGCGGTGAACGCACAGACCGATGCAAATCTCAAGGCTGGCTATATCCAGGCGGCTGATGCGCGGCGGACCAAGGCGCGTGCGGCTGCGTCCTACATTGGCAGCGGAGACCCCTGCAAGAAAGCCTGCCGTGCGGCGCAGGACCTCGAGGATTCGACCTACGTCTTCCTCGGCCTGAACAAGGACGTGGATAAGATCGGCGGCGACGTGGCGGCAATCACGCGCAAGAACGCCAAGGCGGATGGCGCCAAAGGCAAGCCCGCCGACCGCGCCGAGGCCGTGAAGGCGCTGGATATCTATATCAACCGCATCCGCGCGATGGAGAAGGCGAAGACGATCACCTCGGTTTCGGCAAACGAACTTGCGGCCGCAGCAAACGCGGTCAAGGCGGCGGTGTCTCCCTAGGAGCAGACCGGCCGATCTGTGGACGGCAAGTGCTGGATGGCGACCAGGCGATGCTGACAGCTTGAAGCGCATCAGGTCGCTTTGCCCGCGCGGCGTTTCCTTCCCGGATGCGCTGATGAGGCAAGCCGAAATGTCGTCGTCCAGCTCTTCGCGACCTTTCGAGGTCACTTCACCCAGAAACGCGCGACCGGATCGCTGACGACGCCAGCATTCTTGACCTGATGCTCGGCGAGCTTGGGCGAGGAGAGGAACGCCTTCGCTTTGGCTGTGTCGCCGACTGACCATAGGAGGAGCAGGTCGTTAGGGGCATCGACGCCCTGCATCAACCCGAGATCGGTGAGGCCCGCCGCCTCGCGGTCCGCCTTGTCCATCGCATAGCCCTTCCGGAAAGTATCGATGCTGCTGACCTTGCAAATGACGCTCAGGTAGTTCGCCGCATCGCGGTGCGCATACTCGCCTTGGCGAAACAAGATCATCGGCGCGCCGACGACGCCGGCCCGCTGCATCGTCTCGCGGAGCGCGTCCGAGGCAACCATCGCCCTGGCCTTGGCGGGATCGCCGACACCGAACAGGAGCGCGACCCGATTGGGATCATCCGCATTCTGCCAGAGCATCAGGTCGGTAAGGCCCGCTGCCTTTCGGTTCGAGGCATCGGCGTCATAACCGGCCTTCCACGTCTTGAAGTCCTTGCACTCGTGAAGGATGGTCAGGAAATCCGCCATGTGAGGCTCCGTGCGTTGGTATGGGCGCGGTTCGCTCGAACCGTCTCGGAGCCCTCCATTGCGTAGGCCGATCGTGCGCTTGGATTGTCTGGGAGACAAGCGCGCCGCGCTTGAGCCGTCTGAAAGGCGGAGAGCTGCACGGTTGCAGGAGACCGCTTGCGCCGATTTTCCGGCGCTGTCCGGGCAGGGAGAAACAGCTGAACGTCGCCCTAAGCGGTCTATTGAAAGGCATCCGTCGGCGACCGAAACATGTAGACCCCGTTGCGTGACGTGAAGCTGCCAGCAGTCCCGAAGTCGGGACCGCAGTATTCGGCGATCAGCTGAACGCGAGCGACGGGCAAGTGGGTGCGTCTCGGATCTCCAATCAGGACATGTCTCTGATCCGCGATGCATCGTGCAAGGAATGTCGTGACGCGCTTTGCTAATTCCGCCTCATAGAAGAGATCCCCGACCAGGACGACGTCGACGTCTGGCGGGGCGCCAAGGGTCAGATCCGCGGCCATCAGGGATATCTGGACATTGTTCGCGGCGGCGTTGAGCCGCGTGGCTGCAATCGCATAACGGTCAATATCGGCGGCGAATATGTCCGTGGCGCCAGCCTTGGCGGCGGCGATCGCGACGAGCCCCGAACCCGACCCAAGATCGAGCACGCTTTTGTTCGCGACGATTTCCGGATGGTCGAGAACATGCCGCGCCAATCCGACCCCGCCGCCCCACCAGCTCGCCCAGTATGGCGAAGGGAATTCATCCGCATCCATCTCGGCCATTCGCCACAGCCCGCTTCGGGGGCCAGCCGTGTGAATACTGACCTCAGGCACCGTCGGCACCGGCGTCAGAGGAAGATGTGTCTTGATATATTCAAGCACCGAGCGCGGCGCGCTCGCAGGTGCAACCATGTGAGCCTCAGGATCAGCGATTGCTCAGCAATTAGCGCAATCGCGTGACCAGCGCCAACGTCCATTTCGGCGATACTCTGCCCGTTGGGCAGGGCGGAATGGCCGGCGCGTTCTGACCCGTAGCGGACAGACGAAGGACTGGTAGGCGTCGAATCAGGCCGCTGAAGCCCCAAGATTGCCGACGAACGCCTTCGGCGAGGCCCTGCCGATCGGTTGTAGAGTGGCGACAGGCGCATTGTGGGCCGGGGCAGTCTGTCAGTTTTGATGGCACGCCATGCACGAAAACGTGGTCGTGTTCATCATTCGCCTGGCGTCTTCCGTCGGCTCGGTCGAATTGAAGTTGGCGATGTTTCTTTCGGCGTCACGGATGCGCGCATCGAGCACCTGTTGGAACTTCCAGTCGCCGTAGGTCGGCGAGAGCTTCGCATCGGCGTAGATCTTCTGGCCGGTCCGCCAGTCGCCCGACTTCACCAACATGTCGCCCATGTTGAGGAAGAAACCCTCGAAATTGTGCGGCGCAATCCAGGAATTCCAGCAGACGCGCTTCGACCCTTCGGTCGTCGCCAGCGTCATATATTTGGCGAAGGCGGCCGTCTGCCGGTCGACCTTTTCGCCAGCGCAGCGGTCGAGGGTCTCCCATTGCCAAGCCACCGCCTGCTTGAAACGCTCTGAGTTGGCCGGCTGTGAGCTCATCACATACCCGCCGGTGAAGAGGTTGAATTCCGGCCAAGCCTTAATTGCGTCCAGCATCATGAAATAGCCCTTGCGGGTGACGGCCTCGTCCTTGTGGATGCTGCCCTCGGAGAGGATTGCGCTGGCGAGGAAGCCGCGATAGCGCGCATCTTTCGGGTTCAGCGCGACGGCTTCCTCGAAATACTTCCGCGACAGGGTTGCATCATCCGTTATCGTCGCCTGTTGGGTCGCCATCCGCTGCCGCTCCGACAATCGCCAGATATGGAGCCATCCGGTATGGGCGGCGGATAGATGATCGCCCGGGTTCGCAAGGTAGGCGCCGGTTTCGGCCTGAAGCGCCAATGGAATTCGCTCGTAGGCGCCAGAATGGAAGGTCGCCCAGAAGAGGTCGTCGGCCTTGATGGCTGCTGTGGTTCGAGACGCGCTGGCGAGCTTTTTGGGCGCGGTCGCAACGCCGACAGCTGCGCAGCCAGCCAGGGCGAGGCAAAACCAGGCGATGAGCACGATGGTCCTGGAAGGCATTGTTTGCGGCTCCCGTTGCACAGCCGCGCGATCGTCAGCTGAATGTTAACACTGGAAACATAGTTGTCAGACGAAGTTTCCAGTGTCAACATGAAATCGAACAGAGAGAGATGCGCGTGAAGCTGAAGGCGAAACCCACCCCGAAGCGGCCGTATCATCATGGCGACCTCAAAAAAGCGCTGCTCGCGGAGGCGCTGGCTCAGATCTCAGCGAACGGAGCGCAGGCCCTGAGCCTGCGCGAGGTCGCCCGCGCAACCGGTGTCAGCCACACCTCCGCCTATCGCCATTTTCCCAACAAGGAGAGCGTGCTGGCGACGATCGCGGAACAGGGCTTCCGCACGCTGACGGACATGATGAGGGCAGCGAGCAAGACGCATCTCGATGATCCGGTCGAAGCCCTGCTGGCCAGCGGGATCGCTTATGTCGACTTCGCTGTCAGCTTTCCCGAACACCTCCAGGTCATGTTCGGCGGCCTGATCGCGTCCAAAGGTGATTACCCATCTCTCCTCGAAGCGTCGTTGGACGCCTTCGGCGTTCTGGAGTCGCTCGTGCGAGCCGGGCAGGAGCAAGGGATGATCCGCGGCAACGAGGCGCGCGTCGTCGCGTTGGCGGCATGGGCGCAGGTCCACGGACTTGCGTTGCTCATCGCTTCCGGAGAGCTTGGACCTTCGCCCGCTGTCGCGCTCGATCACCGCGCGCTGGCCGCCGCTATCGTTGGGCTTCAACGCGATGGTCTTGCGACGGATCGCGCGAGATATAAGAGCTGAGCCATGCTCGCAGCGGGCGACTGAATGCGGCGATGTGCGGCCGGACGCCCACGCCGGGACGAGAGACGCGTTCACGCGGGTTGTGAAGATGAGCGCATCGCCAGACGTCTGGGTTGACTCCAACTATTACATACGTAATAGTTAGCCGACGAACGGAGATGGTCGGTGGGAATCAGCGCGGCTGAAAGCGTGATCATGGAGGCGCTGTGGAAGCAGAGCCCGATGACGGCCGAGGCGATCGCAGGTCTCGTCGCGGAGGATCAACAATGGACCGAAGCGACTGTGCGGACGCTGATAAATCGGCTTCTCAAGAAGAAGGCGATCGTGGCCAAGAAGGACGGACGTCGCTATCTTTACCGGCCCGCGATGAAGCGCGCTGACTGGGTGCACGAGGAAAGCCAGGGGCTGCTCGACCGGATGTTCGATGGCAAGCTCGCGCCGCTGGTAACGCATTTCTCCCAGCATAAGAAGCTCAGCGCGCAGGACATTGCGGAGCTGAAGCGATTGGTGAGCGAGCTCGACGATGGCGGTTGAGTGGCTCCTCTTGCTGGCGAAGTTGAGCTTCGTAGCCAGTGCGGCGATCCTCGTGGTGCTGGCCTTGCGGGCGGCGATGCGCAGCTTGTTCGGCGCACGCGTGGCCTATGCTCTTTGGCTGGTTGTTCCAGCCGCAATAGTCGCCGCACTCCTGCCGGTTCGGGAGATCATTGTTGGCGTTCTGGCTGCAAAGCCATTGGTCGCTTCGGGCGTGGTTGCCGCGAAAGACTGGCTTGCGACGACGCTGCCGATCGGTGGGCGACCTGATGCGTCCATTCTAATCCTGTCGCTGTGGATTGCCGGTGTCGTTCTGGCGCTGACGGTGCTGGCCTGGCGGCAGATTGCCTTCACCGAGTCGCTCGGAAAACTGCGGTGCGAGGGGAAGGGCGTCTTCCGCTCAGATGCCTTCGGAATTGGCCCTGCGATCGTCGGCGTCATTTGGCCAAAACTTGTCTTGCCGAGCGATTTCGAGGCGCGGTTCGATGCTGAAGAATGCGACATGGTTCTGACGCACGAGCGCGTTCATCTGCGCGGACATGATCCGATGATCAATGGCCTCGCCGCAATGGTTCAATGCCTCAACTGGTTCAACCCGCTTGTCCATCTCGCCGCCACCCTGATGCGGGTCGACCAGGAGCTGGCGTGCGATGCCGCAGTCATGTCGAAATTCCCGAAAGCGCGGCGGCGCTACGCGGAGGCAATCCTGAAGGCGCAGATCGCGCCTTCTTATCTTCCGCTCGGTTGTTACTGGCCGGCGGGTGGGGCGTATCCCCTGAAGCAACGCATCGCCATGCTGAAGCGCGGATTGCCCAGCACTCGACGAGTGGTCGCGGGCGCCTTTGTCGCAGCGGCGGCCTGCTTCACCACAGGATGTGTTGTCTGGGTCGCACAACCTCCCCGCGAGGTGAACGCCAGGAACGACTCCGCCTCATCGAAGCAGGGCTCGGCTGACGCAGATCTTCTCGGCGCTGTCTGGTCCGGGAACCTCGCCCGCGCGAAACAAGCGCTCGCATCTGGCGCCAGCGCCAACGCCCAGACGGGTGACGGATTGACCGCTCTGGCCATTACAGCACGGTCGGAAGACATGGGAATGCTCAACTTGCTTCTCAAGCATGGCGCCGATGTCAACCTGATCTCACCCGGAGAGGGCAATGCGCTGATGGCTGGCGCCAAGCGCGGGCATGTTTTTGCAGTCGCTGCGCTGGTCGAGCATGGAGCAGTGATCAACGCCGCCGCGCCTGGCTTCGGCACCCCGCTGGCCGCCGCTGCACGCACAGGTCACGAAGCGGTTGTGAAATATCTCGTGGAGCACGGCGCCGATGTGCATCTCGCCTCGCCGCGGCCTGCGCCGTGGGGCATCTTCGGGGGCGAGACGCTGACGCCGCTGCAGTTCGCGATTGATAGCGATCAGGGATCCATCGTCGCGTATCTGAAATCCAAGGGCGCGGAGATGTAGCGCGCAGCCTTCTGATTCCGACCCCCTCAGCCAAATGCCTGCTCGGCAAAAGTGGATGCTTGCCGAAACGCTTCGCCGCGCCCGAAGCAAGAAAGGAGAGTGCCTTGAAACGTTCTTCCTCCCTGATGTTCGGCCTGGTCCTGATTGTCGCCGGCTGCGTCAGCAGTGAGCCGCTCATCTCTCCAGATCGTCTGCAGGTCGCGACGAAACAGGGTGTTGTTGTCGGCGGTCTGTCGGACGGGATCCGCGTCTTCAAAGACATTCCCTATGCCGCTCCGCCGGTTGGCCGATTGCGCTGGATGCCGCCGCAGCCGCCTTCCAGGTGGCAGGGCAGGCGCGACGCCACGAAGTTCGGAGCAGCTTGCCCCGCCTTCGATACGACCAAGGTGGCGCAGGCCAAGCTGATGTCGGGGCTCGGTTATGACATCGTGTTGAATGTGCCGATGGCCGGAGGATCAAGCGAGGACTGCCTCAACCTCAACATCTGGGCGCCTGCAAATGCCAAACGTGCGCCGGTGATGGTGTGGTTCAATCCGCTTGGCGCTGCCTCGAACCCGCTTTGGGACGGAGCGAGCTTCGCACGCGATGGCGTCATCCTCGTGACCTTCGATTATCGCCAAGTGACGTTGGGGAATTTTGCGCATCCGGCGCTGACGAAAGAAGCGAAGCCCGGCCAGCCGCTGGGGCGTTTCCAGACCATGGACGAGATAGCGGCGTTGCACTGGGTGAAACAGAACATCGCGGCGTTTGGCGGCGACGCGGGCAATGTGACGATGTTCGGGTTGTCGGCCGGCGGCGCGTCCATCCTGCAGATCCTCACCTTGCCATCGGCTCGCGGCCTGTTCGACAAGGCAATCGTTGAGTCGGGCAATGGCTGGTTCTCGCCGCTCAGCCAGGCTGAGATGGAGGAGGTCGGAAGCTGGCTGGCGAGCCAGGCGGGATTGCCGGGCAGGGACGCCACGGCCGAGCAGCTGCGCGCCCTCTCGCCTGACAAACTTCCGTGGTTCGGCGCCTACAGCATCGACGGGCGGCTGGCGCAGGACAATGCGACGACGGCATTCGCAGCTGGCCGCGTAGCCGACGTCCCGTTGATGATCGGCTCGACGGACTTCGATGGATCTTCGCTGCGCTATGGCCGCCAAGCTGTGATCGACCGAACCCGGGACGATGTGAAGGCTGCTTACGCCAGCGAGGGCAAGGCCGGTGATGATCTTGCCTATGCGCTCTACACCGACAGTCATGTCGGTGCGCCGGCCCGCTGGATCGCATCGAAGACGGAGACGGGTGCGCCGACCTATCTCTACCTCTTCTCCTATGTGCGCAGCGCCAACCGGGGCAAGGTGCGCGGCGCGGCCCATGGCGACGATGCCTCTTACGTGTTCGACGATTGGGCGAAGGCCTATCCTCAGCTTCAGCTTTCGGACGAGGACCGCGCCGCAACGCGCATGATGCATTCCTGCTGGGTGACGTTCGCCAAGACTGGCAAACCGCAATGCGATGGCGCCCCTGACTGGCCGCGTTACGCGCGGGCGGACGATCAGCTCATGGAACTCGGGCTGAGGCCGCAAGTGCGGGCGGGCTTTCGCAAACAGCAACTCGATGCCCAGGAAGCAGCCATGCAGGATGTGCTCGACGAGACACGCAAGAGCGTTGTGGGCCTAATCAGCGGTATCCAGTGAGGATCGGATTGCGGCGACCTCCATCCGAATCATGAGGGGCGACTGACCGGCCGGATTGGCGCGCTCTGGTCGCGCCTCATGTTGCGGCGACGGTTGAGCCCGGCGCCCCATTCGGTGACCTCGTGGACCTTCGCCCGACCCTCCGGCAACGTCGCGCGGGCTGTCGACGTGATCGGTTTGGGCGGTCCCAACCAAAGCCGGTCGCGAGGGATCGACAATCCCTCTGGGCTGCATCAATGTCACCGGCAACGAACCGCGCTGCCGATCGACAGTCTCCTCCTCCGATCATCGGCAAGCGCCCGTGCTGCAACGTCAGCACAGTCCGAGGAGAGAAATCATGCGTCGATCGATTCCAGTTGCGCTGGCGATGGGCCTCTTGGCCCTCGCGGCCTGTTCGCCCAAGCAGGAGAGCCCTGCGGTCGGCGCAAAGAACGCCAATGTCGATGATGCTCGGCTGCTGGCCGCAGCAAAGGACGGCGCCAACTGGCTGTCCTACGGCCGCACGTACGACGAACAGCGTTTTTCTCCGCTGACCCAGATCGACGACAAGACCGTCGCCGGACTGGGCCTCGAATGGTCGTCTGATCTTGATACCGCGCGCGGCCAGGAAGCAACCCCGATCGTTGTCGACGGCGTCATGTACGTCTCGACGGCCTGGAGCATGGTCAAGGCGTATGACGCCGCCACCGGCAAGGCTTTGTGGTCGTATGATCCTGAGGTGCCGCGCGAGAAACTGGTCGACGTCTGTTGCGACGCGGTCAATCGCGGCGTCGCCGTTTACAAAGGTAAGGTCTATGTCGCCACGATCGCCGGACACCTCGTTGCGCTTGACGCCGATACCGGCAAGGTCGTGTGGGACAAGACAACCGTCCCGGCGGCCTCGCACATGGCGATCACGGGTGCGCCGCGCATTGTCAAAGGTAAGGTGCTGATCGGCGCCGCAGGGTCGGAATACATCACGCGGGGTTATCTCGCCGCCTTCGACGCCGAAACTGGCAAGGAGGCCTGGCGTTTCTACACCGTTCCGGGCGACCCGGCGAAACCATCCGAAGGCAAGCACCTCGACGCCGCCGCTAAGACATGGAGCGGCGAATGGTGGAAGCAGGGCGGCGGCGGCACGGTATGGGATTCGATCACCTACGATCCCGAGACCGATCTCGTCTATTTCGGCACCGCTAACGCCGAGCCCTGGAACCCGGCCGCGCGCAATACCAAGGAAGGCGACAACCTCTATACGGCGTCGATTGTCGCCATCCATCCCGACACGGGCGAGTATGCCTGGCATTTCCAGGAGACGCCTGAGGATCGCTGGGATTTTGATTCTGACCAGCAGATCATCGCAGCGACGTTACCGATCGACGGCCAGCCGCATCGCGTTGTGATGCACGCGCCCAAGAACGGGTTCTTTTACGTGCTTGACGCCAAGACCGGCAAGTTTCTGTCGGGCAAGGCCTTCGGCACGGTCAACTGGGCATCGGGTCTCGACCCGGTCACTGGCCGCCCGACCGTCAACCCTGAAGCGCGCTACGACGTGACCGGGAAGCCGTTCATCGCCCTTCCCAGCGCGACCGGAGCGCATACTTGGAACCCGATGTCCTTCAGTCCCGCAACTGGTCTGGTTTATATCCCGACCAATGAATCGGCGTTCCTCTATGCCAGCGCGGGCAAGGACTGGAAGCCGACGAAGATCGGCTTCCAGATCGGCATCGATCTCTCCGCCACAGCGGCGACGGTTGATCCAAAAACCGCTGCAGCGAACGCCGCGACCAACACCGGCGCCCTCGTCGCCTGGGATCCTGTCGCGCAAAAGCCGCGCTGGACGGTGAAATACCCTGGGCCATGGAATGGCGGTACGCTCGCCACTGCCGGCAACCTGGTTTTCCAGGGCACTGCCGGCGGCGAGTTTCGCGCCTATGCCGCCGACAGCGGCAAGCAGCTCTGGTCATTTCCGACCCAAACCGGCGTCATCGCTGCGCCGATCACCTATTCGGTCAACGGCGTCCAGTATGTTGCAGTGTTGGCCGGATGGGGCGGCGTTTGGGATTTGTTCGCCGGCGACACGTCACGCAAGACCGGCATCGTTCGCAACGTCAGTCGAATGCTGGTGTTCCGTGTCGACGGCAAAGCTGCGCTGCCACCCGCGCCGCCGATGACCGACGCGGTGCTGGACCCGCCACCGTTCACGGGTACAGGGGCGCAAGTCACCGAAGGCGGCGCGCTCTATTCGAACAAGTGCGTCTTCTGCCATGGGGTTGGGGCGATTGCCGGGGCGCTGGTGTCCGACATTCGCCATTCGGTTGCGCTGAACGATCCCAAGCGTTGGCAGCAGATCGTCCATGATGGCCTGCTAAAGGACAACGGAATGGTCGGTTGGGCAGGTGAATATTCACCGGCGCAGATCGAAACCATCCGGCAATATGTCATCAGCCGCGCCAACGACGACAAGGCATTCCAGACTCGAGCGGCGAAGGCGAAAGCGCCGACGAAGTGATGATGGCGGCGCTAGCGACGGGGCCGCTGGTTAGGCCCGCCAGGCTACGGAATTGGCGAGGTCCGGCCGGCGACGTGCGGCAGGGGATCGAGAAAGTTCTGGCCCGTTCGGTCATCCGGCCGCTTGGCTCACGCGCCTGAATTCTGTTCGCGGTATCGCTAACCGGACAGATCGACATTCAATCGACGGTGGCGATTGTCTAGGTTAGGCCGCTTCTACTGGCTGCAATGATTTGCGCCCTTCCTCCAAACGGGAAGGACAGGGAAGCGCAGCGATCGCCACTTGATCCGTCGGTCCCGACCGGCTGCCCCAAGCCGGTTCCCCTGACAATGCCGTCGCTCGGGCTACCGGGTTGGATAGGCGCCTAGCACCTTGCCTGAGTCTGTGAGCACAAGGCCGCACTTGAAATCCGCAACCAGCACTTGGAAATGCTCGGCGATGT
>JANMWT010000303.1:0-11792 GCA_031394145.1 Alphaproteobacteria bacterium | reverse complement strand
CCAGTCGGCGCTGACTATCGGCATGCGCGGCATCGTGCCGTTCGACCAGAACCAGACTGCCCGCGACAGTGGCGTCGGCACCTATATCGACGGCGTCTATCTCGGGCGGACACAGGGCCTCAACGCCGGCCTGTTCGACGTCCAGCGCATTGAAGTGCTGCGTGGCCCGCAAGGCACGTTGTTCGGCCGCAACACCGAAGGCGGCGCTCTTTCGATCGTGACCAAAGGGCCCACCGGCGTGTTCGGCGGGCGCGCTGTGGCGGGCTTCGGCAATTACGGGTCCTACAACGCCGAAGTGCACCAGGATTTCCAGGAGGTCGGCGGTCTGTCGATCAAGGCCGACGGTGTGATCCAGCATCAAGACCCGACCACCAAGAACCCGCTTAGCGGCCAGGCCGGTTGGAACCAGTTTAACCGCACCGGCGGCCGCATCACGGGTCTGTGGAAGCCGGTCGATAGCTTCAGCGCCGAACTCGCGGTTGACTATGCGAAGGACGAGAACACCCCGTTCTTCAGCCAACTGCTGAGCTACAACGTCAATGGCAAGACCGTTCGCCCGGTCGCCTCAATTCCGGTCGTGACCCCGGCCGGGTCGGGGGCTGCGGCTGGCGCGCCGGCCGGCTTCATCAACGCGCTCCCGCCGCTGGTTAAGATCCACACGGACCTTCAGTCGGTATCCGACATTGGCACGGTGCAGCAGCCCAGCGTCGACAAGACGGGCGGCGCCGCCCAGGCCCTGAAGTACGAAGTTAACGCAGACCTTGAGCTGCGCTCGATCACCGCCGCTCGCGCCGTCGCCACCAATCAGTGGGACAATTCGGGCATCGAAGCCCGAAACGTCTTCGCGCCCGGCGCCGAATTCGGCCGTTACAGCCTCTCGGACCTCTACCAGTACCAGTACAGCCAGGAATTCCAGGCGGTCGGCAAGGTCGGCTCGACCATCGACTACGTTGCGGGTCTCTACTACTTCACCGAACACGCCAAAGAATCGGCCGCCACCCCGTTCACCAACGTCTGGAACGCTGATGGTACGGGTTTCACCATCCGCAGCTCGAACGGCACCTTTGGTACAGGCGCCATCACCTCCGCGACCCAGGGTTGGGAGTACCGGACGCGCCTCATCACCCGCCGCACCCGCGCCGACTCGGACAGCTTCGCTGCCTACGGCCAGGCGACCTGGACGCCCTTTGCCCCGCTGCACATCACGGCCGGCGGGCGCTGGACCAAGGACACCCGTAGTGGCGTCATGGATCGAGCGAACAACAAGGACGTGCTTTTCCCTCTGGATTATAACGACAGCCGGTTCGACCCGCTGGTCACTGTCGCGTACGATCTCAGCGATGATGTCAATGTCTACGGGAAATACTCGACCGGCTTCCGCGCCGGCGGCGCCAACGCCCGCTCGTCCGCGTTCACGGAGTTCAAGCCGGAAGAAGTCAAATCGTTCGAAGGCGGCTTGAAGTCGACCTTCTTCGATCGGCGACTGGTCCTGAATCTCGCCGTCTATCATATGGATCGCGACAACACGCAGATCGACTTCGACAGCGTCGCCGTCACGGGTCCGAACGCGGGCACCCACTTCGAGGAAACGGCCAACGCACCAGGCACGTCCAAGATCGACGGCCTCGAAGCCGAGCTGACCCTCCAGGTGACTGACGGTCTGACGGTGGGCGCATCCTATGCCTACACCAAGGTCAAGATCCCGCCTGCGCCGTACCCGTTCCCGGCCGCCGCCGGTAATTTTCTGCAACCGGGCGACCCGTTCCCGGTCCAGGCCATCTATACGCCGGAGAACGCTGCCTCCGCGTTCGCAAATTACGAGATGCCGATTGGTGAAATGACCCTGCGCACCCATCTCGATGCGAACTACGCCGACGCGCAATACTCCTTCCCGACGGAGTTTGCCGATATCTCTTCGGCAGGCGCGACGGCGGCGAACAATCGGAACGTTGCGGTGAAGGGTGACACCAGCTTTATCGTGAACGGCAGCATCGCTCTTGCGGGCATCAACATGAAAAATGGCGGCCCCTCGGCCACCATCTCGATCTGGGCTCGCAACCTGCTGGACGAAACGCACGTCTACCGCATCTCGGCCGCCAACCGCGGCACGATTGGCGACTATGGCAACATCAACCCACCGCGGACCTTCGGCATCGAGGCCACGATCAAGTACTGATCATTTGTCCTGGCGGCGCCAGCGTTATCGTTCGGGCCGGAAGCTTCGTGCTTCCGGCCCGCATGCCGTTCAGGCGAAGCGAATGCCTGCGCCTCTTAGCGGCGACCAACATCGTACGCGTCTCGGTCTTCGCCGCGTTCGCGCCAAAGGCCGCCGCACCAGCGTCGGCGCCGCGCTTTCTCGTGAGCTCCACGGCGATCGACAACGCGCCTAATCTTCAACGGCATTTGCCATGCCACCTCGCGTTATCCACGCTGCGGGCTCGCTGGGTATCTGTCTGGAACACAGCTTTCGCCTGACCGACGGCGGGCTCGATCGGCCCAACAAACCCGCTCGGGTTCACTTCGCGAGGCCTACGGTAGTCTTGAGACGGGTCCCCTCGACGAGGCCGAGGTGATCCGGCGCGGCCTGGCTCAACTTGTTGGCAGACAGCGCGTCACCGACGCGGCGGTCGATCCAGCGTTGGGCCCAGACAGCATTGTCGCGTGCTCGCCCGCGGTTTCGACAACAATCACCGTGCGGGCGTGTTTGCGCCAGATGGACGCGAGAGACGGCAGGCCGGGTTCGCGATTTGTCGGGCTGAACAGCGTCAGATCGCCCTCATAGAACCCGGCGCGATAGCGCGCCGATGCGAGCAGCGCGCTCGCCGTCACCTTGAGAGTGTGCGGCGAGGACGGTTTGAGGATAGCGCGCGTGGAGCGGCCTTCGGCAGGAGGCAGAGCGGGGTGGCCGCGAAGCCTTGCGGCCATCCTTGTGAAGAAGCGGGTGACATGCCGTCCGATGATCGCAAGCCATGCGCGCAGGGGCCATCTGACCGGGCTCATCATGGTGTCGAACAGGCCAAGCAGGCCAACCTCGTCGCCGGATGCCCGCAGCCGCCGCGCGATCTCGAACACGACCAGGCCGCCGAAGGAATAACCGCAGAGGTGGTAGGGCCCGCGCGGCTGCAGCGCCTTTATTTCCCGGAGATAGTCCGCAGCCATCGCCTCGACACTCGCATGCGGAGGGCCCTCGCCCGCGAGGCCGCGCGCCTGGATGCCGATGACCGCGCCTGGATAGGTCATTCGCCGTGCGGTCGGCAGAATCTCCACGACATTGCCCCCGACGCCGTGGATGAAGAAAACGGGCGGCAGGCCTCCGCCCGTTTTCAGGGACACGAGCGGAACATGGCGCGGCGCACGGCTCTCTCTTAAGGCTGCGCACAGCTGCCCGAACTGCGGGGCCTGGTTGATCAAGCCGACGGAAAGATCCAAGCCGAGCGCGCGTTCGAGTTCGAACATGAAAGTGATCGCCTTGAGGGAATCTCCGCCGGCGTCGAAGAAATCCGCCTCGGGTCCGCTGACCGGCGAGCCCAACACGGCCTCCCAGACCTGCGACACCTTGTGCGCAATCTCATCGCCGTTGCTGGCGTCACCGAAGGAGAGGGGCGCAGCGGCGCACTCGCTCCTGCTGTGAGCAGCGTCCATAACCATGAGCGCCTTGGTATCCAGTTTGGAGCTAGGCAGGCGTGGAATCTCGTCGACGAGATGAAGGCGCGTTGGCCGCATTACTGGCGGCGCGGAGCGCATCAGCTCCCTCAGCTCTTCAAGTAAGTGAGCCGGCGCTCCGTCACTCGAGCTGACATAGGCGACCAGGGTCAGCACCCCGCCTGCTCCATTCGTTCGGGCCAGAGCGCCGACATCACGCACAAAGGGATGCTGGCGAAGGGCCGCCTCCACACCTTCCAGCTCGACGCGGGTGCCGCGGATCTTGATCTGCCGGTCCTTGCGGCCGATTCGTTCGATGAGACCATCGGACCGCTGACGCGCGAGATCGCCGGTGCGGAAGATCCGGCAGGAGCGATCGGCGCGCCGCTCGATCCCGTCGACGGACAAGCGCCCATCGACCCAACCGCCAAGTGTCACATAGGGGCTGGCGACAATTAATTCTCCGATTTCGCCCGGCGGCGTCGAGCGCCCGCTTTCGTCGACCAGCGCCAGGCGATTGCCAGGGAGCGGATAGCCAATCGGAATGCGCGCATCATCGCCCCGGCAGGCGTCATCGACGAACCACTGCATCATGGGCGCCTCGGTCGCAGCATAGATGAGCTGGATCGAAGCCGTGGGTGACAACCTGGCGCGAACCTGATCGATGTCGCTCCAGAGCGTCGTATCCCCGCCGATCCGGACAAGCCGGAGCGCATTGCCCAGGCGTTCGGTGCTCGCCGCCGTGATCGACCTCAGCAAGGCCGGAAATGCGAACAGGATCGTGATCGCCTCTGAACGGATGATCGCAAGGGTCTCGCGAGCGCCGAGGCGTTGCGGGTCAACCAGGCGTATGGCGGCGCCGGCGAGCAGGCCGGTCATGGCGTCCCTGACGCCGACGATGGTGCAGAGCGATGCCAGAGTTAGTAACCGATCGTCTGCGTTGATGTGCGCGGCGTTGATCGACTGCGACACGCGCTGCAACAGGTTTCGCTGGCTGTTGACGATGCCCTTCGGTCGACCGGTGCTGCCGGACGTAAAGATCACGCAGGCGGGTGCGTCATGCCCGAATTCGGCAGGTCGCCAGCCTGTGTGCGCCGCCGAGGGCAAATGCTCGAGAAGGAAGACGGCGGCAGTCGAGGCCCCCGGCTCAAGGGTGTGCGCGGTCATCGCGCTTTGAATGATCAGCGCAGGCCGCGCATCTGCGAGCACCTGCGCCAGCCAGTCGCTCGGGTAGGAGGGATCCAGGACGAGAAAAGGGCGTCCAGCCGCTAGACACGCCAGCAGCGCCAGCGGCGCCAGAGGCGAGGCTGGCAGCAATATGCCGACCAGATCCGAGGGCTCGGTTCGCGCTTCGATGATTTCGGCCAGGCCCGAGAGGCCGTCCCAAAGTTCGGCGAATGTGAGCGACATGTCGCCATCCGCGAGCGCGGTGCGCGTCGGTTGCCGACGAACCACGCGCTCGAGATGACAGATGATCGACGCGTTGAGATCGCAATCGCCAAAGGGCGTGAAAACCCGGCTGGAGGGGCCATTCCAGGCGATCGAACGTACGTCGTCCTCGAGCCAGGCCAGGCTCTCGACATCAGACGTGACAGCGAGGTCTGGCTCTAACGCGTGGGCATGATCGAGGGGACTCATCTCAAGGTCTCACCGGTTCTCATTCTGTTACGGCAGCGGATTCTTGTATTCTTCCGCAGAGACGAAGCCGTCTTTGTTGGCGTCGCGCTGGGCGAACAAGGTTTCGAGCTGGTTGGCCACGCCGAACGTCGTCAGCAAGACCTTGTACTCCTCCTTGTCGAGCTTGCCGTCACCGTTGGCGTCGCTCGATTTGAACGCCTCGATGCGATGGGCGTCGGTGACCCGCTGGCCGGAAAGGATATTGGGCAGGGAGTAGTTCTCTTCGTGGCAACTGGAAGGATACATGCGGAAGGGCGCACGGAAGAGCGAATACTCGGCAAGCCAGGGCGCTGTGTAGATTTTCGGGTCTTCGATGGTGAACTGATAAAGGAGCTCATCCTTCGAGACGCGGGTGTAGTGCTCGGTCACCTTCGAGTCCGGGTTGAGGATCAGGCTGGTGGGTAGCGCGCCGCGCATCCGGTCCTTTGCGGAAAAGCCGGTGGTCTCGATCACCAGGGTGTCGCCTTCCCAGTGGGCGATGGCGTCCCCCATCCACGGATGCAGCGCTTCCGGACCGTGCGCGGCGGCGAAGGGAATGAGGCGCGCCTCGTCGCCCCATTCGATGTTGATCACCACATGACTGGGCGTCTGGACGAACTGGCGTGGCTGGAACGGGTTCATCATCGCCATCGGCGGCTGCCCGCCCAAATCGACACAGCGCTCGGAGAGGCCACGCTCTTCGGGATTGTTGGCTTTCGACGAGCGGCTCATCGCGCCTGAAGCTTCCTTGCGCGCTGCGGCGGTGTAGGGAATCTTGCCATCTGCGGGCTGGACAACCAGTCGCGACCGACGCTGGCCGCGAACCAGAGGAAAGCCGCTGGCGTTGGCCAAGAGCGCGGAGGCCTCAGGGTCAGCCTCGAGAGCGGCCTTCATCGCGGGGTTGCCGGTGAACATCGCCATCATCTTGTCAAACGCGGCCTTCGCTTTCTCTTCAGAGAGGACCAGCTCCGGCGGCAGCATCATCGGCACGGCTTCGATCATGCCGAAGAAATTGCCGGCCCAGACGACGTTCTGCAGATCGGGATGGCCGTCAAGCGTGCGCGGCACGCCAGGTTCGGCGACCCGAGAGGTCGGCGCATAGACCGGAGCGGCCGGTGCGGCCGGGGCGATCGAAACGATCGGCGCGGCGACGGGCAGGATCTGGTCAGCGGCGCGCTGGGACGAGGGGATCTGGGCGCCGGCAAGTGGGGTCAGCACAAGGGATGCGGCAAGCAGGGCGGAGTGGCTTTTCATGGGTCGACTTCCTGGTGTTGTGCGAGTGCTCTTTGGTTTCCGGCATGGCTTTCCCGTTGGCCGCCGCATGAGCCTGCGGCGACCTTGAAGGTCGGCGTGCCGGTGGTCAGGTTTGGCCGGCGAGATCCGTGTCAGGCCGGCCGGTTCGTCAGCCCTGATCGGGCGTTGGGATGATCATTCGTGCGGGGCCTCCGGGGTCGAGGTGGAATTGGCGATGGGCGCCGGCCGCTTTGCCGCGGGCCGGGCCGTCATCTCGGACTGACTGTAGGGGATGAACACGGCCACGACGTAGACGGCGAGAAACACCAGCCGCGCCGAAGCAATTCTGCGCCGCACCAACAACAGCCACAGCGTCGGCCACATGACGGCGATCTGCAGTGCAAGCTGCGCAATCACGCGGCTCCATATCGGAACCGACGAGCGGAGCACTGGCGCGCCGCCAACCGGCAAGCCGGCCTGTGCTTGGCCGGCATAATAGAGGAAGGCAAGAAACGCCATTCCAATGGCCGCGACCAGGGCTGAGAGCGTCATCAGTCCAATCCCGGCAAGCGCCGCCTGAAGCAGGCTCGACACCAGCCACGCCAGCAGGATGGCGAACAGGCAGTTGCGCAGCATGATCGCAACGGGGAGCATGGTCACAGATGGATCCGCGTGGTGGATTAGGGTGAAGCTCGTGGCGCCGATGGCGAACGGTGCGAAGACCACAGCGAGGACGAGCGCGATCTTGGCGGCGGCAATCTCCGCCGCACCGACCGGACGCGCCAGCCAGTCGCGCCGCCGGTCCGTCAGCGCGTCAGTCTGCACGACCAGAAAAATCAGGATCGCCGAGAGCAGCGCAGGAAGAATTGCGCCGATCCAGAAAAGCGGGTTCGAGGTGTGGAGGATGGGATGGGCAGTCTGCGTCGGCATGCCGGGAAATTCGGTGACTTCGTGAAGGAGCGTGGTCGTCACGAACTGCAGCGTCGCGACTGTCAGCGCCAGGGGCCAGACGAGATGCAGGTCCTTGCGGATGATGGCGGTGATCGCCTGAAGCCGCGTGGGGATCGATTGGGCGCTCATCAGCTTGCCTCCGTGCGGTAGGCTCGCATCAGCGCTTTCGAGGTCTCGCGCAGCGACATCGGTTGGGTGCTGAGATGGGCGGGCGGGCCGAAGAGCGAGGTGAGCGTGCGACCGAGATCTTCCTCGCCGGTATAAGCAATTGCCGTGAAATGCAGCGTGCGGCCGGTCCATTGCGGGTTGAGCCAGGTTTCGGGAAGACCGGAGATACGCCCCGGCTCGTCGGCGAAACCGGCCGTGACGTCGCGGACGCGAGCGGACAAGTCCTCCAGGCTGTCCTGGATCATGAGGCGGCCCTTGTCCATGAAGGCGATGTGGGTGGCGCAACCTTCGATCTCGGTGAGTTCGTGTGATGAGATGAGGATCGTCGTCTCGTCGGCGTTGGCGAGGAGGCCTTCGAGGACCTCATCGCGCACCAGCGGATCGAGGCCGCTCAGCGGTTCATCGAGCATCAGCAAGGCGGGGCGATAAGGCAGGCTGGCGGCGAGGGCGGCCTTGATCTTCATGCCGCGGGAAAGCTGACCCAGCCTGCGGCTGCCGGGAAGATCGAGCCGGCGACGGACCTCGGCTTCGCGTTCATTATCCCATGTGGGATAGAGTGGGCGCAGATAGTCGAAGAACTGGTCGACGGTGAGGCCCGATGGCAGCACCTGGTTTTCCGAGACGTAACCGAGGCGGGCGTATTCTCCGGCGCGAAGTCGCTGACTGTCGACGCCGAGGACGTTTGCCTCGCCGCTGTCGGGTCGCACGAGGTTCATCAACAGTCGCAGCGTCGTGGTCTTGCCAGCGCCGTTGGCGCCAACCAGCGCGACGACGGCGCCTTCGGGGACACGAAGCGAGACATGGTCAACCGCGAGGTGGCGGCCGAAACGTTTTGTGAGATTGCTCGTTTGGATGATCATGCGGCGTCGACCTTTCCCGCGCTGTCCAGCTTCTTCCAGTGCAAGGCCAGCGCGTCGGTCGCTTCAGCGAGCGAAAGTCCGACCCGCCGCGCTTCAACCGCGAGTTGCTCGACATCCTGCCGCAGCACGCGTTGGCGTTCTGCCGCCTTGACCTTTGGCGGTGGAGCGACGACGGCGCCCTTGCCGGGGCTCGTGTGCAGCCAGCGCTCCTGAATCAGGTGCTGCACCACCTTGGCGGCGGTGTTGGGATTGATCTTCAGCTCGGCGGCGAGGGCTCGAACCGAAGGGAAGGGATCCCCCGGTTGCATCTCGCCCGACACGAACGCCTTGGTCGCAGCGAACACCGCCTGATCAAAGATTGGCAAGCCCGGTGTCAGCGAGAAGCGAAACGTCGCCATGAAGTGTACTATGCACTATAGTACACAGTACAGTCAAGCGGCGTCGACCAACCGACCTGGCGCCGCCACCAGCAACGTCTCGAAATGTCTAAGAGCCCGACCGAAAAGGAAGTGAGCGATATCAGCCGGCTGTGGTTCACCCGTCTTTGCGAAGAGACGGAGGAAGCCGATGGCCTGGAATGATATCGCTCGAGGCGAGCATAGGCGGGAAGGTCTGCGCTATCCAAGTGATTTGACAGATCTCGAGTGGGTGATGATTTCCGCGCATTTGCCCGGCCCAAGGCCAGGCGGGCGGCCTCGCACCACGAGCCTGCGCGATGTGATGGAGGCGATCCTCTACATAGCTTCGAGCGGCTGCCAGTGGCGGATGTTGCCGAAGGAGTTTCCGGCGGTCTCGACAGTACGGGGCTATTTCTATGCGTGGCGGGACATCGGCCTGTGGGCGGCGATCAACGAGGTTCTGGTCGGGTGGGCGCGCATTCTGGAGGACTGCAGCGCCAGCCCGTCAGCTGGCGTGATCGATAGCCAAAGCGTCAAAACCACTGAAAGTGGCGGGGTTACCGGCTTCGACGCCGGCAAGAAGATCAAGGGACGCAAGCGCCACATCATGACTGACACGCTCGGGCTGATGCTCATCGCGGTCGTGCATTCGGCCGGCATCCAGGACCGCGACGGCGCGCCTGCGGTGTTCGAGGCCATGGCGCAGCCCTACCCCAGCGTACGTCATGTCTTCGCCGATGGCGGCTATGCCGGCGAGAAACTGCGCGATGCGCTCCTGCCTCTGGGGGATTGGACAATAGAAATCATCCGCCGTAGCGACACCGCCGTGGGCTTCGTGCTTCTACCCCGTCGCTGGGTCGTCGAGCGTACGCTGGCATGGCTCGGCCGTTGTCGCCGCCTCGCCAAAGACTGGGAGAGATCAATCGAAAGCTCGACCGCATGGACAGTCATCGCCAGCATCCGGATGCTCACACGACGAATCGCTAACCGTTGTATGGCTTGAGGAACTATTGAATCGGGCTCTAAGGGTTTGGGAGGATTCAGGACAGGCGAGGAGACGGTGGGCGCTGTCGCGTTATCAGTCCCTGAAGCGCCCCGCAGTTTCCGGGCGAGCGGGTCGTTGTCGAGCCAGCGGGCATGCTAGGCGACGCTTCTGATCGTCAGCCTCGCTCCGGTCCAGCCGTCGAAGTCCGATCCCGGATGATGTCTTCGATCCGAACTGGAAAACGCCTCACGCGCACGCCCGTCGCATGCCAAACCGCGTTGGCGATCGCGCCCACCGTGCCGGTGATGCCAATTTCTCCGACGCCTTTCACGCCAAGCGGATTGACGTGCGGATCCACCTCCGGGATCAGCAAGGCTTCAACCGACGGGACATCCGCGTTGACGGGCACATAATACTCAGCCAAATCGCCATTCATGATACGACCCGTCCGATGGTCAGTGATTGCCCCCTCGAGCAATGCAAAGGATGCTCCCCAGACCATCCCACCCAGATACTGACTGCGAACCAGGCGCGGATTGATGATCCGCCCGGCCGCAAACGCGCCAACAAGGCGGGTCAGCCGAATCTGGCCCAGGTCCGGATCGACCTTGACCTCCGCGAAGACCGCGCCATGCGAGAACAGTGCGTGGGCCTCTGCAACTGATGGATCGCGCGCTGCTTTTGCCGCGCCCACAATCTCGGCGCGACCGGCGCGAGCCAGGATTGCGGTATAACTTTCGCTCCGCCTGTCGTCATCTCGGCGGTGAAGACGGCCATCACGGGCCACGACACCGACATTCCCGGCGCCAAATAGTGGTGAAGCGGCATCCGCCGTGGCCAGATCCGTCAGCTGAGCGATGGCGTCCTTGCCGGCGTTGTGAAGCGCAAGACCAGCGCTTGCCGTGTGGCCTGAACCGCCGGCGACGCCGCCATCAGGCAGGTTCGACAAGCCGGAGTGAAACTCGACCTTCTCGATGTCGAGGCCCAGCGCCTCTGCCCCGATCTGTGCAAGAGCCGTCCAGGCGCCCTGACCCATGTCGGCGCCCGCGGTTTCAATGAGGGCGGTTCCATCGCCGCGCAGGGTCGCGCGCGCGGCTGCAGGAAAATGCGGGCACTGGAACACCGCTGTGCCCATGCCCCAGCCAACCAGAAATCCCTGTTCGTCGCGCATCTGACGCGGCTTCAGCGGCCGGCTCGCCCATCCGAAATGCCTGGCCCCTTCAGCATAGCATTCGCGCAAGTTTTTGGAGGAGAAGGGCTTGCCGGTATGCGGTTCGGTCTCGGCATAGTTGGCGAGCCTGAATTCAAGCGGGTCCATGCCGCAGGCGTCGGCTGCTTCATCCATCGCCGCTTCGAGCGCCGCAGAGCCGGGCGCCTCGCCGGGCGCCCGCATCGGGCCTGGCGTACCGGTGTCGAGCCGCACGCCCTCGTGCTCGGCCAGGATGGCGGTGCTGGCATAGAGCGGAAGCGACGCGTTGGCGGCAGGCTCCAGGAACTCATCGAAACTGGAAGTCGCCGAGATTGTACGATGATGAAGCGCGGTCAGCCGACCTGCGTCGTCCGTTCCGATTCTTACCTTCTGCCAGGTCTGTCCGCGGTGTCCGACCGGCCCGTACATCTGCGCGCGCGACAGGGCCAGTTTGACGGGCCGCTTGAGCATGCGAGCCGCAAGGATCGCAAGGAGCTGGGGCCCGTTGAGAATGGCCTTCGAGCCGAAACCTCCGCCAAGGAAGGGCGAGCGAAGAAGGATGTTTTCTGCAGGAATCCCGAAATAAGCTGCATAGCTTGCGCAACTCAGAACCAGCGCCTGGTTGGGCATGTCGAGCGTCAGCCGGTCGCCGTTCCATTCGGCGACCACTGCATGCGGCTCCATCGCGTTGTGGTATTGCGCCGGGGTGA
>JANMWT010000295.1:0-4875 GCA_031394145.1 Alphaproteobacteria bacterium | reverse complement strand
TGCTGCAAATCCACGGCGAGCTGGCCGGGCTGTCCGAGCTGCTCACCTCCACCTATCTGAGATAGCGGGCATGCTCTACGACATCGGCATGCGGCTCAAGGCCAGCTATGATCCGCCCGCGAATGGCGGACGCCACGTCGTCTGCATGGCGCCTGCCGATCTGCCCGGCCAGCAACGCGCCATCACCTCTTTGCTCAGCATCGCGCCGGCCCCGGATGAACGCACCGATCGAACCGATTTTTTCGGCAACGCTATCGTCGAAGTCGCATTCCACGAGGCCCACGCGGAAATAGAGTTCAGCATCCGCTCACGGGTTGATCGGGCGCCGCCGCCGGATCCGGCCGACCGGTCGCCGCCGCTCGACCGCCTCGCCCAGGAGATCGCCGCCGTCCGCTCGCTGGCGCCGGCCGCGCCACACCATTTCCTCGGTCAATCGCCACGCGTGCGCGTCGCGCCCGAGATCACAGCTTATGCGCGTTTCGCCGCCAGGCCGCGCGCCACAGCCCTGGAGATCGTGCGCGAACTCGGCAAGGCGCTGCATCGGGACATGACCTATGATGTTGATGCGACGAAGGTCGACACGCATCCAGAAGACGCCTTCGCCGCGCGCCATGGCGTCTGCCAGGACTACAGCCACATCATGATCGCGGGCCTGCGCGGATTGGGCATTCCAGCAGGATATGTCAGCGGTTTTCTGCGCACCTTGCCCCCGGCCGGACAGCCCCGGCTCGAAGGCGCTGACGCGATGCACGCGTGGGTGCGGGCGTGGTGCGGGGCGGACATCGGATGGGTCGAGTTCGATCCGACCAATGCTGTGCCTGCCGGCAAGGATCATGTCGTCGTCGCTTACGGGCGCGATTATTTCGATGTCGCGCCGGTAAAGGGCGTGCTGCGGACGTCCGGCTCACAATCGGCCACCCACTCAGTCGATGTCGTTCCTGTCCAGCCGGCCGAGTGATCCGGACGAGCGAGCCAGACGAGCGAGCGATCCGTTCACGCAAAGATTTCCGGTCCGATTCCGAGTCGGCTGCCGGGTCGGCTGTTGGTCAGGCGCCAGCTTCTTCTCGTGCGCCTTTTTGCAGATAGAGGGTCAGGTTTATCGATTCTCGGAAAACCCCTCTGCCTTCCTGCCACCATCCTTCAAAATTTCGGGATTTTTTGCCTCGTCAAAGTTGACGCGTGAAAAAAACCGAGCGTCCGCTCCGCACTTCGGGACAACGGTTCGAGGGGTGGTGCTCGGCATCTCACCTCCTCGGACTGCCGAAGCGGCGCCAACGAGGAGAGCGTTCAAATGGGGTCAGGATAATTTGCAAGGCGGCTGCGGCGCTCCGCAGCCCTAGAGGCTGTTGTGGTCGCGATGGGCTTCCCTGCCTTCGCCCAGAAGCCGCCGGCCGACAACACGGTCGAACAAATCAAGCCGCCGCAGGATGAAGGCAAGACGTCGCCCAAGGCGGAAGTCGTCATCATCACGGGCACGCGTCTGCAGAGCCAGTTTTCCAGCTCATCACCGATGGAAATCATCGATTCCAAGGAAGCCGACTCGAAGGGCATCTCCGACCTGGCCTCGCTTTTGCGCAACTCAACCGTCGCCGCTGGCGCGCCACAAATCACGTCGATCACGTCGACCGCGTTCAGTTCGGTCAACGGCATCCAGCAGATCGGCGGCCAAGGCGCCGAATCGATCTCGCTGCGCGGCCTAGGCGCCAACCGCACGCTGGTCCTGCTTGACGGTAAGCGCGCCGGTCCTGCCGGGACGCAGGGCACCGTCGCCGCTTTCGACCTGAACGTGTTGCCGCTGTCAGCGATCTCACGCATCGATATTCTGAAGGATGGCGCATCAACGATTTATGGCTCGGACGCCATCGCCGGCGTCGTCAACATCATCACCAAGAAGGATGACGGGGGAACCATCGATGCGTTCTACTCCCAGCCCCAGCACGGCGGCGGCGAGCAGGAACGGTTCACCGGGTCCTACGGCGCTACATTCGGCAACCTGACTTTCCGCGTCACTGGCGATTACTACAAGCAGGGCGAACTCGCCCGCCGCGATCGCAGCTACCTCGACTGTGGTGCGCCCTATATCTTCAACGCCAACGGCTCGCGCGCCGACCTGATCGACCCGCGTACCGGCACCTATGGCTGCAGCGCCGATCTGCCAGTCGGCCAGATCTGGATCTACGACTCTTCCGGCGCCGACCCCACGGTTCCTGGATCGGGCCTGCCCTGGAACGGCTCGCCCGGCTTCCTGCAGTATGGCAATCTCGGGAAGTACATCCCCCACCTCGGCGCCAACGATGCAGGCATTGTCACGCCGGCGAACCTCTTCCCGGTCGGCTACAACAACCGGGTAGGCGATCCGGCCTTTGCCGGCTCGCAGGTCGCCTCAGAGCAGGTCTATGACTACCACTCGCCCTGCCAGGACGGACAGTCGCTGCAGCCTGAAGTCGAGCGGATGACCATCTTCGCCAATGGCAGCTACGACTTCAACGATCACATCCAGGCCTATACCAACGTGCTGTTGAACCGACGCACGACCAAGATCCACAGCTACACCCAGTTCTGGACCTTCCAGTACCTCTACGAGGACGGCGGCGACCCGCAGGCGACCGCTGACGGTCTTGCCTGCACGTTCTGCATCCTGAGCCCGACTGCGGCCACCGATCATGCCGGCGGCACCGTCCAGGTCGACTATGCGCGCGCCCTGATCGGCGCCAAGGGCGATTTCGACTTCACGCCGTGGAAAGGCTGGACCTGGGATATCTCCACCCAGTTCTCGCACTCCTGTGGCTATTACAAGAACGAGATCATCTTTGATGACGCGATCTCGCCTTACGAGCCTTCGGGCCTCGGGGGCGATGATCAGACTTGCGCCACGATGCCTTTGACCCGAGACCGCGGCGCGCCTTGCTTAACCCTCGATTGGTACAGCCCGCGCGTTCTCAACGGCCAACTCACGAAACAGGAGCGCGCCTTCTTGTTCGGCGTGGATGTGGGACGGACCAGCTATGATCAGATCTCGACCGAGGGCTATGTCTCCGGCCAGCTGCCCTTCAAGCTGCCAGCTGGCAAGATCGGCGTGGTGCTTGGCGGGGCCTATGAGGACGACAAGATCCTCGACACGCCTGACCCGCTCTTCCAGAATGGCGGGGTCTGGACCGGCGCTCCCGGCGGCTCCTCGGCCGGCGTCACGAAAGGAAGCGACTACACCCGCGCCTTGTTCGGCTAAGTGTCGCTGCCGCTGCTCAGGGACATGCCGTTCGCCAAATCACTCGAGGTGACAGGCTCTGCCCGGTACACCTATGTCGGCTCATATGGCGGGCAGTCGACCTGGAAATACGGCCTCAATCGGGAAATCAACGACTGGCTGCGCGTTCGTGGTTCGAGGGGCACGTCCTTTCGATCGCCGGCGCTCCACGAACTCTACCTTGCCGACCTGGTGTCCTCCGCGTCGCAGCGCGCCGACCCCTGCATCAACTGGGGCGCTGCGCTGACCAATGGCACGATCAATCAGCGCGTCGCTGACAACTGCGCCGCCGACGGCATCCCCAACAACCACTCGGGCGCCGGCGTCACAGAAAGCGTCATCTCCCGCGGCGGTAAGGGATTCTTGAAAGCCGAGACGTCCGACGCCAAGAGTTTTGGCTTCATCTTCTCGCCAACCGACACGAACTTCCAACTGTCGGTCGACTATTTCGACATCGGCGTCGACAACGAGGTGTCGCAGCTGGGCGTCACCAACATCCTGTTCACCTGCTACAACTCGACCAACCATGCAACCGACCCGACGTGCAGACTGTTCACGCGGATTCCCGCTGGCGCGGCGGGCGCCTTCAACCTGCTCACCGTCTTGAACGACTACATCAACATTGCGAGCCAGCGTCAGCGCGGGGTCGACGTCCAGGCTCTGTGGAAGGTTGAACTCGGGGCTGGCCAATTGAACATCCAGGCCGAGGCGTCCCACAGCCTCGAACAGACGCAGACGCTGCTTCCAGGAAGCCCAGCCAAGGAATCTGTCGGGCTGATCGGCTTCCCGAAATGGGTCGGCAACGTCGACACCACTTACCAGCTCGGCAAATGGTCGTTCTTCTATGGCCTGCGCTATGTCGGCGGCACCAATAACCTCAGCGACTTCGGCGTAAACAACCCGCAGACATACTATGGCCAGCCCGTGAACTTCGTGTTGCGCACCCGGCCCTATGTCTACACCGACGTCTCGGTCGCCTACGAACTGCCATGGAAAAGCAATATCCGGATCGGGATCTCGAACCTGACCGACAAGAAACCGCCGCTCGTATCGGCTTGGGCTGGCGAATACGGGACGGTTGGCGATGTCCCGCTCGATGGTTCGAACTACGACTTCTTCGGACGCACCTCCTTCGTCAACGTGACCAAGGCGTTCTGATCGATCGACCGAGCCAGCGGACGGGCGGCGGCGACATCCGCCGCCCATGAGGCTTTTCAAAGCAGCGTCCGGCCAAGCATTCTGGCGCGCAGCGCGCCGGCGTTCTAGGTTAGGGCGGCAATTGGAGGCCTAACCCCGTGCCGCGAATCGTGATGCGCCCCGACAACCTCAACCAGCGCAACGGCGAGTTCGTCCAGGACCGGCTGAAAAAGCCCCTCTTCCTCAATTCGGCGCCAAAGAGCGGAACCCATCTCCTGCGCAATATCCTGCGCATGTTCGTGCCAGTGACGCAGCAATACCACGCGACCTTCATTCAGGTCGCGCTGTTGCGCGAGCACATGGAGGCGTTCAATCCGAACCTGCCGAAGCTGAGCTGGGGTCACCTGATCTTCGATGATTTTTCCGCAGCTGCGACCCAGCCCGTGCGCCACATCCTTCTGGTTCGCGACCCCAATGACTGGGTGCTCGCGCGC
>JANMWT010000269.1:0-3007 GCA_031394145.1 Alphaproteobacteria bacterium | reverse complement strand
CTGCGGCGCTTGCCGCGGCGCTGGGCCCCTCTGCGCTTGCGCAAGCGCGTTTCACCGCGATGGTGAGCGGCAAGGGCGGCGATGTGATCCTCATTCCCGGCCTCGCTTCGTCGGGCGCCGTATGGGACGACATGGTGAAGCAGCTTACGCCGACGCATCGCGTGCATGTGTTGCAGGTGAAGGGTTTCGCCGGCGAACCAGCCGGCGCTGACGCGTCTGGTCCGGTTCTCGCGCCGCTGGTTGAGGAAGTCGCGGCCTACGCGGCCAAGCTGAAGCACCCCGCGATCATCGGCCATTCGCTCGGCGGATTGGTGGCGCTCGAGGTGGCAGCCAAGGCTCCAGCATCCGTCGATCGAATCATGGTGGTCGATGCTGCGCCGTTCTACGGCCTGCTGGTCGGAGGTCCGAACGCGACATCGGAGGGCATGAAGGCGATGACGGCGCCGATGCGGGACCAGATTCTCTCGCTCGATGATGCGTCCTTTGCCCAGGCGCAGGACCAACAGATGCGCTCGCTCGTGAAAACCGAGACGAAGCGCGCAGCGCCGCTGGCCTGGTCGATCCAATCCGACCGCGCCGTGGTGGTCGAGGTGATGATCGAGGATCTCGCCGAAGACGCCCGCCCGCTATTGCCGCAGATCACGGCGAAAACGACGGTCCTCTACGCCTGGGATGCGTCGGCGATGGCGCAAGCCATGCCGGCGGCCCGGGTCGATGCGCTGTTTGCTTCGTTCTATGCCCCGCTCAAGGGCGTGAAGCTGAAGCGCATCGATGAGACCTACCACTTCATCATGCTTGATCAGCCGCAAGCCTTCGCTGAGGAGGTGACCGCGTTCCTGAAGTGAGGGTCAGCCGCGCTCCAGTCGAGCCGCAAGCCTCGCGAGCTCGCCGATCTGATCCCAGGCGCGGCCGTCGACCAGCTTCTTCGGCGTCAACCAGCCGCTGCCGACCGCCGAGACATTGGACCGAGCAAGATAGTCGCGCGCAAGATCGAGCGTAATCCCGCCCGTCGGGCAGAACTTCACGGCGCCGAACGGGCTGGCGAAGGCGTTGAGCATGGCGAGCCCGCCGGCCTGTTCGGCAGGGAAGAATTTGAACCGGTTCAGGCCAAGCTCGAGCCCCGCCATGATCTCAGTGGCGGTGGCGACGCCCGGCAGGATCGGCACGCCTGCAGCGCGCGCAGCCTCAATTGTCGGCGCACTCAGGCCGGGCGTCACGATAAAGCGCGCGCCGGAGGCGACGGCGATTGCAAGATCGTTGAGGTTCAACACGGTGCCGGCGCCGACGATCGCGTCCTTGACGCCCGACATGCGTTTGATCGCTTCGGGCGCACAGGGCGTGCGCATCACCAGCTCGATCACCCGCAAGCCGGCCTTGACCAGCGCCGTCGCGATCGGTTCGGCGTCCTCGGCCCGCTCCACGGTCACCACCGGTATCACCGGTTGGATGGCCATCAGTTCGTCGACGGTCATTGTGTCGCTCCAGCATGGGAAGAGAAGATCGAGCCACCCTTTTCGGCGTCGCCGACCAGCGCGCGGAAGGGAGCGAAGAGTTCGAGACCGAAGCCTGGCTCGGCTATTTCTGTCGCCTTCGCCGGCTGGCGCAGCATCAGAATCTGAGGATCGACCTTGTGCTCGAGACGGCCGGTTTCGGCGTCGACGACGATGATGTCGCCAGTCTCGATGCGCGCCAGCGGACCCATCTGTTCGGCGCCCGGCGTCACATGGATCGCGGCGGGGACGGCGCCTGAGGCGCCCGACATGCGTCCGTCGGTGACCAGCGCCACGCGAAACCCCTTGTTCTGCAAGACCGAGAGTGGCGGCGTCAGGCGATGCAGTTCCGGCATGCCGTTCGACCGCGGGCCCTGGAAGCGCACGACCGCAACCACGTCGCGATCGAGTTCGCCTCGCTTGAAGGCGGCCTGCATCTCTTCCTGGCTGTTGAACACCGCGGCCGGGGCCTCGATGCGGCGACGATCCGCCGGCACCGACGAGATCTTGATGACGGCGCGGCCCAGCGATCCGGTGAGCAGGCGAAGCCCGCCCTCGGGCTCGAACGGGTTGGACACCGGGCGCAAGATGGTCTCGTCGAGCGACGTTTCGGGGGCCGGACGCCAGGCGAGCCTGTCGCCATCAAGCCAGGGCTCGCTCGTATAGGCGCCGAGGCCCGACCCGGCATTGGTCAATGTGTCGGCGTGCAGCAGGCCAACACTCAGCAGTTCGCGGATCAAGAAGGCCATGCCGCCCGCTGCGTGGAACATGTTCACGTCGGCTGAGCCATTGGGATAGATGCGCGTCAGCAGCGGCGTGACCGCCGAGATATCATTGAAGTCGTTCCAGTCGATGAGGATGCCCGCCGCCGCCGCCATCGCGGGGATATGCAGCGCGTGGTTGGTGGACCCGCCGGTCGCCATCAGGCCGACAATCGCGTTGACGAAGGCGCGCTCGTCGATGACGTGGGCGAAGGGCCGCTCGCGGGCGCGGCCGAGTTCGACGGCGCGGGCCGTGATGGCGCGGGTCATCGCCTCGCGCAGCGGCGTGTCAGGATGGATGAAGGCCGTCCCAGGTAGGTGAACGCCCATCACCTCCATCAACATCTGGTTGGAGTTGGCGGTGCCATAAAACGTGCAGGTGCCGGCGGCGTGATAGGAGGCGGCCTCCGCCTCCAGGAGCTGGGCGCGCGTGACCTGGCCGAGGGCGAACCGTTCGCGCACTTTGGCCTTCTCCTTGTTGGGCAGGCCCGAGGGCATCGGCCCGGCGCCAGAGAAGAGAATCGGCAGGTGACCAAAGGCCAGCGCGCCGATCACCAGCCCGGGAACAATCTTGTCGCAGGTGCCGAGCATCAGCGCCGCATCGAAGGCGTCATGGGTGAGGGCGATGGCGGTCGCTAGCGCAATCACATCGCGCGAGAACAACGAAAGCTCCATGCCCGGCCGGCCCTGGGTGACGCCATCACACATGGCCGGCACGCCGCCCGCCACCTGCGCCGTCCCGCCGGCCTCGCGCGC
>JANMWT010000226.1:0-5247 GCA_031394145.1 Alphaproteobacteria bacterium | reverse complement strand
CACGAGGCTCATGACGAGCTCCTCGCGGATCGAGTCGATCGGCGGGTTGGTCACCTGCGCGAAGTTCTGCTTGAAATAGTTATAGAGCAGTTTCGGTTTGGCCGAGAGCACCGCTATCGGCGTGTCGGCGCCCATCGAGCCGATCGGATCGTCTCCAAACTCGGCCATCGGTTCGAGGAAGAACTGCACGTCCTCTTGCGTGTAGCCAAACGCCTGCTGACGATCGAGCAGGCTCGTCGAGTTGTCTCCGACCACGGTCGAGGGTTCTTCAAGCTCAGGAATGTCGCCGAGCTTGAACTGGGTTTGCTGCAGCCATTCCTCGTAAGGATGCTCTTCGGCGAAGCGGCTCTTGATTTCCTCGTCCTCGATGATGCGACCCTCATCAAGATCGATCAGCAGCATCTTGCCCGGTTGCAGCCGCCATTTGCGGAGAATGCGCTCCTCTGGGATCGGCAGGACGCCGGATTCAGAGGCGAGGATGACGTGATCGTCGTCGGTCACGATGTAGCGCGCAGGGCGCAGACCGTTGCGGTCCAGGGTCGCGCCGATCTGCCGACCGTCGGTGAAGGCAATGGCGGCAGGACCGTCCCAGGGCTCCATCATCGCCGCATAATATTCGTAGAAGGCGCGGCGCTTGGGATCCATCATCGGATTGCCGGCCCAGGCTTCCGGGATCAGCATCATCATCGCGTGGGCGAGCGGGTAGCCGCCCGCGACCAGCAATTCGAGGGCGTTGTCGAGGCACGCCGTGTCGCTCTGGCCGTGCGGGATCAGCGGCCACATCTTGTCGAGATCTGGCCCGAGGAGGTCACTCTCCATCGATCGGCGGCGGGCGTACATCCAGTTGACGTTGCCGCGCACCGTATTGATCTCGCCATTGTGGGCGATGAAGCGGTAGGGGTGGGCAAGCTTCCAGGATGGGAAGGTGTTGGTCGAGAAGCGCTGGTGAACCAGCGCCAGCGCCGACTGGCACAAAGGATTGGTCAGATCCTTGTAGAAGGTGCCGACCTGGTGGGCGAGCAGGAGGCCCTTGTAGACCACGGTCCGCGTCGACAGGGACGGCATGTAGAACTCGTCGAGGCCGGGAATGTTCTTCTTGCGCGCCAGCTCGGCGAGCGGGTTTTGCGTCTCCTTGCGGATGGCCAGCAGTTTCCGCTCGAACCCATCCTGGCTCATCGCAGCTGAGCCCTTAGCGATGATTGCCTGGCGGATCACCGGCATCCCGGCCAGTACGGCTTCCCCGAGGCCATGGATATCGACTGGCACGTCGCGCCAGCCCAGCATGTGCTGCCGGCCGATGCGGATGAATTTCTCGAACTGAGCCACGGCGGTCTCGCGCGCCGCCTGGTTGCGCGGCAGGAAGCACATGGCGACGGCGTAATCGCCCGGCGGCGGCAGGACGACGCCGGTCGTTTTGGACCAGTCGCGGATCAGCGCATCGGGGATCTGGATCAGGATGCCGGCCCCGTCGCCGAGCAGCGGGTCGGCGCCGACAGCGCCGCGATGGTCGAGATTGAGGAGGATTTCGAGGCCCTGAGCGACAATCCGGTTCGATTTGCGCCCCTTGACGTTGGCGATGAAGCCAACGCCGCACGCATCGTGCTCGTTTCGGGGGTCATAGAGGCCCTGTTGCGGGGGCGGACCGATGTGCATTCGAAATCTTGGCTCGTTCGGGTTGATCAAAATCGCCTAGCAGGTAGGGCGGGAAATTTCAAAGCATTGGCGGAGGCCGAGGGGGCTGAATTCGAGATCGCACGGCCGATCGTCCGGGCAGCGATGTGCTTCAGGTCGTCCGGTTTGAACGATGCAATCCTTTTTGTGGGCTGGATGCGAACAAATTGATGCTGGAGGGCTCGCCCCCTGCAAACTTCTACCCGACCGACCGGGTTGGCGCACGCGGCAATGAGTGGCTTAATGTGAGGGGCTTCACCGGAGAGACCGAATGCCGACGCCGCTGCGGATTGATTTTGTCTCCGACGTCGCTTGTCCCTGGTGTGTCGTCGGGCTGCGATCGCTGACGCAGGCGATCGCGGCGGTTGGCGAGGAAATCGAGGTTGAAATCCACTTCCAGCCCTTCGAGCTCAACCCCGACATGCCACCGGAAGGCCAGAACACCACCGAGCATGTTCGCCAGAAATACGGCTCGACCCCTGAGAGGTCCGCCGCCGCCCGCGACGCTATCCGGCAGAGCGGTGAGGCGCTTGGTTTCAAGTTCAACTACTCACCCGAGAGCCGGATCTGGAATACCTTCGATGCGCACCGCCTTCTGCATTGGGCCGGCATCGAAGGACGGCAGCGCGAAATGAAGGAGGCGCTGTTCACCGCCAACTTCACGGACGGCCTGAGCACCAGCGATCATGAAGTGCTGGTGCGCGCCGCCGCCAACGCCGGCCTCGATGGCCGCAAGGCGCGCGCTATCCTGGCGTCGGACAAATTCGCAGACGAGGTGCGGAGCGATGAGGAGCTCTGGCGTAATCGCGGCGTTCAGGCCGTGCCCTCGATTGTCTTCAATCAGCGCTGGATGGTTCAAGGCGGCCAGCCGCCGGAAGTGTTCGAGCAGGTCATCCGCAAGATCCTCGATCAGTCCGCTGTTGCCTGACGCGCTGGCGAAACCGGACCTGGCGAGACAGCTGGGCGCGGCGCACGGAGGCGGGGGTCGAACCGGAAGGGATTTTGGCTGACGCCGATGGCAAGCGCAAAGCCGGAGAGGCGGGTGGGTAACGGCAAGTTTGCAGGCGTCGGGTATCTGCTCAGGAGGCTGCTCGTTTATCCTGTTGTGGGCGCAGCGCTCGCCTATCTCTACATTTTGGTTGTTGATGCTCCTCCTCAACATTAAAAGTTTCTGGGAGAAATATGAGGCGCCCAGTTACGAGTAGGGTGCCTACCGCTCCATTGGAGCGCTCGCAGATTTTGTGTCGGATCGCAGGTGGGGAGACCACAATGCGCGTTCTTGCAACCTTTGCTGTGGCGCTTGCTGTGGCGCTTGTGTTGGCGCCTGCGGCTCTGGCTGAAGTGAAGACGAGTGCGCCGGATGCGCTCATCATCCAAAATAGCGCTGAAATCACGATGACCAAGGACGCGTTCTGGTCGCGCCTGATCCAGCCTGCTCTCTGGTGGTCGGGCGATCACACCTATTCCCATTCCGCCGCCAACCTCTCGCTCAAACCCGTGGCCGGCGGTTGCTGGTGCGAAACATGGATGGGCGGGGCGGTTGAGCATGGCCGTGTGATCGCCGTCATGCCGAACCAGCTTTTGCGACTCAGCACCGCGCTAGGCCCGCTGCAGGAGCTGGCCGTAAGCGGCGTGCTGACCTTTCAGATCGCTGACGCCAAGACGCCGGGCAAGATCCTCGTCACGATGACCTACCGCGTGGACGGTGGATCGGCGTCAAAGCTCGATGCCATGGCTGGCCCGGTTGACGCCGTGCTCGCCGAACAGTTCGATCATCTGATTCATCCCGCACCGACCGATGCGAGCAAAAGCGCCGTCCCGAAAGGGACGGCGCCGGTTGCAAGCCACTAGGTCGATCGGTCGAGACGGATCAGCTGGTGATCGGCGTCAGCACGATCTGGACCCGTCGGTTCTTGGCCTTGTTCGCCGCAGAGGTGTTGGGAACGAGCGGTGCATCCTCACCGCGGCCGGCGGTCAGGACGCGCACCGGCTGCACGCCCTGGCGCAGAAGATAGGATTTTACGGACTCGGCGCGGCGCTCGGATAGCTCCTGGTTGTGTTCGCGCGTGCCGTCTGAGTCGGCGTGGCCGATGACGTCGATCTCGGTCTTGGGATAGCTCACCAGCACCTTCGCGACGTTGGCCAGCGTGTCGTAGAAGGCCGGCTGGATGCTCGCCTCATTGACGGCAAAGGTGACGTCGGCCGGCATGATCAGCTCGATCTGGTCGCCGTGACGCACGACCGTCACGCGGCTACCCGCCGTCTGCTGGCGCAGCTCGGCTTGCTGCTTGTCCATGTAGATGCCGACGCCGCCGCCCGCCAGGCCGCCGACGGCGGCGCCAATCGCCGCGTTGCGTCCGTCATTGCCGCCTGCAAGCGTTCCTAACAGGGCGCCGCCGATCGCGCCGATCGCGGCGCCCCTGGCGGTATTGCCGTAAACTTTGCCGTTTCCATTGGGATCGTCGACACAGGCAGTCAGCAGCGCCGCCATCGCGACGCAGGCAAGTATGCGTTTCATCAATCTCTCCTTGTTGAAGTCTCGACGCGCCAGAACACATCGCGGCGAAGGCATCTTCGGCGATCGCGGCGATAACGCGGCAACGGCGCTCGCGTTGCCCAATTAGATATGCTGAAACGGCCCGATCGGATGTGCAAGCTGTGGAGGGGGCGAGAATTCGCCGTTTGAGCGATTCCCTCGGTGCGGCTTTTGAAGCACACTCACCTGAAATCAAGCTCGAGGTTGGACGGGCGCGGGGTGGTGCGAGCAGGTGGATGGGATACGTTCTCATCGGCACGGAGGCGAGTTACTTCACCGGCAAGGCGCGGGCTTACCTGCGTTGGAAGGGCGTCGCGTTTTCCGAAACGCTTGCGACCCCGCAGGTCTATAGCGAGGTGATCGAGCCGCGCGTCGGGTTCGCTGTCATTCCGGTCTTGGTGACGCCCGAAGACGAGATCATCCAGGATACGTCGGACATCATCAGCCGCCTCGAACAGCGGGAGCCTGGGCCCTCAGCCTATCCTAAGGGGCCGGTGCAAATGCTGGTCTCGCTCTTGTTCGAACTCTACGCTGACGAGTGGCTCGTGATTCCGGCGATGCATTATCGCTGGTCATACAATGAAGACTGGATCATCCGAGAATTCGGCCGCAACGCAGCGCCGACGGCCTCGGTCGAGGAACAGCGACGGATCGGGCGAGCCGTCGGCGAACGGTTCAAGTCATTCGTTCCCAGAATTGGCGTCAGCGAAGAGACGCTGTCCGGCATCGAGGCCCACTATGAAGGGTTTCTGGCTGATTTCTCAGCTCATTTGCGGCGTCAGCCCTTCTTGTTGGGCAGCCGGCCTGGCCTCGGCGATTTTGCCTTGTACGGACCGCTTTACGCCCATCTCTACCGCGACCCTCAATCTGGCGCGCAAATGAAACGCCAGGCGCCCCTGGTGGCGGACTGGGTTGAGCGCATGACCTCGGCGGAACCGCGTTCCGGGGAATTTCTGCCGGATGACGAGGTCCCAGCCACCCTCTATCCGATCTTGAAGCGACAGATGTCCGAGCAGCTGCCGGTCCTGATCGATGCGGCG
>JANMWT010000218.1:0-8484 GCA_031394145.1 Alphaproteobacteria bacterium | reverse complement strand
CTCGGCGGTCGCGCCTTCCGACAGAAGAAACGTCACACTTGTGCCGCCATAGCCGGCCGCTTTCACAGCATCTTCCTCTGCGAACAGCTCAACCTGGCGTGGTTGGAACTGGCGCACATCATCAAGAAAGCGGATGCGCGTTGCGCCATAGATCGACACGCCCACAAGCACGACGATCGCGCCCCAGACGATGACCGGCGGGATTCTGACCGCAGCGCGCGCTGCTTCGATCTTCAGCCACCAGGCGCGGCGGCTGGCGGCGTTGGGCGGCCGCCGGTCCATTGGCGCAAGCACCAGCAGCGCAAATGCCCAGGCTGTGACAATCCCGACGCTGGCCAGCGCCGCCACCTGCTGGAATAGCGGCACGCCAAAGATGGCGAGGGCGCCATAGCCGAGCGCGATCGTCACCATCGACACGGTGAGCGGCCGGCCGGCCATCGCCAGTCTCTGCTTCAGCGGCGCCCAGTCACTCGCTGGCCCCGTCGCTAGCACATTGATGGCGTAGTCCGAAACAATGCCGATCAGGGTCGAGGCAAACACGAAGACCAGCACGTGCACGGTTGGAAAGATCATCAGCGCCACCGCCAGACCCGGCGCGAGACTGATGAAAACAATCGTCAGGCCCTGGACAACCGATGCGATGGTGCGGAACGAAGCATAGATGAGCAGCGCGCAGCCGATGAGACCGACCGCGCCGATCCAGCTGAAATCCTGCTTGGCGTGCGCGGCGGCGGCGTGAGCGTGGAAGACAGCGCCGGCCCGTGATCCGGTGACCTTCCTCGCCGCCCACTCGGCGCGCCAGCCATCGAAGTCGGCAACGATTTCGTCCTGCGCATCCAGTCTGTAAGCCGACGTCGAGATGCGGCCAAAGACAACGCGCTGGTTCGGTTTGGCCAGCACGGCGCCGGGCGGCGGCAGGCATTCGGCGAGGCGGATGGTGAGCAAGAACGGGTCCTGCCGCAACAGATCGCCGGTGACGGCGCCGGTCACGGAGTAGACGTCGGCGAGGGCGCGGCGCGCCAGCTTCTGGGCGCTTGCAGCCCCGAAGTCGGACGGTTTGGCCTGGCACAGCAATTGGTTGCGGTTCTCGAACACCCAGCGACCAGTGAGCGAGGTATCAGCAGTGTCCGAAACGAAGAGCCCGTTGCGGCCGAGCCGCGCGACAAGGTCGTCCGCCGCCTTGCCGACAGTTGCATCATCCGGTCCGCTTACCAGCACGGCGAGCCGGCCCGCCGCGGACTTGCTGGCAAGATCAATGCCGTCGCGCTCGACGCCATGTCCGGCGCCGGGCAACATCGACAGGATGTCACTGTCGATCGGCGCCGGACCGGAGAACTTGATCGCAAGAAACACGCAGCACGCCGCCAGCCAAAGCCAGCACGCCGCCGCCCCAGCTCGACGCCACGTCAGTTTCAAGGTCGGTCCTTGAGTTCGATGCGGATCATGTCGCCATTGGCCTGCGTGACGGCGATCGACTCGATGCGCTGGCAGCCTTCGACGGCAATGCCGGCGATATAGGGGGCGAGCGCTGCGCCTTTCGGCTTGAGCTGGAGGCGCCAGCCCTCAGGCTTGGCGCGCGCGCTGCGCTTGACCTCGTAGCGCGCATCCAACTTCGACAGATCGCCCCTGAGCAGATCAATCAGGCCCGTCTCGGAGATGAAAGGATTGTTTCCGGCGGCGGGGCCGACGGATTGCGCTGGCGCATCCTCGATTGATTGCGTGATCCCCGACGCGGTGACCCGGGTGACGATCCTGACTGGCTGGGTCATTGTCCAGAGGACGCCGTCGGGTTCCGGCGCCACCGTGCCTGACGACACCAGCGGACGCGCCACACCTTTCAACATCCGAGTCTGGATGAAATCGTGCGCTCCGGTCAACGCCGCAATCTGTTCGGGCGCGATGCAGACAGCGCTCGCAGGCGCAACGAGCGCCAGCATCGCAACCGCCGAAACCCAACCAGACATCACACCCGAAACCAAACCGCCGCGCATCACAGCCACCGTCCAAGTTTCTCGCGCAGGATGGGAGGCGTCTCCCACTGCATCTCCTGGCTAGCCATATCGATGGCCACCTGAACCGAATATGCACGGGTGAGGCGCTTGCCGGTGGCTTTGTCGCGAATTTCAAAGGCGATTTTCAGGCGATTTTCCCACTCGACCACGCTGGCCTCAATCGCGATGGCCTGCAGCAGGCGGATCGGCTGGATGTATTTGATGCCCATGTCGACGATCGGCCAAGAATAGCCTGAAGCGCCCATGGCCTCGTAGCCATAGTCGATGACATCGAGCACCGCGACGCGGCCAAGCTCGAGGAATTTCGGATAATTGCCATGCCAGACAACATTCATCGGATCGACATCGAAGAATTGCGCCGTCGTCTCGGCGACGGCGCGCACGATCGCCCGGTTCGATGTCAAAGCCTGGGCCTCACAGTTCGGTCCTCGCTCAGGTCAGTGGCGCGATGCGCCTGCGTCTCGACAGCGCGGGACGGCCAATAATCATAAAAATTGAACCACTGGAACGGCGCGCGTGCGAGCGCGCGCTCCAGTCGCAAGGCGAACATCTGGGCATAGCGCCGGATCGCTTCATCGCGGCGGCCGCGCGGCAGCTCGACGGGATCGGCAAAAGGCTCGAAGTCCACCGTATAGCGCTTGCCGCGCTTGAGGCAGAACAATGTGAAGGTCGGGCAGCGCAGGGCCGAGGCAAGGATATAGGGGCCGGTTGCAAACGGCGCCGCCGCGCCGAGAAAATCGACGGGGACGGAGGATGAGCCCGTCGCCTTTACCGCCACGCGATCGCCGGTCATGACGATCCATTCGCCGCGCTCCACCGCTGCAGAAAGGCGCATCGCCATGGCAAGATCGATGTCGCTGACCTGCACCAGCCGGACCGGCGAATCCGGTGCGAAGCGCTGCACGACGCGATTGAACATCTCAGCGTGCCCCGTGTGGACGAGGACGTTGATGCGGAACTTGCCTGCAGTCGAGGCGATTGCCCGGATGACTTCGGGATTGCCGAGATGCGCAGTGAGGATCAACGCGCCGCGCCCGCTCCGGCGCGCTTCGCCAAGAGCTCCCTCGCTGGCGCCGTCGCCCGCGCCATCGACATCCTCACGCTTGATGCCGCCGCTCCACGCCACGAGCTTATCAAGCGCCGCCCAGGAAAAGGTCAGGAAGTGGCGAAAGCCGTCGATCAGGCCTGGCCGGCGCCGCAGCAGACCAGCGCGCCAGGCCCGCATCAGATAATCCCGCGAGGCGCGCCGCTGGGCGCCGCCGGTCAGGTAGAAATAGATCGCGGCAGGCGTCAGGACGATCCGTCCGACCGTCCGGCCCAGCAGGCGGTTGACCGCGGCGACGAAGTAGACGCCCCAGTAGGTTCCGCGTTCGCCAACCTCGGCCCACCTCTCGCCCATTCTCACCCCATGCCGCGCCATGCCGCGCCATGCCGCGAGCGTGCGGCGCGCGCTGAAGGCGCTTCTAGCCGCTTGGCCGCCATTGGCCACCGTTGGTCACCGTTGGCCTCCGTTGGCCACCTGACCCAGCGACTTCCGTACCTTATGGGCAAACGGAATTCAATGAGTCGACTGGCGATCACAACCACCCAGACCAACCCGGCGACAGCCCGCTTCGGCGGCCTCAATGTTGCGATATTCACGACCGTCTCCCCAACCTTAAGCCGGAGGCCGACATCACGCAGAATTACGGGATCGGCTACAAAAACAACGACATCTTCGGCGGGCGGCTGCGCGCTTCGATCGACTGGTCGCAGACGCAGATCCAGGGGTTTGTCACGACCGCAGCTTCTGCGACGATCTTCGCCAACGTCTTCGGCCGCGCCGACACGGCTGGTCATGCGCCCAACGCGAGCACCGGCGTCGGCGGCTCCCAGGACAACCGGGGCGTCACGGGCATTCCGAACCGCGCGAAGGGCGCAAACGCCTGCACGAGTGCGGAGTACGCAGACTGCGGCGCGTCGCTTGTGCAGTATGTTCAGTTCGAGGCACCCTGCGTCACCGGGACGACCCAGGCAAAGAACATCCTCGACGTGACGCAGGCCCGGCTGAACGGGCCAGGCTTCACCACCAACGGCCTGGACTACGTGTTCGACTATTCCTACCCGCTCTTCGACGGCGACCTCGGGCTCAACCTCACCGCGACCGAAACCCTCGTCTAAAAAGCGGACGCCTTCGTGGTGAACGGCTCGCTGTTCCAGGCCGCTTCGCACAACCTGGGATTGGCCAACTGGACCCATCAAGGCGCAGGCGGCACCCATGCAGGCGCCGGCCTGGGCAACTCGCGCTGGAAAGCCAACGCGACGCTGGGCTGGGCCAACCAGGAGCACAATTTCAACCTGCGAGCGACGTACGACTCGGGTCGTTACGATGAGCGGTTTGACCCGGGCGTCGTCCAGCTCCTGCCGCTGACCGCATTGCAGGCCAACACGACGAACTGGTCGACCTACGGCATCGCGCGGAAAAACTGGCTGGGCTTCGATTTCGTCTACATCTACACGCCGCAGTGGATGAAGGGCCTGGGGGTCCAAGCGCAGGTCCTCGACCTCCTCGACCGCAATCCGCCGCTGGGCCAGTTCCAGCTTGGCTATGCGAGCGGCATCGGCGATCCGCGGAAGCGGACGTTCGTGCCGCGTGTCGCCGACAAATTCTAAAAATCTACCCGGGAACTTTCATTCCTGGCGTCGGGCGGCCCCAAAAGGGCCGCCCGATTGGCTTTCCGTAGCGAATTCTCGCCCGCAACGCCCGTTGCAAGCAAAGCAGCGCCGGCAATAATCTGTCGCATTTCCTGCACGGTGATGCGCCGAAATCACATGCCGGCCGGATTGCAAATAAAAACGAGCAAAAATGAGCCCTTCCGTAGCGGCATGTTCCGCTAGGATAGATCTTCAAAGACCCAAACGTTTTGTAATTCAATACTTCCCCAGCGATTGACCGCCTCAATTCAATCGCGCAAATCTCGCCCAACACTAGGGTCGATAAAGACTCAATACGGGGAGGTACAATCCATGAAATTCACACTCCGCGGCGCGTCTGGCGTTGCGATTCTTGCGGGCTTGGCCAGTGGGCTTCCGGGCTGGGCGCAAGAAACGCCGCAGACAGTGCTCACGACCCAGGTTTCCGGACCTCAAGCCGCCAAACCTGTCGCGGTTGACCAGACGCCGGCGCCTCTCGCCGGCCCGCAAGCCGCGCCCGCCGCCGACCGGGTGGTGGTCACCGGTTCGCTGATCAAAGGAACGCCGGAAAACGCTGCTTTGCCGGTCGAGGTGTTCACCCATGAAGAGATGGACAAGCGCGGCGACCCCACCGCCCTTGAATTCGTGAAGTCGCTGTCAATCTCCGGCCCGACCTCGGGCGAAGCCTATTATTTCAGCGGCGCGGCCCTTACGGGCTCGGTCAACGTCAACCTCCGCGGCATCGGCGCGGGCCGTACGCTCACGTTGATGAACGGCCGCCGGATGAGCCAGAACACGTCCAACATCCCCTCCGCCGCCATCGCGCGGACCGAGATCCTCAAGGACGGTGCTGCGGCAACCTACGGCGCAGATGCGACCGGCGGCGTCGTCAACTTCATCACCCGCGACAGTTTCGTTGGGTTTGAAGCTAAGGCGCAGTACAAGGCGATCGACGGCTCAAACGGCGATTACGGCGTCAGCATGCTGGGGGGCTTCGGCAAGGGCGACACGAACTTCTTGTGGTCCGCCGAATGGGAACACCGCTCGCGCCTCAACACGCTGAACCGGTCTTTCTCGAGCCAACCCTACGCGATCAACCCGGCGCCTTATTCGACCTTCACCAACCTCGCGGGCTACGTGCCGCGGGCGAACCCGGTCGGGCCGCCGCCCGTCGGCCCAGTTGCCAACGGCGCCACCAGCCCCAACCTCGAATTCGGAGCCCCGACCGGCGGCATTATCAGCGACTACACGCAGTCATCGTGCGAAGCCGTCGGCGGCGTTTACGTCAGCAGCTTCCAGTGTGCGTATGGCTATGCCTCCTATTACAATCTGGTCGAGAAGAACGATATCTATCGTCTCTATGCCCAGTTGAACTCACGCATTTCCGATCACATGGATATCCATGTGGAAGCCTCGTTCGGCGAAGTGATGTCGCCGCAAGTGTTCGGCTCGCCGGCTCAGCCCAACATCCGCGGGGCAGCCCTCGCGTCGGGCTCGACCTATCCTTATGATGTCCCGTTGACCAACCCCTACGCCGCGCAATGGGTGACGACCCACCCTGTGCCCGTAGGCACGACCAACCTCACGCCGGTCCTCTATCGGGCCTTCGCGCACGGCGGCAACGACACCTTCGGACTCGGCAACGGTTTTGGCGTGCCCTCGCGCATCGAGAACGACGTCTGGCGCGTCTCAGGCGAACTCAAGGGCGACCTGGGCAGTATTTTCAAAGGCGGTTTGGGCGAGACCAACTATAGCCTCGCGGGCACCTACAACCAGTTCATGGCGAAGTCGGACGCAGCTGACATTATGGCGTTCCGTCTGCAAGAAGCTCTCAATGGCTTTGGCGGTCCCAATTGCAGCGCCGCTGACCTTGATCCGACGCGCAATGGGACGCAGAACGCTGCTGCGGCCGGCAAGAGTGGATGCCTCTACTGGAACCCCTTCTCGAGTAACTTCGCAGGCCAACCTAACCTTGGTCTCGCTAACCCGAGTTACATTGCTGGCGCGAACAACCCGAAAGACCTGGAGCGCTGGCTCTTTGATCCGCGAGCCTATCAATCCACGACCAACAACCTCACCATCGACGGCGTGTTGAGCGGCAAAACCCCGATCAAGCTGTGGGGGGGGCCGATCGCCTGGGGCCTGGGCGGCCAGTGGCGAAAGACGGAATTCCGCGAAAACGTTACAAGCCAGTTCTACAATGGCATGACGCCCTGCAAATGGCCGCTGGGTCTGGGTAGCCAGGCGCCGCTCGCGCCGAGCAATCCTGGGTATAACGGCTGCACTCCAGACTCCCCGGGCCCGTTCGTGTTCTTCGGAACACAGATCCCGCAAAGCCTGGTACAGAATCAGGTTTCCGAGTTTGTCGAACTTGACGTGCCGGTCTTGAAGACCCTCAACTTCCAGCTGGCTGCACGTCATGAGGCTTTTTCGGGCAATCTCTCGGCGACCGTTTACAAGGCGTCGGGCAAGTGGGACGTCTGGGGCCCGATCTCGATACGCGGCTCCTACGGAACAAACTACGCGGCGCCGCCTGCGGGCCTGGTGCCCGGACAGGTCAACAACGGCGTCAACAGCTACTCAATCAATGGCGGTCTCTGGCTGGGGACACAAACCCAGACGCAGACCAACGTGACCCCGGAGACGGCGAAGTCGCAAGACCTCGGCCTGATCTGGGCCTCGCGCGGCTTCACCAAGGACAGCGATTTCCGCTTCATCGTCGACTACTTCGACATCCAGACCGAAAAGCAAATTGGGCTCCTGGCGTCGGTGAACGATATCGCGGCGACCGTGTTCACGGGCCCCATTATAGCTGGTTTCCGCACGGCCAACTGCTCGGCAGCTCTGATTGCCCGCGTCACCTTCAACGGCGGCGTTTGCGTCCAGGGCACGACCGACGCCTCCAACTTCTCAAGCATCCGGACCGACTTCGGCAACGGACCCGGACAGCACACGGCGGGCTACGACATTCAGGCCGACTACAGCTTTCCGTTGCTGATGGGCGACATGACGCTCTCGGCGACAGCAACCAAGTTGGTGCTATTTAGGGTCGGCGCGAAAACGTTGGACGGCTTTGCACTCGACACCGGCTCCAACAATCTGGGCCGCCTCAACTTCGCGACCATCGCGAATGCTGACCCGGAGTGGCGCGGCAACGCTTCGGCTAACTACAAGCTTGGCCAGCACAACGTCCGCCTGACCGCCAACTACATCTCAGGCGTCGTCGACCAACGCGGTTGCATTGCGCCGGTCGGCCGTCAGGCTGGAACCTTACTGCCGTTCAATACGACCTGCTTCGGGGTCAACGGATCGGACTGGTTCACAATCGACTTCAACTATCTCTTTGACATCACGCCGGACATGCGCCTCAGCTTTTCGGTGGCCAATCTTACCGACAAGAACCCGCCTTCGGCTCGCGAAGAGCTGGGATACGACCCTCGGATCGGGAACCCCCTCGGCCGCACCTTCGAGATCGGCCTCAAGAAGACCTTCTAGGCCAGGTATCGATACAAACAACGGGAACAGGCGGCTTCGGCCGCCTGTTTTCGTTTGGGGGACGGGATTGTCCGGCCGGCGCCGTAAGACCTCACGCGACTTGACGCCGGCTCAAGCCGGAACACGAAACGGTGCAGACCTGCCTCGTCCGTTTGACGCTGTCAGGCGATTGGAGGATTATCGGCGCCCAAACAGGTCAATCGGCTTTCGGACCCAAGCGGGCGGCCGGGAAGCTCGATCGGCCCGGCCCGGAACCTGGAGACGATCCGCCATGCACCTTAAACTCCTGGCTGGCGCCGCCCTC
>JANMWT010000200.1:0-1571 GCA_031394145.1 Alphaproteobacteria bacterium | reverse complement strand
GCAGTCTTCCTGGTGCTGCCGATTTTTCTGATCCCCTTTCTCGAGGAGCGGTTCGAGACCAAGTTGCCGCATCAATCGGCGAAAGCCAGGAATCATGTGTTGATCTTCGACTATGGCCCTGCCGTGGCGACGCTGGTCACGGAGCTTGAGCAGACCCGCATTCCCACCATCATCATCGATGAAGACGAGGCCGAGGCGCGCCATCTGCTCGAACAGGGGCACCGGGTGATCTTCGGCAATCTCGACGAAGGCGTGCTCGGGAAATGCAATCTGGGCGAAGCGCGCGCCCTCATCGTCAACGGCAGCGACGACCGCAATGCCGCCACTATCCTGGCCGCTCGCCAGCTCGGCTACAAAGGCGAGATCCTGGCCCTGGTCGAGGATCCGTATCATCGCCAGCCGATGATTCTCGCCGGGGCGAGCGGCGCGTTCACGCCGCGCCATGTGCTCGGCGCGGAACTGGCGGCGCGCGCCAGCCAGAAGGTCAGCCCCACGGTCGACGGGATTTCGCATCTCGGTCACAGGCTGCAGGTCGCCGAGGTGCGCATCGCGCGCGGCAGCGTGCTCGGCGGCAAGTCGCTCGCGGAGGCCGGGCTTGGGAAACACGCCGGCATCGCGGTGATCGGGCAATGGGTCGGCGGCAAACTGGTTTCGCCGCAGACACCGGGCATGCGCCTTGAGCCTGGCGGCATTCTGGTTCTGGTCGGCAGCGCCGCCGGCATCAACGACTTCATGAAGGTATGCGGGGATGCGCGCCGGCTGCGGCGCGACGGGACCTTCCTGATTGCCGGCGGCGGCGAGGTCGGACGCAAGGTGGCGCAACTGCTGAGCGACTGCGGCGAGAAGACGTTCGTGATCGACCGGCAGGCCGGCCCCGGCGTCGACCTGGTCGGCAATGTGCTCGATACGCAGGTACTCGAGCGGGCCGGTCTCAAGGACGCGCAGGCGGTGATCCTCGCGCTGACCACTGACGCGACGACGCTGTTCGGCACGGTCATCGTCAAGGATCTGGCCCCCGATGTGCCGGTCATCGCACGCGTGAACCTGGCAGAGAACCTGGAACGCATCTATGGCGCGGGGGCCGACTTCGCGCTTTCGATCGCGCAGGTCTCGGGACAATTGCTCGCCTGGCAGTTGCTCGGCAAGGAAGCGGTGGCGATCGACGCCAGGCTGCGGGTAGTCAAGGTCTCGGCGAACGGTCTGATGAACCTTCATCCGAAGCAAGGCGCGCTGCAGGAGAAGACGGGTTGCAGTGTGGTCGCGGTCGAGCGTGACGACGAGTTGCTCGTCGAGTTCGATGCCGACTTCGCGTTCCTGGTGGGCGACGCGGTATATATCTGCGGCAGTGGTGAATCGACGCAGAGGTTTTACCGGATGTTCCCGCAGCCGCAAGACAGCCGGTGCTGATGCCGAACGGGGCTCTTCTTGTATCGGCCGCCGGGCGCCCAAGCCTATTCGGCCTTGATGCCGGCTTCCTTGATGATCCTGGCGTAACGCGCGATCTCGTCACGGATGTAGGCGCCGAACTGCTCCTGACCGGCCCCCGACGCTTCGAAGCCCTGTTCACCGAG
>JANMWT010000163.1:0-6714 GCA_031394145.1 Alphaproteobacteria bacterium | reverse complement strand
CGCGCTGATCGCCATCGGTCTGAAGGACGGCAAGGAGAAGTGGAGCTTCCAGGCGACTGGTCGCGACATCTACATCTATGGCTGCGGTCCGACGGGCCGGGTGCCCGCCAATCGTCAGAACTGCTCGCAGGACACGGTCTATCGCGACGTCGACTTCGGCGCGTCGCTGATCCTGGGCAAGATGAAGAGCGGCAAGGAACTGGTTTTCGCCGGCCAGAAATCCGGCGCGGTCTGGGCGCTTGATCCCGACACCGGCAAGGTGGTCTGGACCACGCCGATCGGCACCGGCTCGGCGCTCGGCGGCGTGCATTGGGGCCTCGCCTACAACAACGACACGCTCTACGTGCCGATCGCCAATGTCGGCGCGCCATTGCCCGGCGAACCGCCGATCGACCCCGCGCTGAAGGCGGGCCTCTATGCGCTCGACGCGGCGACCGGCAAGATCAAATGGATGTATAGCCCGGCGCCTCCAGCGGCTGCGGCTGCGCCTGCCCCGGCCGCCGGCGCACCACCTGCGCGTCCGCGGCCCTCGCGTAACGCCACGTTCTCGACGGCGCCGGCGGTGATCGATGGCGCCGTGGTGGCCGGCGCTCTCGACGGCACCCTCTACGTGATCGACGCCAAGGATGGCAAACTTCTCTGGAGCTACCAGACGGCCAAGCCCTACGAGACCTCCAACGGCATTCCCGGCAAAGGCGGTTCGATCGAGGCGAACGCCATCACGGCGGCCAACGGCACGCTCCTGGTGACGTCGGGTTACGGACAGTTCGGCGAAATTCCCGGCAACGTCTTGCTGGCGTTCAAGCCGAAGAAGTAGCTTGGTCTGGGTCAACCGGGTCGGCGGGATCCTCCCGCATACGCCAATCTGGCGCGCGCTGCTCCTGACGCGCGCGCCGAACGTCTTTGAGGGATGGTCATGAACAAGGGTCTGTTTGCCGGGCTTGCCGGCGCTGCGCTGGTCTTTGCCGCTGGGGCGTCTGCGGCGCCTAACGCGGCTTCGGAAATCAAGATGGCGGCCTCGCACGCCGCCCTCGCCGTCAAGGCGGCTGATGTCCAGAGCGTGCATACGCATCTGCATCATGTGCTCAACTGCCTGGTCGGTCCTTCCGGCAAGGGCTTTGACGTCACCAACGCCAATCCGTGCGCCGGCAGCGGCAACGGCGCGATCCCTGACTCAACCTATCCAGCTTCCAAGAAGCAGCTTCGCGCGGCCGCCAAATATGCCATGTCCGGCATCGCCGAGACCGACCTCGGCAAAGCTCAGAAGCGCGCCATCGACGTCGCAAGCGCCATCGCCAAGGCGCAATAGCGCGCCTGCGCCAGTCGGCTCTGACGCTGCGTCAGCATTGACGCGAACGTTAGGGCGGGAGGATGGTTGTCCCTGATTGCGACGCTGCGCCGGCACAGACCAGACGGCGCCACGCGCGGGAGTTACCAGCCATGTTGAAGACAGCCATGTTGAAGACGGCGATGTTGAAGACAGCGATGTTGAAGACAGCCATCCTGCGGACGGCCGCATCCGGCCTTGCGCTCGGTGCAACCCTCTGGCTCGGAAGCTGCTCGACCCCGTTGGCGGAAAAGACCGCCGCCGCCCCGAAGCAGACAGCAGCCCTGGATCTCTCGGCCGGCGCCAAGGCGAGCGCCGCGGGCGAAGCGGTCTACAAGGCCAATTGTGCGGCCTGCCACGACAATCCCGACCTCTCGAAAGCGCCGACGGTTGCGACGCTCAACCGGCTGACGCCGGGCCAGATCGTCAACGCTCTGATGACCGGCAAGATGATCCCGCAGGCCCAGAGCCTCACCTCGGCGGAAGTCACCTATGTCGCCGATTATCTCTCGAAGGCGCAGGAAGCCGACGACACCTGGATGAAAGCGATGATGTGCCCGGCCGGTCGGCGCACGCCAAAGCTGGACGTGGCGGCGAGCGTGTCGACCTTTGGCTTCGACATGAAGAATTCGCGCCTGCTCTCCTACAAGCAGGCAGGTCTCAAGGCGTCGGACTTTGGTAATTTCGAAATCGCCTGGGTGGTGGCGTTCCCCAACGTGATCACCATGCGCAGTCAGGCTGCGGTCGTCGGGTCGACGATGTTCCTGCCGGTGGGCGAGAACAAGAACCGCGTTTACGCATTCGATATCTCGGGCGCCAAGCCGTGCATCCAGTGGGTGTTCGAGACCAGCCGCACCATCCGCACCAGCGCCGGCTATGGCGTGCGCAAGGACGGCCGCAAGGTGGTGATGGTTGGCGACATGGGCGCCTTTACCCACATGATCGACGCCGAGACCGGCAAGCAACTCTGGGAGACACACACTGGTCTGTTTCCTTCCTCGATCTCGACAGCGACGCCGGTGCTGGTCGGCGACAAGGTGATCGCGCCATCTTCGCAGTACGAGATCATGGTGGCGGCGGTCGACGCCCACGAATGCTGCAAGGTCCATGGCGGGGTCAGCGCCCTCGACGCCATGACCGGCAAGATCGTGTGGCAGGGCCATACCATGGACGACGCCAAGCCGCTCAAGGACCGCGGCGACGGCCAGATGATCTGGGGGCCCTCGGGCGCGCCGATCTGGAATTCACCGTCGATCGATCTCAAGCGCAACCGGCTCTATGTCGGAACCGGCGAGGCCAACTCGGCGCCAGCGCATGTCAACACCGATGCGTTGATGTCGTTCGACCTGACGACCGGCAAGACACTCTGGGCCCATCAGGCTGTCGAGAACGATGTGTTCAACGTCGGCTGCAGCCCCTCGGGCGGCGCCAAGAACTGCACCAAGGAGACGGTTTATCGCGACGTCGACTTTGGCGCCTCGACCATCCTCGCCACCCAGCCGGGCGGCAAGGAGATCGTGCTCGGCGGCCAGAAGTCCGGCACGGTCTGGGCGATGGATCCCGACACCGGCGCGGTTGTCTGGCGCCGCGATATCGGCACCGGCGGCGCCAATGGCGGCGTCCACTGGGGCATCGCCGCCGACGACACCCATGTCTATGCGCCGATCAGCTATCCCGGCCGCTCGATCCCGACGCCGGCGCAGGTGGTGCCGCCGGATCTCAAGCCCGGGCTCTATGCCGTCAACCTCAAGGACGGCTCGATCGACTGGAAGTTCGAGGCCAAACCGGACTGCACCGACGCGCGCAAGAAATTCGTGCCGCGTTGCGGGTCGCTGTTCGGCCTCTCAGGCGCCCCCACCCTGATCGGCGATTACATTGTCACCGGCGGGCTCGACGGCCGCGTCTATGTGATCGAGAAGGCGACCGGCAAGCTGATCCAGACGATCGAGACGGCGCGCGACTTCGACACCGTCAACGGCGTCAAGGGCAATGGCGCGTCGGTCGACAACGCCTCGATCGTGGCCGCCAACGGCATGGTATTCGTCAATTCGGGCTACGGCCTGTTCGGCCAAGGCGCAGGCAATGTGATGATTGCGCTGAAGCCGAAGAAGTAGGGCCCAAGCCCGGCGCAAGTGCCCGGCGCAAGCCTTGTCCGACGAAAGACTGGCCCGACGAAAGACTGGGAAGGGGCGGCGCGGGAGGAAACCCGGCGGCTGAGGCCAAGGGCTTCGGGTGTCGCCGGTGGCGCGGCGCTCAACCTCGCGGGGGCGCGAGGCAATCAGATGATCGCCTTCCGGCCCCAGCAAGGCTGATCCGAAAGCACTTCTTGGGCGGCGATGGAACGGACTGGCGTCCCGTGTCGCGATATGTCATCATGTTACACATATTGGGGATGATACACGTTCGAATCGCGTTCCTCGACAAGAAGCCGATAACCTGAGGAAAAACCCATGACCCATCTGAAACTGGCGCTCGCAGCGCTTGGCGTGGCCGCGACGATCGCTCCGGCCGCCTTCGCCGCCCCGGTCTCGAACGGTGAAATCCGGATCGAGACCGCCGACCTCAATCTCAACTCGGCGGCCGACGCCAACAAGCTGGTCGCACGCATCCGTGAGGCCGCGGTCCGCATCTGCAACGACCACAACTCGGCGGTCCGCTACCAGGACTGCAGCAACCAGATCGTCGCCGACACGGTGGCGAAACTCCAGATCCCGGCGCTCGGCGTCGCCTATCGCGACATCTACAAGGACGAGCCGCGCCTCGCCTCGCGCTAGACGCAACGGCCGACAGACTTTCCATACGGCCCTGCAGTCACCCTGCAGAGCCCTATGCGTGCTTGCCCTTCGTCATGCGGGCAGGCTTAAGTCGCCGCTTCGTCGAGGATTGAGCGATGGCCGACAGAGACGACACGCTGGCTGACAAGCTGGTTCGCGAACAGCCGATGGGGATGCCCTCCGAACAAGGGCCGCTTGCGATCTACCATGGGGCTCAGCCGCCGGCGCCGAAATGGTTCGAGGATGCCGTGGCCACGCATTTTGAAACGGCCTACGTCGATTGTGAAGGCGCCCGCATCCATTATCAGCGCTGGGGCGACCGGACCAAGCCCGGCCTGTTGCTGGTGCATGGCAATGGCGCCCATGCCCACTGGTGGGATTTCGTTGCGCCCTATCTGACCGATGACTACCACGTCGTCGCCATGACCTTCTCGGGCATGGGCGACAGCGACTGGCGCCCGAGCTACACGATGGACGTGTTCGCGCGTGAACAGCTCGCGGTTTGCGAAGCGAGCGGGCTGTTTGGTCATGCTGAGAAACCGATCATTGTCGCTCACTCCTTTGGCGGGTTCGTGACCATCCTCACCGGCGCGGAGTATGGCGAACGCTTCGCCGGCATCGTCATCGTCGATACCCCGGTGAACCCGCCCGACCGGCCGCGCCATGGGCCGCCCGTCGTGCGCGGCGGCAAGGTCTATCCATCGCTGGAGGCGGCGCTGGCGCGCTTCCGCCTCGCTCCGCCGCAGCCTTGCGAGAACCACTACGTCCTCGATTACATCGCCCGCTGGAGCCTGAAGAAGAAGCCGCTCGCCGACGGATCCGGCGACGGCTGGGCGTGGAAATTCGACCCTTCGATCTGGCAGCGCTTCGCCGTCAGCCGGCCGCCTCAGGAGTTGCTGAAAGAAACCCGTTGCCGCATCGCCCTGTTCAAGGGGGATAAGTCGATCATCTGGGATGATGATGTCGGTGATTACATGCGCGGATTGCTGAACCGCCAGGTGCCGTTCATCGAAATCCCGGAAGCCCGTCACCATGTCATGCTCGACCAGCCGCTCGCCTTCGTCGCGGCGCTGCGGACCTTGCTGCAGGAATGGCGCTATTCGGAGCCGGCGCGGGCGCCGCTGGGACGCTAGACGCAGGCGACGGATGCAACAGATGCGGGCGCGATCGTTCCGGGCGGGCTAGATTCCGACGCGGAAGATCCGGGCGCTCCGGGCGCGGGCGGAGAAATTCGGGAACCTTTGGCGACCTGCGCCATCCAATAGGCAACCGCAGAGGGAGGCCGTCGGATTGAGACTGCAGGATGTCGCCCACGTCGCCTACGATCGGCTGGAAGAGCCTGCACTGGTGATGCTGGCCCAGCAGGGCCATCGCGAAGCCTTCCAGGTAATTATCCAGCGCTGCAATCAACGGCTTTTCCGGGTCGCTCGGTCAATCGTGCGCAACGAGGCGGAAGCGGAGGATGTGGTTCAAGAAACCTACGCCCGCGCCTTCGAAGCGCTGGGCGCCTTCCGAGGCCAGGCAAGCATTGCAACCTGGCTCACCCGCATCACCTTGAACGAGGCCCGCGGCCGCCTGCGTGTCCGGCGCAAAACGGTTGGCCTCGATCAGCTCGAAGCGGCGCAGGCGGCGGGCGGCGACGTCATTCCCTTTCCAACAAATTCGGGGAGCGAAAGTCCCGAAGCGAGCGCCGACCGGATGCAGATCCGCCATCTGCTCGAAGAAGCCGTCGACGCCCTACCATCGGCCTTCCGTGTGGTCTTCATCCTGCGGGATGTTGAGGACTGCAGCATCCAGGAAACCGCGGACTTTCTCGACATCCGCCCCGATACGGTGAAGACGCGCCTGCATCGCGCGCGCCGGCTGCTGCGGGCGCGGCTCGATCAGACGATCGGCGCCGGCATGAAGGACGCATTCCCGTTCATGGGGGCGCAGTGCGCGCGCATGATGGCAGGGGTGATGAGCCGCCTCGATCGCCAGTCCCGCCGAGGCTAGGGCGCGTCGGCTCACTGGCTCACTGGCTCACTGGCTCACTGGCTCACTCGCTCATTGGTCCACTGGCTCACCGGCGCGAGCCAAACGCTTTTGATCGTCCAGACATCCCCTCGCCTGAGCGCGGCGTCAGGCAACGCGCGAGGCCGCTTTGCGCCTTCTTGCGCCTTCGTGGGGCTGCCGCGTCGGGTGTCTCCCTCACCCGCGTCACGCGGCGAGGTCGCCAGCGACGTTGGACCCGCCCGCCCGGCGCCGCCCGCCTGTCAAACCGCCCGATTCGTCCAAAACGCCCCCGAAATTCGCCCCGGATGCGTCGTCACGGCGCTTTTCATCCGGTCCCGATGCAGTTACACCCCAACCCGCATCTAGGCTGCTCACACGCGCCGTTTTCCGGGGAGAGTCTTTTAATGGCCAGCCACGCCGAAACGCCGAAGGGCCCGATCGAAACGCCTCCGGCGCACACCGACGCCTATATGGACATGGGCTTGCGTCGCTCCACCTTCGACGGGTTTTTCACCCTCGTCCTGTGGATGTGCATGCTGATCTTCCTGGTGGTTGGCTATGCCGTGTTCACCCTCACCATGCATGTCACCTGGATCGGCGCGATGATCGGCTTTGCCG
>JANMWT010000158.1:0-3664 GCA_031394145.1 Alphaproteobacteria bacterium | reverse complement strand
GTCGAAAGCTCGGCGGCGGACATCGCCATCACGTTCCGCCCCTCGAAGCTGATGCGGCCTTCGATGGCAAGGCCGCGCGCCGGCGGCGTCAGCCGCATCAGCGCGAGGCCCAGCGTGGTCTTTCCCGAGCCGCTCTCGCCGACAATGCCGACGCTTTCTCCGGCTGCGATTGCAAAGGAGACATGCTCGATCGGCGAGGCCAGCTGGCTGCGATAAGGGAAGGTGACGGTGAGATCGAAGACCTCCAGCAAGGGAGCGCTCATTGTCCGGTCTCCCGGCGGCGATCGGGATTGAGATGATCGGCCAGCGCATCGCCGAGCATGTTGGCCGCCATCACCACGATGAGGATGGCGAGGCCGGGCGCAAAACTCACCCACCAGGCCGAGGCGATGAAGTTGCGGCCATCGGACACCATCGACCCCGAGGACGGGGTTGGGGGCGGGACGCCGACACCGAGGAAACTCAACGACGCCTCGAGAACGATCTTACGCGGTGGGTTTCAGCTGTGGCCGACCTGCCGCAGGGGCGGGGCTTGCCAGGAGCCTTGGGTCAGGCCGAAAGCGCGCTCTTCAGAAAGAGATCGCGCAGCACGTTCTTGCGCGCCTTACCGGAGCCGGTGCGAGGAATGGCCTCGAGGAAGCGTAGGTGCGCTGGCTGCTTGTAGCGCGCCAGCCGGGCCGCGCAGCTCCGTCGGATCTCGCTTTCAGCGAGCGCCGCTGAAACGCCGTCGCCGGCTTCAAGCTGGACGCCGGCTTCAAGCTGGATGAAAGCGACGCCGACTTCGCCCCAGCGCTCGTCGGGAGCGCCGATGACGCACGCGTCTGCGACGCCCGCGATGGCGCGAAGCACCGCTTCGACTTCGGCGGGATAAACATTCTCGCCGCCGGAAATGTACATGTCTTTGAGCCGGTCGACGATGACGTAGGCCCCGTCAGACTGCTGGCGCGCCAGATCGCCGGTGCGGAACCAGCCTTGAGCGCGCGTCGCGGTGGTCGCTTCGGGTTGGTTCCAGTAACCTGGCGACACCGAGGGACCGCGCAACCAGATCTCGCCGACGTCGCCGTCTTGAACCGGCTTGCCGTCTTCGCCAGCAAGACGCGCTTCGATCCAGGGCGCTGGAAAGCCGACAGCCTGCGGGTTGTTCGCCATGTACGACGCTTCGAGCGGCATGTGGATGCCCGAGCCGATCTCGCTCATGCCATAGCCGTTGACCAGCAGCAGGCCGCGATCGACGCAGGCCTGCACCAGGGCAGGCGACAGCGGGCCGCCGCCGCTGAACAGCGCGGTCATGGAAGAAAAATCGGCTTGCATGACAGCCGGCTCCCGCATCAGCGCTTCGACCATCTGCGGCACGACGAAATAGTGGGTCACGCCAAGCGCCGGGTCGGACAACCGGTGCAGGGCGGTCTGCGGGACAAAACGATCGGAGAGCAATACGCACGCGCCTTCAAACAGCGCCGTCCGGGCAATGGCGCAGAGACCGACTGTATGGAACATCGGCGAATCGCAGAGCAGCACCGATCGGCTGTCGAGCGAGGCGACCGCAGCGAAGTTCAGCGAGGCATAGATCGCATTCTCACGCGTGAGGATGACGCCCTTGGCGCGACCCGTGGTGCCGGAGGTGTAGAGCAGGATGCAGGGCGAGTTGAGCCCGGCCTGGCAGAGCTTCGCGGAGGATTTGGGGGCCGGCGCCTCAGGGCCCGCCACCTCGACAGGCGCCGCCAGCCGGGCCGAACAAGCAGCGAGCTTAATCGCGTCCCGGACTTGCGTTTCGAACTCGGGCTCGACCAGCACCAGCGCCGGTTCGCAATCGGCGAGCAGCTCGGCAAGTTCCGGGGCGGTCAGGCGCCAGTTGAGCGGCGCGAAGATCGCGCCCGCGCGTTCGCAGGCGGTCGAGATGATCGTCTGGAACACGCTGTTGCGCGAAATCACGGCGATGCGCGCGCCGACGGCCGCAGCGCCGGCGTCGCTGATGCGCTCGGCGAGAATCTGCGCGCATCGGGTCGCGCGATCCGAAAAGGCGCGATAGCTCAACGCCTCGCCGGTCGCCAGATCAATGCAGGCGGTCGCCGCTGGCCGGAAGCGCGCGTGGAAGGCGATCGGATCGAATTTGCGAGACAGCGACGCGGCCATGGCGGGCTCCGGTTCGCCTCCGGATTCTGTGGCGATGCAACTGATTATGTCTCATATCTAATCGCAGCGCCAGATGGAAAGAGCGGCGCCGTCAGGCCCCTGAATTGGTTCGGGTTGCGCCATCGGCCGAAATCTCGACGATCCGCAACAGCGCGGCGCGGAAGGCGTCCGCGGGGATTGGCGCGACCGCTTCGACCAGCCTTCGTTCGTTCTCGGCGTGGGCGCGGCTGGCCTGCGTGAGGCGGCTGCGACCGGCTGGCGTGAGCGAGAGCGAGTAGGAGCGACGGTCGACGGCGTTGACGGTGCGCAGGACCAGGCCTCCGGAGACCAGTTCATTGACCAGGGCGACGAGATTGGGCTGCTGGATCGACAGCGTCTGCCCGACCTCCTGCTGCTTGAGGCCTGGGTTTTCGTGGATGATCAGCAGGACCGAATAAAGGGTCGGACGCATGCCCAGCGCCTCGAAACGGATCCCAAGCTCACCCTGGCTGACGCCGTTCGCCAGACGCAGAAGAAAGCCGATCGAGCCGGCAAGATCGGACACCGCCAGCCGCGAGGCGTCATGGCCAGCCGATCGGATCTGCGATGCCAGACCCTCGAAGCGTTCCGGTCGATGACTGGTCCGGCGCTCAGCGGGTTTCTTTTTATCAACGGGCATCCGATGTCCTCTGTGGTTCTCGCCGGCACGCTGCGCCATCTCGACAGGGCAGTCAAAGACGGCTAGACGGTTATGTGGTATATATAATATTGGCTCGCCTCCTTTGCAGCGAAGGCGAGCGCTGATGAGCGTCGCCAAGGCGCCGCTTGCACCCAGGGAGATGCGACATGGCTGGCGCCGCCAAACTGTTCGAACGCTTGAACCCGTTGACCGGAAAAGTTGCGACCAAGGCCATCGCTTTTTCCGCCGAGGATGCTGGCAAGGCCGCCGACGCGGCGCAGTCAGCCTTCCCCGCCTGGTCGGCGCTGGGTCCCAATGCCCGTCGCGCCGCTCTTAACAGGGCCGCCGACGAGCTGGCGAAGCGCGGCGATGATTTCGTCAAGTCGATGGCGGCCGAGGTTGGCGCGACCGAGGGCTGGGCGCGCTTCAACGTCATGCTGGCGACCGGCATGATCCGCGAGGCCGCCTCGATCACCACCCAGATCGGCGGCGAGGTGATCCCTTCCGACAAGCCAGGTTGCATGGCCTTTTCGATCCGCCAGCCAGCTGGCGTCGGTCTCGGCATCGCACCGTGGAACGCGCCCGTGATCCTTGGCGTGCGTGCGGTCGCAACGCCGCTGGCCTGCGGCAACACCGTCGTGTTCAAGGGCTCTGAGCTGTGCCCGCGTACGCACCAGTTGATCGCCGAGGCGTTCGAGGCGGCGGGCTTGCCCAAGGGCGCGGTCTCATTCGTCAGCAATGCGCCGGAAGACGCCGGCGACGTCGTCGGCGCACTGATCGACCATCCCGCGGTGCGCCGGATCAACTTCACCGGTTCAACCCGGGTCGGCCGTATCGTCGCCCAGCGCGCCGCGAAACACATGAAGCCGGTGC
>JANMWT010000153.1:0-1691 GCA_031394145.1 Alphaproteobacteria bacterium | reverse complement strand
CACCAAATGACATATGCAACTCGGGCGCAGAAGGTAGTGTTCGGAATGTAGCGTCGCACGAGGCGCTCCGTCACATCCAAGCGTGTTGCTGTCGAACGCCGGGGTTCGGCTACAGCCGAGTCAATAGAGCGAGCGAAGCGAGCAGTCAACGGGTCGGCTGACTGCTGCAACGGCCTGTTCGGCGGCCTACCGGCCAAGCATCACGTCAATACTCGCTAAGATCTGCTCAAGGCGCTTCGGCGCCAATTTCCCAATGCGGCCACGGAGATAGGTGCGATCAACGGCGAAGAGCTGCGAAGCATTGGCGACCGAGTCCTTGGGAAGACCGGCCACCTTGGCGGGCAACAGCGGGTTTCCGGGTGCGGCTTCCCGCGTCAGATTGCTCGTGAGCGGGACGCACACGACAGTTGCGAGCCGACTGCGGTTCAGGGATTGCCCTGCACGACGACGACCGGTCGGCGAAAGCCGGGCCCAGAGCCCGCCGGCAGAGCCAAGTCCGCCCACACATCTCCATTGCGAAGCTGGATCAGCCAACCGCACTGACTTTTCTCTTCGCCGGCGGGGCTGGGGACGGAATGTTCACAGCTCATTTCGAAATCGTCGATGAGTCAGAGCAGCTTGTCGCCGGGGTAGGGGGCACGCCATTCATCGCGCAGCCCGCTTTGACAACCAGCCTCGCGACAACCTTCCTCGTACTATTTGGACGTCCGGGAATGTTTGCCGTTCGATGCATCGTTGATAACGTCGAACAGTTCTGGGGTCGTTTCAGTGTAAGCCAACTTTGAGACGATAGCGACGCCCGCTGAGGAAACTGAGACACAACCCCACTTGATCCGCCCCCTTTACTTAGTTGTCCGATTATGGTAAGTTCCACGGCTCAACCATTTTGCCTCGCTTAGGACAGTCCAGGATCATGGCTTTCGATAACGCCCCGACGCTCGAGAAGTACAAGTCGCACGAGACAGACACCGGCTCATCCCGGGTCCAGGTTGCCCTCCTCACCGAGCGCATCAACTACCTCACCGACCACTTTCGGGCGCACAAGAAGGACCATCACGGCCGCCAGGGGTTGCTGAAGATGGTCGGAACCCGTCGCCGCCTTCTCAACTATATGAAGCGGACCGACATCGACGGATATCGAAAGATCGTCCAGGAACTCGGACTGCGGTACTAAGCTGGCCACTGTGCACGCGCGCGGACGCAATTTTTGCGGGCCGCGCGTTTTGCATTCCACGAAGCGCGCGCCGGCATAGGGCCGGCCGCTCAGCAGAGAAACGACAGGAAACCACATGCAACGCATTGAAAAGACGTTCGCGGGGCGCAAGCTCGTCATCGAGACCGGCCGCATGGCCAAGCAGGCTGCCGGCTCATGCCTCATCACCTACGGTGAGACGATGGTCCTCGCGACCGTCACGGTGAGCGACAACAAGAGCCCGCTTCCCTTCTTCCCGCTCACGGTCGAATACAAGGAGAAGACCTACGCCGCCGGCAAGATCCCCGGTGGCTTCATCAAGCGGGAAGGCCGCCCCACTGACGGCGAGATCCTGAGTTGCCGGATCATCGACCGCTCCATCCGCCCGCTCTTCCCGGAAGGCTTTCAGAACGAAGTCCAGGTCTTCTGCTACGTCATCTCGGCAGACCAGGAGAACAAGGCGGACGTCCTCGCGATGGTCGCGACGTCGTACGCCCTG
>JANMWT010000123.1:0-2313 GCA_031394145.1 Alphaproteobacteria bacterium | reverse complement strand
CACAGAACTGGCGAGGCTTGGCGTGCCCCTGCACGTACGATCCCTTGTGCTCAATCATAGCCCGCAGAGCCGGGGCGTCACCGACGCCGTTTACAACCGATATGCCTACGACAAGGAGAAGCGCGACGCGCTTGGGACGTGGGAAGCCAGCTTGCGAGCCGTCATTGTTACAACCACGCTCTAACAGCGATACTGCGAGGCAATAGCCGGTTGCCGTCGAAAGGTGCGCGCGATGTCGCGTGACAGCTGCGATGTGCAAGCAACCGGACTCGTCCGGCATGGGTCTGGCCGCGCGCGTCAGCCCATGGGGCTGGCGCCGCGCACCGGCGCGTGGATGCCCCCTAGCCAATCCAGGTCGCACCTCCCATTTAGTCTAGTAGGATATTCACGTAATGTGAAGCCGATTGAGATCACCCCATGGCCAGCGACCCAAAGAAGGACCGACCGCCGCGACAGGGAGGGCTGGGCCGTGCAGGTCGTGCATTGAGCGCCGCTCGATCCGGCGGCTTCGTCCCGATTGATGACAACCCTGAGCGGGCAAAGGCACTCGCTGCCACGTTCGCCGATCTAAGGCTGGCTGCCAACAAGGCGAAGGGCGACCATGCCCTCTCGGACGACGAGTTGAGGTCGGTGCTGAGAGCCGTCGCCGTCTCGATCCGCGCTCCGGAGATCGCCCAGCTCCTGCCCGAGCAAGCACCTGAGTTGTGGTCGCAGCGCGACCTCAATCTTCGGGAAAACGCGCCCCAGTTCATCCGTCGCGTATACGGACGGTGGCTGGGCCGAGGGCTCGCCCGCAAAGACCTTCCCCGCCTTGATGACGACCTCTATCGGGCTCTCGCCGTCTGGCTCTCGCGACACCCCGATGACGAGATCGCCCGGCTGCTCCCGACACAGAGCGATCAACTCGACGAACTGATCGACCGCCTCACCGGGGAGTACCCGATCGAAGTGCTTCGCAAACTCGGCTACGCCATCGACAACCGCCTCCGGCGCCAGAACTAGAAATTATTTCGATAACCATACTAGACAAAGTTATCCCGCGTACCTAAATGGCTTTGCATCCGAACTCCCAGGAGGTCGGGTCGCCGGCGGTAACGCCATCCCAACACCAACCCAGAATTCAACACGTGCGCCACCCGTGGCGCATGGAGGAGACCGCTATGCTTGTCGCCGCCCACATCAACGACCCCCTCGCCCACCTTCGCGTTCTCACGATCGATAAGGTCTGCGAGCTGACCACCTACACCGCCCAGCACATCTACCGGCTCGAACGGGCCGGCAAGTTCCCGAACCGTTTGCGGCTGGGATCGAACCGCGTGGCGTGGAAGCTCTCCGAGATCGAGACCTGGTTCGCCGAGCGCCCCAAGGCCCGGCCCGCAACTCCGGTGACCCGCTCCGATCAAGACCGCGCCTGATCCAACCTGCCCTTCGAAAGCGGAGGGCAGGACATCATGAAAGTCCACGACCATGACTACGACCGTCGTTACGAACCCCACGACCCCACTGCTGACCGACCTTCCCAGCATGACCGATGCACGCCTTTGGGGCGAAGCGCTTGCCCGTGACATGAACCTCTACCGTTCCGGTCGCCTCGCCTGGGAGCATCTCTCTCCATCCTGCATCCTCTATGGGCCACCCGGCACCGGCAAGACCATGTTCGCCGAGGCGTTGGCCGCCACGTGCGGCATTCCACTGGTCGCCGCGAGCCTGCCAGCCTATCGCGATCCCCGCGATGTGATGGCTGATGGCACTCTGGATGGGCTGGCCAAGACCTTCGCTCTTGCGCTGAAACACGCGCCGTCGATCTGCTTCATCGACCGCATTGACTCCCTGCTCGCTCGCGATGATGGCGACGGGAGCGAATCCTTTATCCGGAACACGAGGTCCCTTCTCGATCTGTTCGATGGCCGTGCGCCCGATCACGAAGGCTTCGTCCTGGTTGGCGCCTGCAATCGCCGTCTGCTCCCCGAGCGTGATCTGTTCCGCTCGGGCCGCATCCACCGATTGATTCCGGTAACACTGCCCTCCCAGAAGGAGCTGGAAGCGATCATTGCGTTTCACCTGACGCCGGAGGAGCGCGCACACATCGGGACCGAAGGTCACGACGGCCGTAGCGGCCTTTCCACGATCGCGCCCTTGTGCGCCGGCATGTCCGGTCGCGACGTCACTGAATCATACCTACGCAGTTGGCTCCGGTTCCTTGTCTGGAAACATGCGAAAAGGCACGGTTTCATTGACGATCTGGCGCATGGTCCATGGGCCGTGGGCGACGAGTTGCGCGATGGTGCGGGCGGCGATGCGGCCGACGCCCTT
>JANMWT010000115.1:0-21789 GCA_031394145.1 Alphaproteobacteria bacterium | reverse complement strand
CAACCGCAACCCGCTACTGACCGAACTGCCTGGCGCTGACGGCGTGAAGACGGGTCACTTGTCGGCATCGGGGTTCGGGCTCGTCGGTTCGGCGGTGCGCGATGGTCATCGCCGCATCATCGTGCTCAACGGTCTCTCCAGCGATGGCGACCGGCGCTCGGAAGCCCCACGCGTGATGCGCTCGGCGTTCACCGATTTCACCGTGCTCAACCTGGTCGACAAGGGCGCGCAGGTTGCGGTGGCGGATGTCTTCCTCGGCGAGCAGAAAAAAGTGCCGCTGGTCGCCACCGTGGGCTCACAGATCGGCATGCATGTCAGCAGCTCGAAAGCCGTAAAGGCGGTCGTGGTTTACAAAGGCCCGCTGTCGGCGCCCGTCAAACAAGGTGATATCGTGGGTGACCTGGTGATCACCGCGCCAGGCGTTCCGGAGATCAGGATCCCGGTCGCCGCCGGCGCGTCGGTCAAGAAGCTTGGTCTGTTCGGCCGAGCCATGGTCGGCCTGAAGGGCGAGTAGTTGGCGCAGCAAGTCTTGGCCACCAAGCACCGAGGTCGCTTCATCACGCTGGAGGGCGGTGAGGGGGTTGGCAAATCCACGCTTGCGGCCGGCCTCAAGACGCAGCTCGAGGCGCGCGGCAAAAGTGTGGTTCTGACGCGCGAGCCTGGCGGCACCTCGGGCGCCGAGGCGCTGCGCACCCTGCTTCTGTCGCCGCCCGAAGGCGCAGGCTGGTCGCCGCTCGCCGAAGCGCTGCTCTTCTATGCGGCCCGGTCGGATCATCTCGATCGCTTGATCCGTCCGCACTTGGCGCGCGGCGGCTGGGTGATCTGCGATCGGTTCTCGGATTCGACCCGCGCCTATCAGGCGGCCGCCGGAGGTGCGATGATCGAGGCGATCGAAACGCTCGACCGGATGTGTGTCGCTGACACGGCGCCGGATCTTACCTTGATCCTCGACCTGCCCTTGTCGCAAGCGCTGCAGCGCGCCGAAGCGCGCGGTCGCCGGCCCGATGCGATCGAAGCGCGCGACAAGGACTATCACCAGCGCGTCCGCGAGGCTTTTCTCGCCATCGCTGCAGCGCATCCCGATCGCTGCGTCGTCCTCGACGCCGCGAAGCCGCCGGCTGAGCTTGCAGCCCTTGCGCTGGCGGCAATCGACCAGCGCCTCGGGAAAGCCTGAGATGGAGATTGCAGCATCCGAACTCGGCCCGGTGATCGGCCATGATGCAGCCAAGCAGCGCTTTCTGGATGCCGCCGCCTCAGGCCAGATGCATCATGGCTGGATGCTCCGCGGACCGCGCGGCGTCGGCAAGGCGCGGCTGGCGCTGCAGTTCGCAGCGTTTCTCCTCGGCGCCCAATCGACGCCCAAGCTGAGCGCTGACGCCGATGACAGGATCGGCCGATTGATCGCAGCTGGCAGTCATCCGGACCTGCGCATCATCCGCGTACCGGTCGATGACAAGGGCAAAGCCAAGACCGAGATCCCCGTCGATACGGTGCGCGGGCTCGGCGACTTCTTTTCCTTGCGGCCGGCGATGGGCGGCTGGCGCGTGGCGATCATCGATGCGGTCGACGAGCTCAATCGCTTCGGCGCCAACGCCATCCTCAAGGCGCTTGAAGAGCCGCCGTCGCGCGCCGTTCTGTTGTTGATCGCGCATGGCGAGCGCGCGCTGCCGGCGACGGTGCGCAGTCGCTGCCGGTTGCTTGCATGCGGCCCGCTCAGCGAGCGCGAGACCATCGCGGCGCTGGAGATGGCGCAGATGCCGAAGGCGCGCGCCGAGGAAGCCGCGCGGGCCTCTCCAGGCCGCCCGGGCCGCGCGCTGGCAGTGCAGGGCCCTGATGCCGACGCTGCTTCCGAGGCGATCCGCAACGCGCTGCGCCAGATCGACAAACTTGATGCCGGGGCCCTGCGCAGCGCGCTCAACGCGTCTTCGAAGTCCGAGGTTGCGATGTCGGCTGCGATGCACACGCTGCGCACCAGCCTGCAGAAGCGCGCCGCCCGCGAGTTTGATCCGGTGGTCGCCGGTGACTGGGCGGCGGCGGCGCTCGAGGTCATGCGGATCGAGGCCGAGGGGCGCGATCTCAACCAGGACAGAGGCCAGACGGTTGCAGCGGCGCTGGCGCGGGTCACGCGCCTGGCGGGCGGCTAAGGCCAATGTTGTTCGACACGCACGTCAATCTGCATGCCGAGCAGTTTGAGACCGACCTGCCGGAGGTGCTGGCGCGCGCCCGCCTCGCCGGCGTCACGCGCTTCCTCGCTATCTGCGATCGCCTCGACCGGTTTCCGGCCGTGCGCGCCATCGCTGACGCCCATCCTGATATTTGGTGCAGCGTCGGCGTCCATCCCCACTACGCCAAGGACTTCGGCTCGCTGCAAGCTGCAACGCTTGTCGCCGAGACGGCTCATCGCAAGGTTGTCGGCGTTGGCGAGACCGGGCTCGACCAGCACTATGGCTATAGCGAGCTGGAGCTGCAGGAACGCAGTTTTATCGCCCACATCGAGGCGGCGCGCGAGACCCAGCTGCCGCTGATCGTCCATACGCGCGAGGCCGACGATTTGACCGGCGACATCCTCGAGCGTGAATTCGCGCGCGGGCCGCTTCCGATTCTGATGCACTGCTTTACCGGCGGCGAGCGGCTGGCGCGCCGGGCGATCGATCTCGGCGCCCGGTTTTCGGTGTCGGGCATCCTTTCCTTCAAGGCGGCAAGCGACGTACGCTCGGTCATGAGCATCGTGCCGCTCGAGCGGATCATTCTGGAGACCGATTGCCCCTATCTCGCGCCGATGCCGCATCGCGGCCGGCGCAATGAGCCGGCTTTTGTCGCCGATGTCTGCCGCGCTTTCGCGCAAACCCGCGGGCTGTCGTTCGAGGCCGCCGCTGAACTCACCACACGCAACGCCCTCGAGCTTTTCGGGCGCATCGCATGAGGGGTCGTCTGGTTGCGCGCATCCTGGGCAGCGGTTCGTCCGGCGGCGTGCCGCGCATCGGAGGCGATTGGGGCGTGTGCGATCCCAACGAGCCCAAGAACCGACGCACCCGCTGTTCGCTGCTGCTCAAGCAGTTCGCTCCGGATGCGCCCGAGCCGACCTCCGTGCTGATCGACACCTCGCCGGATATCCACGGCCAGCTCCTGGCCGCGCGCGTGACCCGGCTGGATGCGGTGATCCTCAGCCACGAGCACGCCGATCAGTGCCATGGTCTCGATGATCTGAGGGCGCTCGTCCTGCGCCATCGCAAGCGCCTTCCGGTCTTCATGGACCCGCCGACCTGGGCGATTATCGGCCGGCGGTTCGACTACTGCTTCGTCGATCAGCCATACTATCCGGCCATCCTCGAGCGTGAGGCGATGGCGGCGGGGCAGGCGGTCGGCATCGAGGGTCCGGGCGGTCGGATGGAGATCCTGCCATTGGCCCAGGATCATGGGGCCGGTCCCTCGCTGGGCTTCCGGATTGGCAATTTCGCATATTGCAACGACGTTGTCCGACTGCCGGAGGAGACGCTGGGGAGGCTGGAGGGGCTCGACATGTTGGTCGTCGATGCACTGCGCACCGCGCCGCATCCAACCCATGCCAATGTCGACCAGGCGCTGGTTTGGATCGCCAAGCTCAAGCCGGTCCAGGCAATCCTTACCAACATGCACGTCGACCTCGACTACCGAACGCTCAAGGGCAGGCTGCCGGCCGGGGTCGAGCCGGCCTATGACGGAATGGAGCTCGAAACCCCGCTGGTCTAGCTCCGGTGCGGTTCAGGTCAAATTGCGCATAATGTTGATTATGCGACTTGTGGATGTGAGGCTGAGATGGCTGAAACGGCCAAAACCCCCGCCGGGACAGGGCAAACGGGCGCCAAGCCCGCGCCGGCCGGGTCTGAGGCGCATCCCTCCCCTCGCGGGCTGACCCACTCTGGAGACGCGTTTAGGGATCTCGTCGAGCTGATGGCCCGACTGCGGACCCCGGGCTCCGGCTGCCCCTGGGACCTCGAACAGACCTTCGCGACCATCGCGCCATATACGATCGAGGAAGCCTACGAGGTCGCCGATGCGATCGAGCGTCAGGACATGGCCGAGCTGAAGTCCGAGCTGGGCGATCTGATGTTCCAGTCGCTCTTCCATGCCCGCATGGCCGAGGAGCTGGGCGCCTTCTCGATCCACGATGTCATCCAGGGCCTCCTCGACAAGATGGTCAGCCGGCACCCGCACGTTTTCGGAGACGGCGCCGTCGAGACCTCGGGCCAGCAGGTCCTTGCCTGGGAGGCCATGAAGGCTGCCGAGCGCGCCGCCAAGTTATCCACAGGGCCTGACGACGGAAGGACGCCGAGCGCCCTCGACGGCGTCGCCCTGGCGCTGCCGGCTCTCATGCGAGCCGAGAAGCTGACCAAGCGGGCTGGCCGGGTTGGGTTCGATTGGCCCGCTCCTGGCCCGGTGCTCGACAAGCTTGATGAGGAGATCGGCGAACTGAAGGAGGCGCTTGCGGCCCCGGTCAATGACCAGGCCCACATCGAAGAAGAGCTAGGCGACATTCTGTTCGTGGTCGCCAATCTCTGCCGCAAGCTCGCCGTCGACCCGGAGGTTGCGCTGCGCGGCGCCAACGCCAAGTTCATCCGCCGCTTCCACGGCATGGAGGCGCTGGCGCGCTCCCGCGACGTCGAATTCGGATCGCTGACGCTCGACCAGCAAGAAGCGCTCTGGGTCGAGGTGAAGAAGGCGGAGCGCTCAACCTGACACTCGGTCTGCCAAAAGGGGGAACCTGATGATGAGGCGTAGCTTCCCTCGGGCGCCTGCTCGCCGCTCTCGGTCTGGGCGCGGGGTTAGCGGGCGCGTCTCGGGCCGACCCGCCCCCGAAACGGGCGGACGTCGATGACGTCGGAGCGCGAATGGCGCTCGAGGCGAAGCAGCGGGCTGATGAGGCGGCGAAGAGCTTTCCATTCCCGCTCACCATCGTGCATGGCCGCGATGCGCTGGCGACGTTTGAGAGACTGAAAGCGGCTGGCCGCGGAGCGCCGGTGGTTCTTGGCGGCGACGAGAGCTTTGCCCGGATTGCTGAGGATCTGAGCATGCCGTTTGCCCAGCCAGGCAGCCCGACCGCGCCGACACCCCAGGAGACCGTCGCGAAGGCGGCGACTTACGCGACCCTTGATGCGGCGCTCACCCAGAACAGTGCGGAGATGCGCGCAATGATGCGATGCGCCATCGCGGACAATCTTGAGAACGTCCCGCCTGAGAAGCGCGCGCAGCTCGCGGCGCTCCAGGCGAATCTTGACGAAGAGGTCGAGCCGACGGCTGAGCTCGGCGAATGGCCCCGCATTCCCGAGCCTCCGAGCGCACCATTGTTTTCTGCGCGCGACGTCCTGACGGATCACTGGTTGAAGCGGGTCTATATCGCGACCCTGCCAACCAGCGATGCAACCGAAGCGCCAGCCTGGCTGCGCTGGGGCGGCTGGAATGCCTGCCCGGCGCCGAAAATTCATGTGAAAGCGCTGCGCGAGTGGCATGAGGCTTACGGCGCTGAACTCGTCGCCATCTGCGGCGATGTCCTCGAACTTCGTGTGGCGCGGCGACCGAAGACAAAGGACCAGGCGCTGAGGCTAGCGCGCCTGGTCTACCGCTATTGCCCAGACAGCGTGGACCAGGGAACGCAGACGCTGGCGCCGCTGGCCGCGGGCTTCATGAAGGACAGCTGGTGGGGCTTCTGGTGGGACTGAGTCCAAGGGCCCCGCAGGTGGAGGGTGCGGCCGCCGCTATCCGGTCGGCGTCGGCCCGGTTGAATGAAATCAACCTAAATCAATGAAATAGCGCCCGAAACCGATGTTTGCTTACGGCGCGTCAGGCTTGCGTGAGAGGCCTTGGCCTGTAGCATCGCCCACAGTCTCGGGAGGACGGCATGAGCAACGCACTGGCGCTGAAACCGCCAAGCACGATGAAGGAGGCCGCCGCCGCGCTGATTGCGCTGGTCGTCGTTCTCGCAGGCGCAAACGTGGCCGCCGTCGGATTGAAGGACGTGTTGGAGCCAACGGTGCGCTCCAGCGTCGTCGGCATGGTCTTCGCCAGCGTGCCGGCCGTCTACGGCTTTTCCAATCGCGCGCTCAACGGTTTTGCACCCAAGCGCCTGGAGTTTCCCGAGCTTCTTCCGTGGTACGTCACCGGCCTGTTTGCCGGGACATGCCTGTTCGCATGGATCCAGTTCATCGCCGTCGTCATGGGCGCAGGCCTCGGCATGGCGTTCTCCAGCGCCGGCATCCAAACGCCGGATATCAATGTCATCGCGACGGTTGCCGGCCTGGGCACGCTGATCATCACGGCGCCCGCCTCGGTCCTGGCCGGCATGATCCTCAACCGGTCGACCCGCAGTCTGGTTTTTCTGGCGGCGCTGTTTGCCGCCATCCTGTGCATCGCGCTCAGCGTCTTCACGTCATGGGTTCTGGTTCCAGCCTACATCAACCAGCTGATGCAGAACCTTAGACAGGCGTTGATCGGCGTCTCGGTTCAAGCCGGGATCGTGCTTGTCTTCAGCTTGCTCGGGGTGGGGTGGTCGGCGCTGTGGCGCGAACGCTCGATCGGGCGGGTCGCGCACGCGACAAGGCGGCTGAAGCCAGAGCAGCGCGACAAGGTATTTGCGGAAATCACCGACATGCTCGGCGCCCAGTCGATGGCTGGCGAAGTCTCCAGCGGACCGCCTGGGGCAGCCTAGGTCGCAACACGAGCGAGGGGAGCGAGCGCCTGGAGACGGGCGACATCAGCATCCGACATATACACCTCAACCATTAAATCTGCGTCACCAGCCATCGCTTCGTTTGAGACTTCGCAGTTATTGTGCAGCCAGGCCCGGGTGCGACCGTCAGCGGCCGGCAGCGTCACGGTGCGCCGGATCCGGTTGCGAAACAGATGGGCCTCGACATTGAACAACAATTGCTCGGCGCCCTCGCCGGTTAGCGCCGAAGCCAGGATGGCGGGTGGAGAATGGCTTGCGGCGCGAGCCGCCAGAACGGTGCGGGTTGTCGGGTCAAGTTCATCCGCCTTGTTCCAGACCTCGATCACCGGCGGTCGCTCGATGCCGGTTTCCTTGGTGATCTGTTCGAGGATGCCATAGACGTCCTCGGCTTGGCTCTCCGTGTCGACATGGGCGATGTCGCGTACGTGGACCAGCAGGTCGGCCTCCATCGCCTCTTCCAAGGTGCCGCGGAATGCAGCGATCAGGTGGGTCGGCAGGTCGGTGATGAAGCCGACCGTGTCGATCAGCGCGATCCTGCGGCCGGATGCAGCGACAATCTCCCGCGCGGTCGGATCGAGGGTTGCAAACGGCATGTCGGCCGCCAGGACATCGGCGGCGGTCAGACGGTTGAACAGCGTCGACTTGCCGGCATTGGTATAGCCGACCAGCGCCGCCACCGGCGCGCCGCGCCGGGCGCGGCCATCGCGCTGCAGCCTGCGTGTCTTGCGCACTTCTTCAAGGTCGCGTCTGAAGCCGAGGATGCGCTTGTCGAGCATGCGACGGTCGGCTTCAAGCTGGCTTTCGCCGGGGCCGCCAAGGAAGCCGAAGCCGCCGCGCTGGCGCTCAAGGTGGGTCCAGGTGCGCACCAGTCGCGAGCGCTCGTAGAGCGAACGCGCCATCTCAACCTGCAGTCGGCCTTCGGCGGTTCTCGCACGCAGGCCGAAGATTTCCAGGATCAGGCCGGTGCGGTCGATGACCTTGAGCTTGAGCTCGGTTTCAAGATTGCGCTGCTGCACCGGCGTGAGCGAGCCGTCGACGATGAGCAGGTTCACATGCTCATCCGCCATGCGCTTTGACAGCGTGTCGACCTGGCCCGAACCGAACAATCGCGCCGGGTTGGGATCGCGCACGTGCAGCTGCTCGGCGAAGGCGAGCCTGACGCCGAGAGCTTCAGCCAGGCCCTGGCTTTCTTCAAGCCGCGAAGATGCGTGGCGCTCGTAACCGATGACCGGCAGAACGACGGCTGCGACATCATCGATGGGCGCGCGATCGATCAGCTCACGCGGCATGGGTGAGCCTCGATATCATTCGCGTGGCGGACGGCTTGATCGGCGCGCAGGCGCCTAATCGTCTTGCCCGTCTTCGTTCTCGAACAGGTTCACCGGAGCGTTCGGTGCGACCGTCGAGATGGCGTGTTTGTAGACGAGCTGGGGCGGGCGCCCCTCCCCCTTTAGCAACACACAAAAGTTGTCGAACCAGGTGACATAACCCTGGAGTTTGACGCCGTTCACAAGGAACACGGTCAGGGGCGTTTTGCCCTTCCGCACGGCGTTTAGGAAAATGTCTTGCAGGTTCTGTTTTTTCTCTGACGACATCGGAGCGTTGAGCCTTCTCTTTGCGCTGGGCCTTGTCGTCAGGTTTAACGCTTCCAGTGCGCAATGAGCAATGGCCTCCCAGGCCGGCCCACGGAGGCGCCGGGGCTCGCTTCAATTGACGTCAAACTGTCCAGAACCCGCCCGAGACTGTGGCGCCGGAGGCTGAGCCCCCCGAAATCCTTGCGGCATCAGCTCTCAGTTTCCTTAGCTCTGGGGTTCCTTCTGGCCGAGGTTGGTCTCGACCCCAAGGGCTTTCAACTTCCGGTGCAGCGCCGAGCGTTCCATGCCGATGAAGGCGGCCGTCCGCGAGACGTTGCCGCCGAAGCGGGTGATCTGCATGGCGAGGTATTCCCGCTCGAAATGCTCCCGTGCGTCGCGCAACGACATCGAGATCATCTGCATCGAGCCTGACGCCGCCGCCCCACCCGCGCTCTCGCTTGGCAGGTGCTGGGCGGTGATCGGCCCCGGCGGCTCGCCATTGGCGAGGATCAGCAGGCGTTCGACAACGTTGCGAAGTTGGCGGACATTGCCCGGCCATTCGCTGGCCTGCAGCACGGCGATGGCGTCTTCCGAGAAGGGGCGCGGCTGCAGGCCCGTGGCGTCGGCGACGCGGCGGACGAAGTAGCTGACCAGCTCTGCGATGTCTTCGCGCCGGCGATCCAGCGCCGGTGCTTCGAGCGGCACGACGTTGAGGCGATAATAGAGGTCTTCGCGGAAGCGGCCGACGCCGATCTCCTCCTTGAGATCGCGGGCCGAGGTCGAGATCACCCGCACGTCGACGCTGACATCGTCGCGGCCATTGCGGCGGCGGAAGCGCTGGTCGACCAGCACGCGCAGGATCTTGCTCTGCGCCGCCAGCGGCATGTCGGCGATCTCATCGAGCAGCAGCGTGCCGTTATGCGCCTGCTCGAATAGGCCGATCTTCGGGGCGCGGCCATCGTTGGATTCCTCGCCGAACAGTTCGACCTCGATGCGCTCTGAGTCCATGCTGCCGGCGCTGACCACCACGAACGGGCCGTTGGCGCGTGATGAGCGCTCGTGGACCATGCGGGCGACCAGTTCTTTGCCCGAGCCCGGCGGGCCGGCGATCAGGATCCGGCTGTTGGTCGGCGCCACCTTGTCGATCGAGCTGACGAGCTGGAGCATGACGCCGGACTTGCCAACCAGATCGGTCGAACCGGACTGTCGCGCTCGCAAATGTGAGTTCTCACGTTTGAGCGCGGCGTTCTCGAGCGCCCGCTGCACCGTGACAATCAGCTTGTCGGCCTGGAACGGCTTCTCGATATAGTCATAGGCGCCACGGCGGATGGCGGTGACGGCGGTCTCGACGGTGCCGTGTCCGGAAATGACGACCACCGGCAGCAGCGGGTCCATTTCCTTCAGCAGCGACAGGATTTCGAGGCCATCGAGCTCCGATCCCTTGAGCCAGACGTCGAGCACCACAAGGCGCGGGGCCCGGGTGCGAACCGCGGCCAGCGCATCCGTCGAGTTGCCGGCGGTCTTCACCGGATAGCCTTCATCCTCGAGGATGCCTCCCACCAGTTCGCGGATATCTGCTTCGTCGTCGACAACCAGGATTTCCGCCGCCATCACGCTGCTCCTTCGCCGGCATACGCCATAAAATCTTCTGAGAGGTTCGGCTGGACCGGCATGCGGATGTCGACCCGCGCGCCAGAGGCCGCTTGCTCGTTGTCGCCGAGCCAGATGCGGCCGCCATGATCCTCGATGATTCGCGTGACGATCGCGAGGCCGAGACCTACGCCATTCTTGCGCGTCGTCACATAGGGTTCGAGCAGCCGGTCGCGATCCTCGGTGGGGAAGCCCGGGCCGTTGTCGCGGATCGAGATCTGCACCTCGTCTTCGTCCTGAAAGATGTCGATTGTCACGCTGCCGCTTTTCATCTCGCCGACTTCGAGTGCGCGCTCGACAGCTTCAGCGGCGTTCTTCGCCACATTGGTCATCGCCTGCGCCAACATGCGTTCATCGCCGCGCATTGGCACGGCATGGTTCGGCGCATTGACCACCACCGAAATGCCGGGCGTCGCCATGCGCTGGGCGAAGGCAACCGACTGGATCATGTCGACCAAGTTGAATTCTCCGAAAGTCGGTTTCGGCATCCGCGCAAAGCCCGAAAATTCCTCGACCATGCGACCGATGTCGGCGACCTGCCGCGTGATGGTGTCGGTGCACCTCTCGAAGGTTTCGCGGTCAGTGGTGATCTGGCTGGCGAAGCGGCGGCGCAGGCGTTCGGCTGAAAGCTGGATCGGCGTCAACGGGTTGCGGATCTCGTGGGCGATGCGGCGGGCGACGTCGCGCCAGGCGGCCTGGCGCTGACCCATGATCAGCCGGGTCGTGTCGTGGAACGTGATAATCGCGCCCTTGCCATCCGTCTCTGGAGCGATCCGGACCTGCAGGTGCATGGCGCCGGTCTCGCTGGGTCGACGGAAGCTGGCCTCGACCGACTGATCGGTCTCGAGGGCGCGGCGCGCCGCGGCGACAAATTCCGGCGCGACGCCGGCGAGATCGATCGCCTTTTCCGAGGGGTGGCGGAAGCCAAGCAGGGTCTGGGCTGAGGCGTTGGCGATCGTCACTTTCAACTCGGGGTCGATGCGGATAACCCCGGCCTCGACCCCGGAGAGCACGGTTTCAATGAAGCCGGTGCGCGTCTCGGCGTCGATCCTGGCGCGATCAAGGGCGCGGGTCTGGCGCGACAGACGCTCCGTCATCTGGTTGAAGGCGTCGGCCAGATCATCAATCTCGTCGCGCACGCGCGGGCGCTCCATGCGCACCGAGAGATCGCCGTCGCGTACGGCGCGGGCCGCGCCAGCCAGCTGGCCGATCGGCATGGCGATACGCGAGGCCGCCGTCATCCCCAGCCAAGCGGTGCCGAGCAGCATCAGCAGCGCCGCCTCGATGTAGCTGAGGGTCAGCACGCTTGAGAGGCTGCGGCGCCGGCTCTGGGCGTCGTGAAAATCGATGAGGTGCTGGCTGGTCTGCTGCAGCCGTGCGCCGATCGCCGGCGGCACCGGCCGCACCGCGTAGACCAGCGCGTTGTTGAAGCCGGTAAGCCGCGCCAGGCCGCGCACCGCATTGGCGTCGATCGACATGCTGCGCGAACGCCCTTCAAGGTCGGCGCGCAGCTTGGCGTTCGGCAGGGGCGTCGGCTGGTCGGCCGGCAGTTTGACCAATACGTTGCCGGCGCTGTCGAACACCACGAACTGCGGGAAGTTGCGGTACTCGGCCAGACGCAACGAGATTTCCTGGAGCGCAGCCGGATTGGTGCTGCAGACGGCGGCGCACTTCGTCAGGTCGGAACTGACCGCCTTGAGATCGTCGTCGGCAGACGACAGCAATTCCGTCTGCGTGGCGCGACCCGCTTCGCGGGCGCTTTCGACGATCGCTTGGATCGGCGCGCTGAACCAATTCTCAACGCTGCGGTTGATCGTGACTGCAAGGAAGCCCGCCACCAGAACCGTCGGGATCGCCGCCGCCAGCGAGAACAGGAAGATGATGCGCAGCCGCAATCGCGCGCCGCCGCCGGTCTGACGGTTTTCCTGGATGAGCTGCCACACCCGGAAGCCGAGCACGCTGGCAATGCCGGAGATGGCGACGAGGTTCGCGATCAGGAGCCAAAAGAGACCGGGACGGCCTGCGGCCTGGGGGCTGGTGTCGGTGACGGCGACGTAGGTCGCGCCCGCCGCGATGACCGCAGCAAGCGCAAACAGCGCCTTGAACGTGTTCGAGGTCGCCCGGCTGAGCGACAGTTTCGGCTGTTCCGTGTGGAGGCCAGAGGCGTCCGCCATTCACTCTACCCATGAGTACGGCCGGGGCGCCGCCTGACGGCGGCAACGCTGGTTATCCCGGCGGCACAATCACCGGGCGCCCCTCATCCGCTGCCCCCTGTGGCGACGGAGTGACACCTCTGTGACGAACAGAGCACACTGTGTGCCACTTATGCAACAAGCTTCAGCTGTGCGGGGAATAGCCGGTATGCGGGGTGTATCGCCGCACGAATTAGGCCCTGCCCTTACCCGTCTCAGCCGGCCAGCGCAAACCTGTGCAGGACCAGGCTGGCGAGAACCAGGCTGGCCCGAACCAGGCTGGCCCGAACCAGGCGGGGTGGGATCAGTCGCTCGCCGGGACGCCGAGGCCGTTGATCTTCGAACGCAGGGTGTTGCGATTGAGGCCAAGAAGCGCTGCGGCTCGCACCTTGTTGCCGCTGGTCGCGGCCAACGCCAGCTTGATCAGGGGCCTCTCCACCTGTTCGATCACCGTCTGGTAGATCTGGCCGGCTTCGGCGTCCTTGTCCGGATCGGCGTTGAGCGCCGAGATGAAGTGGCGCGACAACAAGGCCTCGATTTCCTGCTCGAACTCTTTTTCGCCGGACTGGCGCGAGGTGTTGGAGCGCAATTCGCGCTCGACTTCCTTCGCCGAGATAACCGGTTCGGGGCTCAGCGCCGAGAGACGCCGGATGACGTTCTCGAGTTCGCGGACATTGCCCGGCCAGTCATAGGCGACGAGCAGATCGAAGGCGCTCTTGTCGAGTTGTTTTTCTGGAAGGCCTTCCTTCTTGGCGCGGACCAGGAAAGCAGACGCAAGATCGGGAATGTCGTCCTTGCGTTCGCGCAGCGGCGGCAAGGCCAGCGACACAACGTTGAGGCGGTAATAGAGATCTTCGCGGAACAGGCCCTGATCGACCAGCGCGCGCAGATCGTGCTTGGTCGAAGCGATGATGCGCACGTCGAGGTCTTCGCCGGACTGGCTGAACTTGCTGTCCTGGAGGAAACGCACCAGACGCATTTGGGCTTCGAGCGGCATGTCGCCGACTTCGTCGAGGAACAGCGTGCCGCCGTCCGCTTCGCGCACCCGGCCCGGCCCTTTGCCGCCGCCGAACAGTTCATCTTCGACCTGCTCGCGCTGCAGGGCGGCGAGGCTCACCGCGACGAAAGGCCCGATCTTGCGTTTGCCGAGCTGGTGGATGGCGCGTGCGGTCAGATCCTTGCCGGTGCCGCTCTCGCCCTCGATCAGGATGGTGAGGTCATTGTTCATGACCCGCGAGATGACCCGGTAGACCGACTGCATCGGCTTCGAGCGGCCGATCAAAGGCAGGCTTTCATCCTTCTCGGCTCGCCGTTCGTTGGGTTCAAGACCCTTCATCGGCCGCTTCTGCAGCGCGCGACGCACCGTTTCAGCCAGCTTGTCGATGTCGAACGGTTTGGGCAGGTAATCATAGGCGCCATGCTCGGAGGCCATCGCCGCGGTGAGCACGGTCGACTGAGCCGAGATCACGATCACCGGCAGGTCGGGTCGCGCGCGGCGGATCTGCGGCAGCATGTCGAAGATCGATTCATCCGGCATGTAGACGTCGGTGATCAGAAGATCACCCTCGCCTGCCTGGATCCACCGCCACAGCGCCGACATCGTGTTGGTGGAGCGGACATGATAGCCGTCCTGGGCCAGCGTCTGGCTGATGACCAGCCGGACGCTCGCATCGTCGTCGGCGACGAGAATGGTCGGACCGGTCATGATTTGGTTCCCTTCTGGCGGGCAAACGGAAAGAGCAGTCGCAGGCAAGCGCCGCCCGGACTGTTGTCGAGGACGACGAAGCCGCCGTGCGCCGACATGATCTCGGCGACAACGGCGAGCCCAACGCCCGCGCCCCCGGATTTGGTGGTGTAGAACGGTTCAAAGATGCGGCTGATCGCCGATTCCGGAACGCCTGGCCCATTGTCCTGCACCGAAATCTCAAGCGCGCCCCGCGCCCGCGGCCCGTCGCGGCCGGCGAAGCGGAAGCCGGCGCGATACCGCGTGGTGATGCTGACGCGCGGCTTGCTTGGGCCCTGCCCCGCCGCCTCGATGGCGTTCTTCACCAGGTTCAGGCAAGCCTCATGCAGGTGATCGGGATCAACCTCGATCTCCGGCAGCGACGGATCGTACATCAGATCGATGCGCGCGGTTGCGCCGAAGCTGGCCTTGGCGAGTTCGACCACGCTGTCGATCACGACATGGACATTGGTTGGCCTTGTGCGCGGGGCGAAGAACGTCTCGAACGCCGCGAAGCGATCGACGATACGCTCGATGCGCGAGCCTTCCTCGCGGATCAGCGACAGGAGCGCCTGCTGGTCGTCGCGCGCCTGGCGGGCGAGCAGTTGCGCTGCCCCGACGATGCCGGCCAAGGGGTTCTTGACCTCATGGCCGAGCATCCGCGCCACCTGAGTGATGGCGCTGACTTCCGCGTTGTTCTCGTCATGGGCCGAGCGCACCGGGGTGAAGGCCAGCACCAGGCCGCCATCCTCACCCTCGGGGGCCGCCGAGATGTCGACATCGACCGGCGTGATGTGCGGGCTGGCGAGGCGGACGCCGCGCGCTGACATGACCCCGCCCTCGCGCCGCGCTCGGGTGATGAAGTCGAACAGCGGGGCATCGGCCGAGAGCACATCGATGAGTGGCCGGCCGCGCATCAGCGGCGCCGAGCGTGCGAACAGCGTTTCGGCTGCTGGGTTGACGAAGGTCACCATATCGCGCCGGCCGAGCCCCAGGACGGCGAAGGGCATGGCGTCGAGAATGCGGGCGGATATCGCCCCATGCTCTTGAACGGCGGTGATCATGCTACAGCCCCCAGGGGGTGTCGGTGCTCGGCAAAAGCTTGACTGATCTGCTCGATCAGCACATCCGCGCTGTCGAGCCGGCAGAGGCGGACGCGCAGGTCGGCCATCGGCGGAAGCGCAAAGTCTTGAGCCCAGGCATCGACAAAGGCGGCAACGTGCTTGCGGACCACCCGCACGCCCAGCCGCTCGCCATAGAGCCCAACCGAGTCAGAGATCTGATCAATCAACGAGCCGAGCTTTTCCGCGGGCGTCGGCGCGACATAGGGCGTTCCATACAAGGCGTTCGCAATCTGCGCTGCCCGCCAGGGCCGGCCAACGGCGCCGCGCCCGATCATCACGCCAGCCGCCCCGGAGAGCGCCAGCGCCTGGCGCGCGGAGACCTCATCCTCGATGTCGCCATTGGCCAGGACCGGCAGCGACGTCGCCGCAACTGTCGCTGCGATGCCGCGCCAGTCGGCCTTGCCGGCATAAAACTGGTTCCGCGTGCGGCCATGGACGGTGATCATCCGCGCCCCCTCGCCCTCGGCGATGCGCGCGAGTTCAGGTGCATTGAGCGAGGCCTCATCCCAGCCGAGCCGCATCTTGATGGTGACCGGGACGCAGACGGCTTTCACCGTCGCTGCAATCAGGCTGCGGGCAAGATCGGGTTCGCGCATCAAGGCGCAGCCCGACTGGCCGCCCGTGACCTTTTTTGCAGGACAGCCCATGTTGATGTCGATGATGTCGGCGCCGGCCGCCTCGGCCAGTGCAGCGCCAGCGCGCATCCACGCGGGGTCGCGGCCAGCGAGTTGAACGATGAAGGGACCTGATCCGGTGTGGGGCGCAGCGCGGCGAACAAACTCTTCGGTCTCGCGGGCGAGCTCGGCCCCGGCCACCATTTCAGTCACCACCGCAGGTGCAGCAAAACGCGAAGCCTGGGTCCGGAAGGGGGCGTCGGTGACGCCGGACATCGGGGCAAGAAAGACCGGCGCTTTGAGCTGGACTTCGCCGACTTCAAACACGAAACAGGACCCCGCAACTCAGTTGTTCAGTTTGCCTAGTTCTTAGGCAAAATTACGCTAGCACATAGAGTCTCACCTCGCAAAGGCCCCCAAAGTGCTCAAAAAAGAGGCGTTTCTTCCGGGCAACACCTGCGCCGCTGTGGTCGTCGCGGCTGGCGCGGGTTCCCGTATGGGAAAGGGTGAAGCCAAGCAATTCCTCGCCCTGGGCGGCAAATCCGTGCTGCGCTGGAGCGTGGAAGCCATGCTGCAGTGCGAAAAAATTGCCGTGTTGGTCGTGGTTGTCCCCCCTGGGGAGCAGGGTCGAACGGCTGCTCTTCTCCCCAAGGACAGCCGGATCCTGCTGGTCGAAGGCGGGCTCAGCCGGACCGAGTCGGTACGCCGCGGCCTTGCGGCGCTCGCGATCCGGCCGCCGGACAAGGTGCTGATCCACGACGCAGCGCGGCCGGGGCTCACTGTTGCAGTGATTGAGGAGCTGATCGACGCCCTTGGATCGGCGGACGCCGCCGCCCCTGCCCTGGCGATGACGGACGCGTTGAAGGTCGCCGACGCCGGCGCGCTGCGCTCCCTCGCCCGCGACGGCGTGATGCGGGTGCAGACGCCGCAAGCCTTCCGCTGGGCGTCGATCGCGGCCGCCTATGAGCACGCCAGCACAGCGGTCGACGACCTCGCCCTGGTCGAGGCCTCTGGCGCGCGCGTGGTGCTGACGCGAGGCCGGGCTGAGCTTATGAAGATCACCCACGCGGAGGACCTTGCCATCATCGAGAAACTGATTGCTGCGCCTGCCTTGGGTGCGCCTGCTCTGGGTGCGCCTGCTCTGGGTGCGCCTCCTATGGGTGCGATGGCCATGCGGGTTGGAACCGGTTTTGACGTCCACGGCTTCGAGCCAGGCGACGCCGTGATCCTGTGTGGCGTGCGCATTCCCCATACGAAGAAGCTCGAAGGCCATTCCGACGCCGACGCTGGCTGGCACGCGCTGACCGACGCCATCCTCGGCGCGGCGGCGCTGGGCGATATCGGCGACCACTTCCCGCCCAGCGATCCAAAGTGGAAAGGCGCCGACAGCCGGATGTTCCTTGTCCATGCCGTGAAGCTCGCGGCGGACCGTGGCCTCAAAGTGGTCAACGCGGACATCACGCTGCTCTGCGAGAAGCCGAAGATCGCGCCGCACCGCGACGCCATGCGCACAACCACCGCCGAGGCGCTGGGGGTCGATCCCGCGTGCGTCAGCGTCAAGGCGACCACGACCGAGAAGCTCGGCTTCCTCGGCCGCGAAGAAGGCATTGCCGCGCAGGCGGTGGTGTTGCTGGCCGGATAAGTCTGGAGCTCCCGCGCGTGGTGATCGAATTTGGGCTCGTCGTGGTGTTGCTCGCCCTTGCCGGCGTCCACGCCTATTGGGGCATGGGAGGCTATTGGCCGGGCGTCGACGGTCCTTCTCTGTCTGAACGCGTCGTCGGCATGCGCGGCAGCCCGCCGGGGTACTTGGCGTCTGGGCTGGTTGCGCTGGCGCTGCTCGCCGCCGCCGGGGTGGTCGTTTCTGCGCACGAGCGGATCGCGTTCGGCCTCAAGTCATGGATTGTCTACGGCGGGTATGGCTGCCTGATCCTGGTGTTCGGATTGCGCGGGCTGGCGACTTATCTGACCCCGGTTTTCCGCTACGCCGAGGGGACGCCGTTCTACGATCTCAACCGGAGGTACTATTCGCCCCTCTGCATGATCCTGGCCGCCTTACTGATCGTTGATTACCCACCCGGGTTCGAGACGCTCCTGAATCGCCTGCCTCCAACCTGAACCGGACAGCAATCCAAAGCTCCGGGGCGACAAAGCCGGCCAGCGCCGCTAGCATCCCTGTCTCGGAGGCCCCCGACATGTTCGACGACCATCTCCTCATGCTCGCTCGCCTGACGCTGGATGAGGCGCAGAAGAAGCGGCTGAAGATCGTGACCGCAGAAAGCTGCACCGGCGGTCTGATTGCGGGATTGCTGACCGAAATTCCCGGCTCGTCAGCGACGGTCGAACGCGGCTTCGTCGTCTATTCCAACAAGGCCAAGGAAGAGATGCTGGGTGTCCCCGGCGATCTCATCGCCGATGCGGGCGCGGTCTCCGAACCCGTCGCACGCGCGATGGCGGAAGGTGCGCTGGAGGAAAGTCGGGCCAATATCGCGGTCGCGGTGACCGGCGTTGCGGGTCCCGGCGGCGGCACGCCGCTCAAGCCAGTGGGTCTGGTCCACATCGCGGTGGCCCGCGAGAATCGGCCGATCTTCCACCAGGCCCTGCGCTTGGGCGACATCGGCCGCGCGCAAATCCGCCGTCAGACCATCGAGGCGGCGCTGGAAATGGTCCGGAAGATGATGAACTAGACGCAAGGCGCCGCGCTTAAAGCCGCCTGTCGAACATTTCATGCACTCGCCCTGACCTTTGTCGAACTTCGCCACGTTTTCGGCGCCGATGCCCGCGCTCTTCTAGGAAGGACGCGGAGAAGCGACATGGGCAAGGCGAACATCCTTCTGGCGGCGAGTGCGGTGATGCTGGTCTGCGCCTGTGCGGCCAGCAAGCCGGCGACGGGCGCCCCGCCCGCTCCTGGCGTCTCGAAAGCCGCCAACGGCAATGACTGCGCAGTGATGGCGGCGGTGGCGCGCGAGCATTATGGCGCAACCCGCGACGATCCGCCGGTGCGGGTGACGCTCGATGGCGAATCGGCCGGTGAACGTTGGCTGGCGGACTGCGACTGGACCACGCTCGGGGTCAACTACGTTCTCGATGAAGGGCCGACGACGCCACCCGAACTGCTGCGCATGGCGCATGTCAGCTTCCACAAACCGAAATACGACAAGGAAGGCGCACTGGTGCGCACGCAGATCAGCCCACCGGAACGTCCGCCCTCGCCTGCCGACCCGCGCTCGATGTGTCGGGTGCGTTCAGGCATCGCCGGCTGGACCGCCAGCGACTGCAAACCTGCCTAGTGCGACGGCGGCAGGCCGGGAGGCGTCGTGTCGAATTTCGGCAGCGCCGGGTTCGCATGATCCCACGGCTGGGCGCTACGCTGGAAGATCGCCGCCTGTGGCGTCACCGGCTGACCGGAGCCGCCGGCGGAGGTGTATTTCGTGGTCACGCCGGTGACCTTGAGCGCGCTTTCGGGGAACGCGGCGATCGTCGAATGCCCGGTCCCGCTCGCCATCTGGCAGTCGCGGCAGGAGCAGTGGCCCGCGAACAAGGGATCGCCCGACGCCTCGAAACGAATGGCCCCACACTGACAGCCGCCGGTGAATTTCGTCATCGCATTCTCCCAAACCGAAGACGCCAGCCTAGGCCGGCGTCGCGATTTTCTCAAACCGGCGGCCGGCTTCGGCGGTGAACGCCTCGATGATGCGGCTGACAGCATAATCGCGGTTGGCGTCGGCAAACGTCTGCAGGATGAAATTGCGGAATTCGAAGGCGATGGTGAAGTCGACGCGTGTCCCGGTGGGGATGCTGGCGAAGCGCCAGGTGTTCGAGAGCTTGCGGAACGGGCCGCGCACCAGGCTGACGTCGATGGCCATCTGCGGCTTCTTCGCGTCGATGTCGGTGATGAAGCTTTCGGTGAAGCCCTTGAAGCCGACGGACGCCTCCGCCCTGCCCCGCCAGCGCCCGGTCTCGTCCTGCTCACTGATCAGGCGCAGCGAACGGATCCATTTGATGAAGTCCGGATAGCGCCCAACGTCGGAGACCAGATCGAACAGGTCCTCCGGTCGGTACGGCAGGTCGATTTGGCGCTTCAGGGAGGTCATGCGGGCATTGGGGCGCGATCAGCGGGAGAGCTGCGCCTCGCGCGCAGCGCGGAGCTGCGCGAAGTCTTCGCCGGCGTGATAGGAGGACCGTGTCAGCGGGCTTGCCGACACCATCAGGAAGCCTTTCGAGCGCGCCGCGACTTCCAGCCCCTGGAATTCATCCGGCGTCCAGAAACGGTCGACCGCCGCATGTTTGCGGCTCGGCTGGAGGTATTGGCCGATGGTGAGGAAGTCGACGCCGGCAACGCGCATGTCGTCCATCACCTGCAGCACTTCTTCTCGGCTCTCGCCAAGACCGACCATGAGCCCCGACTTGGTGAACTGTGCAGGGTCGCGTTCCTTCACCCGTTCCAGCAGGCGCAGCGAGGCGTAATAGCGCGAGCCCGGACGGATGGTGAGGTAGAGCCGTGGTACGGTTTCAAGATTGTGGTTGAACACGTCGGGCCTGGCGTCGATGACCATCTCGGCCGCCCTGCCCTTGCGCAGGAAGTCCGGCGTCAGGATCTCGATCGTGGTTCCCGGCGCGGCCGCGCGAATGGCGCGGACAACCTCGGCGAAGTGGGCAGCGCCGCCGTCGGCCAGATCATCACGGTCGACCGAGGTGATGACGACGTGACTGAGGCCCATTGCCGCCACCGCATCGCCCACACGACGCGGTTCGTCGGCGTCGAGCGCCAGCGGCAGGCCCGTGCGGACATTGCAGAACGAGCAGGCGCGTGTGCAGGTGTCGCCCATGATCATCATGGTGGCGTGCTTCTTGGTCCAGCACTCGCCGATGTTGGGGCAGCCCGCTTCCTCGCAGACCGTGTGCAAGCGCGCTTCACGGACGATTCTCTGGGTCTCGAAATAGCCTTCACTGCTCGGCGCCTTCACCCGTATCCACGGCGGCTTGCGCTGGAGGGGGGTGTCGGGGCGATTCTGCTTTTCCGGGTGCCGGGGCCCGCGCGACGCCTCGCCGGTGTCGGAACGCTTGTTTCCGTCGGGTCCGTCGCGAGTGTCGAGCAGCGTGGCCATGGGCCCTGTTATCCTGAGTTGAGTTCCGGCGAAACTGGGCGTCCCCTCGCGGGAATTGATCTGAATTGGTCGGCGCGGAAATGGGTCGGCGGCGTCGGGCCTTTGTGCTCCCGCTGCCCCGGGATATATTCATCCCAGCGACATAATGCGACCCACAAGATGAATGGGGCGCCGGGAGAAACGTCATGGGCTCGTTGCGCGGCGGCTACGACCTCCGGAACGCGAATATGGGCATCTTCCCCGCCCTGTTGGCCGCCGCCAGGGAGTATGGCGGCAAGAAGATTGCCTTGCACGACGCCGACGACCGGAAATTGTCCTACGACGACATCATTCGCGCCTCCTTTGCGCTTGGCTCGGCGCTCAAGAAGGGCACGCGCCGCGGCGAAACCATCGGAGTGATGCTGCCGACCGGCGCAGGCGCGATCATCACGTTCTTTGCCCTCAACGCCTATGGCCGAACGCCGGCGATGTTGAACTTCACCGCTGGTGCCCGCAATCTCAAGGCGGCGCTGGCTGCGGGGAAGGTGAAGCGGATCATCTCCGCCCACCAGTTCATCGAGAAGGGCGAGCTCCAGCCGCTGGTCGATGAACTCGAAGCCGATCACCCGTTTATCTATCTCGAAGATGTTCGGGCCGGCCTCAACCTCGCCAACAAGGCCGCCGCCGCCATCGGCCTGATCGCGCCGCACCTCATCGCCTCCCATCCCCGTCCGGACGAGCCTGCCGTCGTCCTCTTCACGTCGGGGACCGAGGGTGACCCAAAAGGCGTGGTCCTGTCGCACCGCAACATCATCGCCAACGTCCACCAGATTCTTGCCCATGTGCCCGAGGCGCTGACCACCGAAGACATCCTCTACAATCCGCTGCCAACTTTCCACTGCTTCGGCCTGACGGCGGGCGCCCTGCTGCCGCTCCTCGGCGGCATGAAGTCGGCGCTGCATCCGACGCCGCTGGCGACCAAGCTGATCCCCAAGCGCGTTCAGGAGACTGGCGCGACCATCCTTTTCGCCACCGACACCTTCCTCAATCAGTACATGCGCGCCTGTCAGGGCGACGAGCTGTCGAAGCTGCGCTTTGCCGTCTGCGGCGCCGAGCGGCCGGAGT
>JANMWT010000112.1:0-2012 GCA_031394145.1 Alphaproteobacteria bacterium | reverse complement strand
CTTCAGCTCGGCGGCCTGCGCGTCGGTCAGCGTCGCTGTCCCGGAGATCGGGCTTGCGGCGTTCGGGAAGGGAACGACCACGCCACCATTGGCGCCAGGAGCAGCCGGCCCGTGGATGTGCGCCATCGTCGCCGGGCCAGATAGGCCTTCGTATTTGATGGTGTAGGTCAGCGTGTGCGTTTCGGCGGCGTAAGTAAGTGTGCCCGCGCCCTTGCCAGCGGAGGTGACGCCCGGCGAGGCGGCGAGGGTCGCTGTGTAAGTTTCGGCTTTCGGCTTCATCGTCATGCAACCGGTCGCAGCCAGGCCGACCAGCGCGGCCGAAGCGATCAAGACATATCTCATGGTCATCTCTCCCTCGGTGATTATGATTTTTGGATCGTCGATCGACACTCAAGACATGGACTGCGTCTACACCCTTCTGGCCGCGACAACCATCCGCTGCGCGCTTGGCGCCAGCCCCGAGAAAAAAGCGTTGGCCGAGTGTCGGATCGGGTCGGTTGACCACGCCCTTGGACGGCATGAAACCTGCTCGCGGCCCTGCACGCCGCGACGCAAACCGGGGGCCGAGCCCATGGCGATGAAAACCTATCAGGCCAGCTGCCATTGCGGCGCTGTCCGCTACCAGGCGGACATCGACCTCGCCAAGAGCGCCAACAAATGCAACTGCTCGCTGTGCACCAAGTCGCGAGCCTGGTTCGCTTTTGTGCCCGGCGCACGGGTCAGGAACATCCCGGGCGAGGATCACCTTGCGGACGACCGCTGGATCCCGCCTGGCAAGCCCGAGCCCTGCTTGCACTTCCAGTTTTGCAAGAATTGCGGCGTCCGCGCCTTTGGCTGGGGCGACCACCCTTCCTTCGGCGGCGCTTCCTTCGGCAGCAAGTTCTACGCCGTACCTGTCACCGCGCTCGACTATGTCGATCCCGATGAGCTGGCGGGGGCGCCGGTAAATTACATTGACGGGCGGCATGACAAATTCAATGCGGCGGTGGCGGATACCCGAACGCTCTAGGCCGATTAAGGATCGACATCTGTTCAACTCGCCCGAAATGCGCTTCAAGCTGCGGAGATGTCGCACAACACCTATGGCCATCTTTTCCGCGTGACGACCTGGGGCGAAAGTCACGGGCCGGCGATCGGCTGTGTGGTCGATGGCTGCCCGCCGGGGCTTAAGCTCAGCACGGCGGACATCCAGCCCTGGATGGACCGGCGCAAACCCGGCACGTCGCGCTTCGTCACCCAGCGCCAGGAAGACGACATCGTCAAAATCCTGTCCGGCGTGTTCGAGGATGACCGCACCGGCGGTCAGGTGACTACCGGCACACCGATCGCGCTGCAGATTGCGAACACCGATCAGCGCTCGAAGGACTATTCCGAAATCCGCGACAGCTATCGGCCTGGCCACGCTGATTATGTCTACGATCAAAAGTATGGTGTTCGCGACTATCGCGGCGGCGGTCGCAGCTCGGCGCGTGAGACCGCTTCACGCGTCGCCGCCGGCGCCGTCGCCCGGCTTGTGCTGGGGGGCTCGATCACCATCCATGCAGCCGTGGTGCAGATCGGGCCGCACGCCATCAATCGCGATAACTGGAGCTGGGACGAGGTCGAGAAGAATCCGTTCTGGTGCCCCGATCGAGAGATGGCCCAGCAGTGGGAGAGTTTTCTCGACGAGCGTCGCAAGGCAGGCTCGTCATGTGGCGCCATCGTCGAGGTCGTCGCCGAGGGTGTGCCAGCCGGTTGGGGCGCGCCGGTTTACGGCAAGCTCGATGCCGATATCGCGTCGGCGCTGATGTCGATCAACGCGGTAAAGGGCGTTGAGATCGGCGCAGGCTTTGCCGCAGCGGCGCTAAGCGGCGAAACCAACGCCGATGAAATGCGCCGCGCCGGCCCAGAAGACAATCAGAGCGGCGTCGCGTTTCTTTCGAACAACAATGGCGGCGTGCTCGGCGGCATCTCCACCGGACAACCGGTTGTGGCCCGCATGGCGGTGAAACCCACCTCATCCATCCTCACCC
>JANMWT010000098.1:0-5706 GCA_031394145.1 Alphaproteobacteria bacterium | reverse complement strand
AGGTCAGCTCCAAAGCTCTTGAGATGCTCAACCTCGGCATCGCTATGAGCGCGCGCGAAGACCTTGAGCCCCGGGTTGATCGTCCGCGCGAGCTCGACGATGCGTCCGGATTCAAACCCGTCCGGCACGGTCACGAAGATCAGGTCGGCGTGCGCAAGGCCGGCCGCCTCCATGGTTTCGCGTGACACCGCGTTACCGGCGACCGCCGCTATCCCGCGCGCCCGCAGCTCGTCGATCAGCTCCTGCCGATCCTCGATCACCGCATAAGCCGCGCCGGCATCGTCCAGCGCTCTGCCGATGATCGAGCCAACCCGGCCATAGCCGACCAGAACCGCTCGTCCCTCGGACGCCGCCGGTTTCTGTTCGGGCGGGGCCGGCGCCTTGGGCAGGAGCTTCTGCACAATCCAGAACACCAGCGGATTGAGCACGATCGAAATGATCGCGCCGCCAAGGATCAGATCACGCCCTCCCTCGGGCATCAGCTTGAGGCTGACCCCAAGTCCCGCAAGGATGAACGAGAACTCTCCGATCTGCGCCCGGCTCGCCGCAACGATCAGCGAGGTGGCGCGCGATTGCTTGAACAGCATCAGCACGCCTGCCGAGACGATCAGCCGGAACACGATGATGATCGCCACGGTCGCGAGCAAAGGCAGCGGATTGCGCAGCAGGATCATCGGGTTGAACAACATGCCGACCGAGACGAAAAACAGGACGGCGAAGGCGTCACGCAATGGCAGCGTCTCCTGCGCTGCCTGAGCTGAAAGCTCGCTCTCGGCCATGATGATCCCGGCGAAAAGGGCGCCGAGCGCGAACGAGATGTCGAAGATCGCCGAGGCGGCCGCAGCCACGCCGAGCGCGATCGACAGGACCGCCAATCGAAACAGCTCGCGTGAGCCCATGTGGACGATGCGATGCAAAATCCACGGCACCACGCGCTTGCCGACCACCAGCATCAGCACGATGAAGGCCGCGACCTTGCCGAGCGTCAGGGCGACGGCGATGGCGACATCCTGGACCTGCTGGCTGGAGACGCCGCCGCCGGCCTGCATCTCGCCGCGGATCTGGGCCCAGGTCGGCAGAAGCACCATGGCCAGCACGGTGACCAGATCTTCGACCACCAGCCAGCCGACGGCCAGCCGGCCGCGCTCGGTCTGGACCAATCGTTTCTCCTGCAGCACGCGCAGCGCGACCACGGTGGAGGCGACCGACAGCGCTAGGCCCAACACGATGCCGGCCTCAACGCCCCAACCAAGACTGACGCCGAGAAACGCGCCGACCGATACGGTGGCGACAATCTGGATGATGGTGGCCGGCACCGCGACGCCGCGCACCGACATCAGGTCCTTCGGTGAAAAATGCAGCCCGACGCCAAACATCAAGAGAATCACGCCGATCTCGGCGAGCTCGGAAGCGAGGTTGGCGTCGGCGACAAAGCCCGGCGTGAACGGCCCGACGATGACGCCGGCGATCAGATAACCTGCGAGCGGCGACAGCTTCAGCCGGACAGCCAGCGTCCCCAGCACGAAGGCAAGCCCAAGGCCCGCAACCAGAAGCCAGATCAGAGGCGTGTCATGCGGCAATGGTCTGCGGACTTTCTGTCACGGCCCTGGTTTTCCAGAGCTTGGCAGATCGCCGCGCGAATATGCAAGAAATCACTCGCCCGCAGTCGACATTGATCAAATCCAAACGGGTTTTCCAAACCGGCCTTAATCATCTTTGGTTTAGGTTTTGGCCTCGAGGGGAGGCCGGATGCGATTTTACAGACCCAAACGGCGAACCCGGCTGATGCTGGGCGGATGCCTCCTTCTGGTTGCGATGGCGACGCCGCTGGCCGTCGACATCGCCCACGCGCATGTCGGTCTGTCGCACCGACCCGACGCCGTCGGCGTTTATGCAAGCGGACTGACAGCGCTCGACACGGCGGCGGTTGTCGCTCTGCCGCTCGCGGTGATCTTCGCGCTCTGGCTGATCCGGGGCGAGCAGCACCAGGTCAATGTCCGCATTCTGAACCAGCGCGCCCGGGACCGTCAGAACCTGATCAATGGCGGACGGATCGTGCTGGTGGTCGTCGGCGGGGCCGGCCTGATCGTCGGCTGCCTTGCCGCACTCTACGCGACGCTGGCGGCGATCCGGCCCGAGCTTGCCGGCGCGACCGGCCTGCCTTTTACCTTCAGCCTCGCCCTGCCTTGCCTGGCAGCCGGCGGCCTCGCCTACTCGCTCGGCAAACTCGGGCGTTAGGTCCTCAGTCCCGCTCTCACAGTTTTTTTGGGCAGACACCCTGCGGTTTGTGCCTAAGCAGCGGCCTCCGCGGCGCCACATCCGTTGGCGCGCCGGCGATCCCAACGGCCATCACTGGATCTTTAGGCGCATCGCCAATGCTTGGCGGGGCGCGATCCGCGCGCGATCGGCTTCAACTCGAGGCGTTTCGGCGCTAAGATCCTCACCGGAGATCCCGCCCATGCTCGCTGGCCTCAACCACGCCAACATCTCGACCGCGAAATTGACCGAAACCGTCGACTTCTTCGTCCGCGTCCTCGGCCTGCGGGTGGGCCCGCGTCCGGCGTTCGGCTTTGGCGGGGCCTGGCTTTATCTGGGCGACCAACCGGTCATCCATCTGGTCGAGCGGGACGCGCCGCGCGATCCTAACGGCGCGCTCGACCATGTCTCGTTCACTGCGCCGGATTTTGACGGTGCGCTGCGGCGGCTGACCGAGATCGGCGTGCCGTACCGGGCCTCGGACATTCCCAGCGGTTTCGGTCGTCAGGCTTTCGTGCTCGATCCCAACGGCGTGACCATCGAGCTCACCGATGTGCCCGGCGGCGGCCTGCCCAAAGCCTGACCTCACGGCACATCTAGGCGGAGAGGCCGCAGAGCTTTAGAGGTGAGCCAGACGCCGCCGCCCGCTTGAGGAAACGCCCATGAAACTCGACAGCTCTGTCTCCGCCGTGGTCACCGGCGGCGCTTCCGGTCTTGGCGAGGCGAGTGTCCGGGCGCTGCGAGCCCAGGGCGTCAAAGTCGCCATCTTCGATTTCAACGACAAGACCAGCGAGGCGACCGCCGCAGCGACTGGCTCGCTCTATTGCAAGGTCAACGTCACTGATGAAGCCTCGGTGGACGCCGGCTTCGCCAAGGCGCGCGCCGCGAACGGTCAGGAACGCATCCTGATCAACTGCGCTGGCACCGGCAATGCCTTCAAGACAGCCGGCCGCAACAAGGAGACTGGCGAGATCAAGGCTTTCCCGCTCGAACAGTTCGAACGAATCATCCAGATCAATCTGATCGGCACCTTCCGCTGCATCGCCAAGTCCGCCGCCGGAATGCTGACGCTGGAGCTGATGTCGGACGGCGAGCGCGGGGCCATCGTCAACACGGCCTCGGTCGCGGCCGAGGATGGCCAGATCGGCCAGGCGGCCTATTCCGCTTCGAAGGGCGGGGTGGTCGGCATGACCCTGCCGATCGCGCGGGATCTGTCGACGGAGGCGATCCGCGTTAACACCATCCTGCCGGGCCTGTTCAACACGCCCCTGCTCGGTGGCCTGCCGGACAATATAAAGGCGGCGCTTTCAGCGACCGTCCTCAATCCAAAACGCCTGGGCGATCCGAACGAATACGCGGCGCTTGCAATGCAGATGATCCAGAACGGTTATTTCAACGGCGAGTGCGTGCGTCTCGATGGCGGCATCCGGATGGCGCCCAGGTAAGCATGCCGGGCGCGATGCTCAACCTGGAAGAGGCTTGGCGGGCCGACCCCGCCATACTTCCTGCAATCGCGGCGTCCTGCATGATCGTGTCCGACATTCTTGCCCGGCACGACGAGCCCCAGCGCCGCTATCATGGCCACAACCATCTGAGATCGCTGGTCGAGCTGATCACGGTCCATGCTCCGCATATCCTGCCGGGTGCCCCGCCTCGCCTTGCGATCTGGTGGCACGATGCGATCTACAACCCCGCGGCGCGCGACAATGGGGAGCGCAGCGCCGATCTCGCCCGCGATCATCTGTCCCGGCTCGGCGCATCACCCGAGCAGATCGAGGCGACCGCAGGCCTGATCCTGATGACCAAGAACCACTGGTCGGGCCCCTCGGCAGGCGACGGCGATTTTTTCCTCGATGCCGATATCGCCATTCTGGGCGCGCCGCCTCGGGCATATGCGGCTTACGCCGCCGGCGTCCGCGAAGAATACGCCTGGGCGCCCGCAGATGCCTACCGCACTGGCCGCGCGAGCTTCCTCAGCGCCGCAATGTTGCGCTCGTGCCTCTTCCGCACGGATGTCTTCGAGGCCACCTACGCCGGGCAGGCTCGCGCCAACATGAACTGCGAGCTCGAGGCGCTCTCCGCGCCAGGAAAAGGGTCCGCATCATCGACCCTACCGGTATCAGGGTTTCCGACGGCGCTTGGTCGGGGCCGTTTCACGGCGCCGCGCTGTCGGCGATAGGCTGGCGGTGGGTCGGGCAAGCTCCGCGCGAAACAAGCGCCGCCGGGACTTTGGCCGAACGCGAAAGATTTTCCGGCCGGGTCCTGCGCCACCCTGGTTCTTGATCCGGACGGCGACCACATAAGGGCAGCTTTCCGCGGCGCCTGACGCCATAGCCCCGACCCCGTACCCAAGGCCTCCGACCATGCAGATCGTCCTCACCTCCATCGGCCTGGTGACAACCACACGAGCCGAACCGATCGACGACGCCTGGGATGGCGAGATCACGACCATCGAACTCGACGCCGGCCAGTTCACTCCCGATGCGCTGTTGAGCCTCGAACAGTTTTCCCACATCGAAGTAATCTACTGGTTCCACCATCCTGCAGCGGAACAACCCAATCTTGGCGCGCGACGCCCACGCGGACGGGCGGATTGGCCGATGGTCGGCATCTTCGCCCAGCGCGCCAAAAACCGCCCAAACCGGCTCGGTCTCACCGTCTGCAAGCTGCTGAAGGTGGAGGGTTTGAAAATCCAGGTATCCGGCCTCGACGCCATCGACGGCACGCCGGTGGTCGATATCAAGCCCTGGATGGGTGGCTACGCCCCGCGCGGCGAAATCAGGGAGCCGGACTGGGCCAAGCAGTTGATGGAGGGTTACTGGGAGACGCCCTAGCGCCGCGAGCCGCAGGCGTCGTCGATGAGAAAGCGCCATTTGCCGTCGGCGTCGCGACGCATCACTTCGGCCGACCAGCCCGGCATCGAGGTCCCGGACGCTTCATCGAACAATTCGTATTTTGCCCGGGCGAGGGCGACGTCGCCCTGGACGTGAACGTTCACATAGATACCCCAGAATTTAAGGGAATATGACAAAAAGCCGGCCAGTGCGCTCTCGATCTGCGCCAGACCGACGGCGCGCGACTCGCCATCAAATGTAAACATGGCGTCCGGCGCATAAAGCTCGAGCAGACCTTTGGCGTCACGGGCGTTGAAACGCTCCGCGAACACTTGCGTCATCTGCTCCGGCGAGGTCACGCCCATGTCCGCTCTCCCGCGTCTCCGCACCGGCAAGGATAATCACCGACGGTCCAGCCCGTCGAGTTGAAGACTGGTTAGTTTATGACGCTCAAACCTTCATCAGCCTGGCGGCGTCGACGATCGGCCGGCCGCCGTCGACGCGCAGGGCGGCTAAGCGCCGCCCAAACCAAGCGCCGCCCAAACCAAGCGCCGCCCAAATCAAGCGCCGCCCAAATCAAGCGCCGCCCAAAGAAGAGGGCGCGCCTTGCAGCGCG
>JANMWT010000078.1:0-5729 GCA_031394145.1 Alphaproteobacteria bacterium | reverse complement strand
CCGCGAAGATGTCGCCGAGCTGCTGAAGGACGCCGCGCGTCTCAGCCTCAAGCAGGCCGATAGTCCCGGTGCGATCGAGCTTGCGATCCTGGTGCGGGTCGACGATCCCAAATCCCTGACCGTGCGCAACGTACTCAAGCGCTCCGACCTTGAGAAACTGCGTAAGCTCGCCGTTGCTCTCGCCGACCGCGCTCCGACAGGCGTAAGCGCTTCTTCCGAGACCTCGGACATGCCGTGATTCGCCGCTGAGGCCGCCGATTAGATCAGCGGCCGCCCCCTCATCCTGAAACGCCCCAACCTGTCGGCCCCACCTTCATTTTCTGTGAAAAATGCACGACCTAGACCAGGTCAAACAGACCCCGTGCCGCGCTTTCCTTCGCCACGCTTCGCTTCAACCCTTCTCCACTCTTCGCTTCAACTTCCCCCCGAAATGCGCCATCACTGGCCGCGAATCCGGGAGCCGCCCCATGTCCGAAGAGCACGTCTATCCTGTCCCGCCCGACTTCGCCGCGCATACGCTGGTAAATGCTGCGAAATACGAGGAGATGTACGCCGCCTCGGTCACCGATCCCGAAAAATTCTGGGCCCAGCATGGCAAGCGGCTGCGCTGGACGAGCCCTTATACCAAGGTCAAGGACGTCAACTGGGACATCTCGAAGACCGGCAATCCTGACGACCTCCACGTCAAATGGTTTGAAGACGGCGTGCTCAACGTCTGCGCCAACTGCATCGACCGTCATCTGCCGACCAAGGCCGACACCACAGCCATCATTTTCGAGGGCGATGATCCTGGCGTCTCAAAGCACATCACCTACGCCGAGCTGTATTCTCATGTCTGCCGGTTCGCCAACGTTCTGAAAGCCCAAGGCGTGGACAAGGGCGACCGCGTCACCATCTACATGCCGATGATCCCCGAGGCCGCTTACGCGATGCTGGCCTGCGCGCGGATCGGCGCAATTCACTCCGTGGTGTTCGGCGGCTTTTCGGCAGAGGCGCTGCATGGCCGCATCACCGACTGCACGTCGACCGCCATCATCACCGCCGATGAGGGCGTACGCGGCGGTAAGACGATCCCAATGAAGACGAATGTCGATGAAGCGCTTGGCCGCGGCGCGCCGACGGTGAAGTCGGTGATCGTGGTGAAGCGCACCGGCGCCGAGGTGCCGATGAAATCCGGCCGCGACATCTTCTATGACGACGCCGCGAAGTCAGTCGAGGACGACTGCCCGCCAGAGGATATGCGCGCCGAAGATCCGCTGTTCATCCTCTACACGTCGGGGTCGACCGGAAAGCCCAAGGGCGTCTTGCACACCTCGGGAGGTTATCTGGTCTGGGCTTCGATGACGCACGAGATTGTTTTCGACTACCGCCCTGGAGAGGTCTTCTGGTGCTCGGCCGATGTCGGTTGGGTTACAGGCCACTCCTATATCGTCTATGGGCCGCTCGCCAATGGCGCGACGACGCTGATGTTCGAAGGCATCCCGACATGGCCGGACGCCTCGCGCTTCTGGAAGACGATCGACAAACACAAGGTCGACATATTCTACACCGCCCCCACGGCCCTGCGCTCGTTGATGGGGATGGGCGATCAGTTCGTGACCTCGAGCTCGCGCAAATCGCTGCGGCTCCTTGGCTCGGTGGGTGAGCCGATCAACCCCGAAGCATGGGAGTGGTATCATCGCGTCGTCGGCGAGAGCCGGTGCCCGATCGTTGACACTTACTGGCAGACCGAAACCGGCGCCTGCATGATGACGCCGCTGCCTGGCGCGCATGCGCTGAAGCCGGGATCGGCGGCCAAGCCTTTCTTCGGGGTGGTGCCCCAGCTGGTTGACGACAAGGGCAACGTGCTGGAGGGCGCGGCCGCCGGCAATCTCTGCATCCTCGATTCATGGCCGGGCCAGATGCGCACCGTCTATGGCGATCACAAGCGCTTTGTTGACACCTACTTTATGACCTATCCGGGCAAGTACTTCACCGGCGACGGCTGCCGGCGCGATGCAGACGACTATTACTGGATCACCGGCCGGGTTGATGACGTCATCAAAGTGAGCGGACACCGGCTGGGTACCGCCGAGATCGAAAGCGCCCTGGTCGCCAATCACAATGTCGCCGAGGCCGCGGTGGTCGGCATCCCGCATGACATCAAGGGCCAGGGCATCTACGCCTTCGTCACGCTGATGACCGGCGTCGAAGCAACCGAGGCGTTGAGAAAAGAGCTGGTGCAGTGGGTGCGCAAGGAGATGGGGCCGATCGCCTCTCCGGAATACATCCAGTTCGCGCCAGGCCTGCCGAAGACCCGCTCGGGCAAGATCATGCGGCGCATCCTCCGCAAGATCGCGGAGGACGACTATGGATCGCTTGGCGACATCTCAACCTTGGCGGATCCAAGCGTCGTCGACAGCCTCATCGCAAACCGGATGAACAAGTAAGGCGTATCGAACGATCGTGTCGCGAGAAACCGGTGAACTGATCGACTGGAAGGACGACCGGGGCTTCGGCTTCATCCGGCGGCCGGGCGGCGCTGAGACGATCTTTGTCCATATTCGCTCGATAAGGCGCAGCGGCGAGCGCCCCAGGGTCGGCGACCGCATGAGCTATTCGGTCGGTGTCGGCAAGGGAGGGCGAAGCGTTGCAACCAACGTCGACATCCTCGCTTCTGACCCGGACACTGCGACCCCCGCGGTGGAGGCGGCCCGGCTTGAACGGCCGAAGGCGACAGCGACGCTGCTCTCGGGACGAGTTTGGGCCGCCGCCGTGCTTCTGGCGCTGCTCGCCGCCAACATCTTTCTGGCGCGCCTGCCCGTCTGGGTGGCCGGCCTCTATCTGATCGCGAGCATAACCTCGTTCTGCACCTACTGGATCGACAAGCGCGCAGCCAACGCCAAGATCTCCCGGACGCCGGAGAGCACGCTGCACACCATCGATCTCGTGTTCGGCGTCATCGGCGGCCTGCTCGCCCAGCACATTCTCCGCCACAAGACATTCAAGAAGGGCTATGTCTTCGAGACCGGGGTGATTGCCGCATTCCACATCCTGATGCTTGGCCTGGTTCTGCTTCGCGTCTTCGGAGCCGATCCGCTGGGCGAGCTTCTGCAAAGCGCGACCGGATGAGGTGAGCCCATGCCGTATCCGAGCTTCGCTGGCGGCTGCCTTTGCGGTGCGCTGCGCTATCAAGCCGACGAACCGCCGACGCTGATGGGTCATTGTTATTGCGCCGACTGTCGAAAGGCCTCGGGCTCGGGTTTCATTCCATTTGCGGGCTTCGGCGCCGCCGCGCTCCGCATCTCGGGCGAGGTCCTGGTGCACCGCATGACCCACGCCGACGGGCGCGAAGCGGCGCGCAATTCGTGCTCCGCGTGCGGCGGGCTGGTGTTTGGCGGTCCCCTGGGCGCAACCGAAAGCCACACGATCTACGCCGGCTCGCTCGATGACCCCTCACTGTTCAAGCCGACGATCGCGATTTTCGCGCGCGACCGGGCGCCGTGGGTGATCACCCCGCCAGGGCTGAAGGTGTTCGACCGCATGCCTAGCTGATCGGGCGGCCCGACGCAGGCATTTCAGACGGCGATGTCGAGATCATCGAGATCGAAGTCGAAATCATCACCGACCGAGGCCTTCTTGGCGCTTGGCTTGGCGTAGCGGGCGATCGCATCGAAAAGCACTTCGCGCACGATCGGCTTGGCGACGTGGTCGTCGGCGCCAGCTTGCTTGGCTTCCTCGACATGGTCGGTGGTGGCGTTCGCCGACACGGCGAGGATCGGCGTCGGCGCCCGGTTGTTGATTTTTTCCCATTCGCGGATGGCGCGGGTGGCGGCAAGCCCGCCCATGATCGGCATCTGGAGGTCCATCAACACAAGGTCGTATCTGCGCTCGGCGAACTTCGCCACCGCCTCGCGGCCATTCTCGGCGAAGGTGATCTCCATGCCGCTGCTGGCCAGCAACAGCTCGACCACGCGCCGGTTCATCGGGTTGTCCTCGGCGACCAGCAGGCAGAGGTTCTCAATTGTCGTCTCGGCGTCGAAATCCTCGATCGCGACGGCCGAGAGCGGACCCAGCGCGGCAATGCGGTCACGGGTTAGCGGCATCACCACTTCAAATGTCGAACCTTCGCCTTCCCTCGACGTCGCCTTGACCGTGCCGTTCATCAGGTCGACCAGGCGCTTGACGATGGAGAGGCCAAGGCCCAGCCCGCCATAGCGGCGCGAGGTCGAGATATCGGCCTGCTCAAAGCGTTCGAAGATCCGCTCGGCGATTTCGGGTGCAAAACCGACGCCGGTGTCGCTGACCAAAAAGTGCAGCAAGGCCTGACCGTCATCGGATTCCTGCACCGTGGCCGAGACGCTTATCTGGCCGGAATCTGTGAACTTGACCGCGTTATTGAGCAGGTTGCCCAACACCTGGCTGATCCTGATTGCATCGCCGCGGAAGACGCCGTCGACGCCAGCGGAGATGAAGCTATCGAATTTGAGATCTTTGGCTTCGGCCCGCACCCGCGCCGTTTCACAGGCTTGGCGCACCGTCTCTTCGAGTTCGAACGGGCGGATATCGAACTGGATGTCGTCGCCCTCAAGTCGCGAGAACTCCAAGAGATCGTCCATCACCCTCAGCAGCGTGCGACCTGAGGTCGTGATCAGGCGCACCATCTCGAGCTGGCGATCATTGAGCGTCGTGCGCGCCAGAACCTCAGAGACAGCAAGCACGCCATTGAGCGGCGTGCGGATCTCGTGGCTCATGTTGGACAGGAAGTCCGATTTGGCGGCCCCGGCGACGAGCGCGCGCTGTTCGGCGTCCATCGCCTTGGCTTCGACCTGCTTGCGCGCGCTGATGTCCTGGATCACCGCAAATGCCCGCGCCGGCGAGCCTTTGGCGGTCTTGAGGATGCGGATCGCAGCGCTGTGCCAGAGCTCGCGACCGTCAGGCAGAGTGACACGGTATTCGGCGGTGTAGGGCGGACCGCCGGCCATGTGCGAGCGCCAGCGGTTAGCGAACATGTCTCGGTCGCTGGGATGAATCCAGTGCTCGCCGCCGGTTAGCAGGTCGTAGGTCGGCCGGCTCGGGAAGAAGACGGTCCAGTCGCCTTCGAGATAGGTTTCGCGGCGTTCGAAGTCGATTTCCCAGATCATCATCTGGGTCATCGACATGCCAAACGCCATGCGCTCCTTGGAGGTCTCGATCTCGTGCTGCGCCTTGACCAGACTTGAGACGTCTTCGTGGATGGCGATGAGACCGCCGATGTCGCCATTGCCGTCACGCCACGGCGCAGTCGACCATTTCAGCCAGCCAACACCGCGGCCATCGGGGCGGTCGAACTGGTCGCGTTCATGATGCATCGCTTCGCCGCCGCGCATCACCTGCCGGTGCATGGTGCGCCACTTTTCGGGCAGCCACGGCATAACATCATAAACTGACCGGCCCAGCACTTCTTCGACCTTGAGGCCCAGCTCTTCGACCCAGCTCTTGCTGGCCATCAGGACGCGCATCTCGCGATCGCACATCGCGACCGACATCGGCGCAGCTTCGACGAAGCGGTGGACGGTCGAATCTGCATTGAGCGCGGCCTGCAAGGCCGCCTGGCTGTCGGTCTTGTCGATGACGACGCCATGCATCGCTTCGATCTGGCCACGTGCGTCGATCGACGGCGAGCCAGAGACGCGCAGCACGCGGATCCCACCATCAGGACGCTTGAAGCGGAGTGTCACCTTCAGCGGTCGGCGCTTGTCGACCGCTTC
>JANMWT010000067.1:0-2210 GCA_031394145.1 Alphaproteobacteria bacterium | reverse complement strand
GCAATCAGCGTCGACGCCAACGTGATGCTGCGCTTTGCACCCGATGGCGAGACCTTCGGAAACATCCGCACGCGAACGCTGGGGTCTATCGGCGATTACCGGCACCGGGCGGTGTGGCGGGCGGTAGGTTCGGGTCGGAAGCCAACGCTGGAATTCAGCATGTCGGACAATGCGCGGTTTTCAATCATGGCGGCAATCTGTGATCTGGAGGCGGAGACAGATTGACCACCATCGGCTTCACATCCTCAAGCCAGTTCTTTGATCCCAAAACCGGGCTCATGACGCGCGAGGGGCAAACCCTTATTCAGTTCATGGTCAATGCCGTGAACGGCGTCGGCGCCGTGCTGACCACCGGCAGCGTGCAGACGCTGACCGGCAAGTCGATGAGCGGGAATGCCAACACCTTCACGTATATCCCGACCTCCGCGCTCAAAACTGTATCCGGCGAAGTGCAGCGGGTAATTACGGGCACGGCGGGAACATCTGGGACCATCGGCGCATGGAATGCCAACGGCGATTTGGTCGAAGGTGAAATTCAGGCCAACCTGCTGACGATTGCGGCAGCGGTAGGCACCTATCTGCCGCTCGATGGCTCGGCAGCGATGAACTCGCCGCTCAAACTGGCAACCTATACCGTCGCCACGGTGCCAGCCGCCGCAAGCTATACCGGCGCAGCGATCTACGTCTCCAACGAGATCGGCGGCGCAACGCTGGCCTTCTCAAACGGGGTCAACTGGCTGCGCGTCCAAGACCTCGCGATTATCTCCTAAAGGAGCCCCTGATGGACCCTATTACCATCGCCGCCCTCATTTCCGGGGGCGCCGCGATCCTTGGTGGATTTTTCCAGTCGAGCGCCGCCAGTAAGGCCGCCAAGACGCAGGAAGCATCCGCCAATCGGGCGATTGACCTACAGGCGTCGACCATTGCCCAGGCCCGCCTCGATGCCGCCCCGTGGCTTGAGGCTGGCAAGAAAGCGCTCAGCCAGTATCAGGGCGAGCTGGGCATGGGACCGGCTGGTTTCCAGAGCCAGTTTACCAAAACCCCCGGCTATGATTTTGCGGTGTCCGAGGGCGAAAAGGGCGTCATGGGCAACCTTGCCGCCTTGGGGATGAAGAACTCCGGCGCCGCGCTCAAGGCGTTGACGCAGTTCCGCGTCGGCACGGCAAACCAGCAATATGACAACTATCTCGCGCGTATCTCGGGACAGGCGGGCGTCGGGCAAAATCAGGTCAATGCCACCAATGGCGCATCGCTGGGATCAGCCGGTATCATCGGCGGGCTGATGCAGGATGCCGGGGCAGCGCGAGCCTCTGGCTATGCCGGGTCTGCCAATGCGTGGTCCAATGCGCTGGGGAACATTTCGGGCGCGGCGGGAAGCTGGCTCGGAGCGCAGAAGGGTAGCAATGCGTCGATCTTTGGTGGCGCTGGCGGCGTGGGAGGTCTCGGCTGATGTCTATCCAACCCATGGCATTGCAGGTCCAGAACCCGCAGTTCAATGCCGTACAGAACTATCAGCAGGGCGAGGCCAATGCCCTAAACGCCAATGGCGCACGTATGCAGCAGGAAGCGGCAGCGCTCCAGCAACTGGCGGAAGCCGGGTACGGCGTGCTCGATCATAACCTCGACGGCCCGATCAATCAGGAACGGTTCGGGCAAATGCTCAACCTGTTGGGTAACAATCCGCTGGCGGAAAAGCTCAAGGCGAACCCGGAACTGATCCGCACCATTACCAAGGGCTCGCTGAACGTTCTTCAGGCCAAAAACAACGAAGCCGAGTATCAGCTTCGGATGAAAAAGATGGAACAGGATCTGCAGGCTGCTGATGCCGCAGCGGCAGCGCCACCGAAGGCGCCTGACGCGCCGACTGTTCAGACACGCTACAACCCCCAGACGGGACTCGAAGAAAAGGTTTCGTGGAATGGCACTTCTTGGGAACCATTCGGCGGGCAGAAAGCAGATAAGCAGGACGGCGGACTTTCGGTTACAACGAACCCAGACGGGACCGTGAGCATCAATCAGGGCGGCGGGAATGTTACGGAAACGCAGGGAAAAGACATTACTTTGTACACGCGCGGCGCACAGGCCAACGAGGGGCTGAAAGGTCTTGAAGGCCAGCTAACGGATTTTTGGATGTCCAAGGCCGACCTCCTGCCGTTGGGGATTGGCAACTACAGCAGGACGCCTGAATTTCGGCAGGCCAAGGTTCAGGC
>JANMWT010000054.1:0-10977 GCA_031394145.1 Alphaproteobacteria bacterium | reverse complement strand
CCTCCGGCTATTCGCTGGTGACCGGCACGGTCGACGGTTCGATCTACGACGCCGCCATCGCCAATGGCGCCGGCGACCAGCAGGTTGTCGATTACGCTGAGATCTTCGGTTACGACATCGACTTCCAGCGTGAAGTCCGTCCCGGCGACAAGTTCGAGATGTTCTATGGATCCTCCAAGGACGAACGCGGCGACGTGCTGAAGGGCGGAAACATGCTCTTCGCCGCGATCGACGGGTCGGCGCTGAAGAAAGGCTTTTACCGGTTCACGCCTTCGGATGACGGCGTCGTCGATTATTTCGATGAGAGCGGCCAGAGCGCCAAGAAGTTCCTGATGAAGACGCCGATCAACGGCGCTCGCATCTCCTCAAGCTTCGGCAACCGGGTGCATCCAATCCTCGGCTACACCAAGCTGCACAAAGGCACCGACTTCGCGGCGCCTACCGGCACGCCGATCTATGCGGCGGGCAATGGCGTGATCGGCCGTTATGGCCCGTTCTCCGACTACGGCAATTACGCCCTGATCAAGCACGCCAATGGCTTCGAGACGGCGTATGGCCACATGAGCCGTTATGTTGCCGGCCTGCACGCCGGCAGTCACGTCCATCAGGGCGAGGTCATCGGCTATGTCGGCATGACCGGCGGCGCCACGGGTCCTCATCTCCATTACGAGGTCCACATCAATGGCGCGCCAGTCAACGCGATGACGCTGAAACTGCCGACCGGCCGCAAGCTGGACGGCGCCCAGCTCGCCGCCTTCAGAGCCGAGAAAGGCCGCATCGATGGGCTCCGCGCCGCCGAACAGACCGGCGTCGCCATGGCCGCGGTCGAAGCGCCGTCTGCGCCAAAGGCCTACCAGCAGGTCCCGGTCGTCGCGACCAGCACGCCGGAGCGGCGAAACTAGACCGCCAACCACAGGTCTGCCGCTGCAGGATTGTCCGAGCGCCCCGCCCTGCGCTACGTCTGCGGGGGGGGCATCAGGTCGAGGGACTGCCATGAAAGTTTCAAGCAAGCTCGCGCGCACGCTCGCTCTGGCGGCTTGTGCGCTCGGTCTCGCCGCGAGTGCGTCGGCCGAACCAAAAAACCTTGGGCCGCTCGCCTGGATGGTCGGCTGTTGGCAATCGGTTGACGGCGTCAATATCGAGACCTGGAGCGCCCCGGTTGGCGGCGTCATGTTCGGGTATGCCACGACGATGAAGGGCGGCCAGCTCGCCTTCTTCGAACAGGCCCGCATCGACCTCCGCCGCGACCGCTTCGCCTATTCGGTATCACCGGATGGCGACCGGTGGGTCACTTTCGTGTCGCCGCCCGCCGCCGCACCTGCGCTCGACAAGAAGGGCAAGCCGCTGCCAGCGCTGACCGCCATCAGCTTCGAGAACAGCGAGAACAATTTCCCCCAGCGCATCACGTATTCTTCTGCCGGCAAGAAATCGCTGGCTGCGACAATCTCGAAACTCGATGGCTCGCGGCCGACCGACTACGCCTGGCAGAAGTGCAAGGACTGAGCGCACGAGGGGGACGGCGAAGGTCCGCCAGGCGCCGTCTCAGCCGGCAAAGGAGCCTGCGTGCTCGAGATCGGCGATCAGTCCAGGGCGCGTCGGCCGCCATCCCAGCTGTTGGCGCGTTTGGGCGGCTGAAGTTGGTGCGTCCATGCCAGCGAACAGGCCGAGAAAGCCAAAGTGATCGACAGCTTCCGCCGGCAGCTTGCTGACGACGGGCAGGTTCAAGCGTTTGCCGATGACTTCCGCGATCTCGCGGAACGCGAGGCCTTCGTCGCCGATCGCATGATAGCGCGCACCCGCCGCACCCTTCTCCAGCGCAAGCCGGTAAAGAAGCGCCGCATCGAGCCGGTGCGCCGCCGGCCAGCGGTTGCGGCCGTCGGCCACATAGGCGGATACGCCCTTCTGACGGGCGGTGGCGATGAGGTAGGGAATGAAGCCGCCTTTGTTTCCTTCATGGGTCGTCGGTGGAAGGCGGATGGTCATGGCCCTGACACCGCGCGCGGCGGCGGCCAGCACTTCCTCTGACTTGCGCGGCGAGACGGCGGCGTTGGCTGCGGCATTCTCGGTAGCGACCTGGCCGGGCGCAAGGCCAAGTAGACCGGATGTGGAAATCAGCGGTTTATTTGAGCCCTCGAGCGCACGCGCCATGGCTTCCAGGGCGCAGCGGTCAACTTCGGCATTGGCGGCGAACTTCGAGAAGTCGTGGATGTAGGCGCAATGGATCAAGCCATCAGCCGCGTCCGCGCCGCTGCGCAGGCTGTCGAGATCTTCGAGCGAACCGCGATGCACGTCGACGCCGGCCGCCTTGAGCGAGGCGACATTTGCATCAGAACGCGCGAGGCCGAGGACCTGGTGTCCGTTCGCGGTCAATTCGTTGACAACCGCCGCGCCGATGAAGCCGGCGGCGCCAGTTACAAATACACGCATGAGAATGTCCTTTCAGTTTTCAGGCAGTCCGGCAGCACCGGTCTGGGGAGCGATCGCGATGCCGCCTTCGACGAACAGGACCTGGCCCGTCGCGAAACTGTTCTGCATCAGATAAAGGTAGGCTGCCGCCGCTTCCGATGGCGCACCCGGCCGTTGCACCAGCTGACCTTCCGTCATCTTGAACAGCCGCTGGCGATAGGCCTCGGGAAACGCGTCCCACATCTCGGTCTTGATCAAGCCGGGGCAAACGCAGTTCACCCGCACGGGAGCGAGGTCGACGGCGAGGCCGCGCGCGAGATACTCGACCGCCGCGGCGCCAGCCGTAGCCAGCGGGAAGCCTTTCATCGGTCGGTGGGCGAGCATGCCGCTGGTGATCGTGTAGGAGCCGCCCGGCGGCAGGCGGGTCGCGCCGTGCTTGGCCACCGCGAGCGCGCCCCAAAACCTGACGTTGAGTCCGTTCGGCGCCGTTTTGAGATCGAGGTTTGCAAGCGGTCCCGGCGCCCCGCCCTTCCAGTCGCCGGCGGTAAAGGCGATGTGGTCGAAGGCGCCGGCGGTTTCAAAGAAGCGCGCCACGCCGGCTTCATCCGTGACGTCCAGCATGGCCGACGAGGCCGAGGCGCCAAGCTGTTCGGCCGCTCGTCCAATCTTGTCCGCATTGCTGGACGCGACCACCACGCTCGCGCCTTCACGCAGCGCGCCTTCCGCGATGCCTCGGCCGATACCCGAACCGCCGCCAATGACGAGCACGCGCCTATCTTTGAGCAACATCGATCGAGGCCCTTTCTGGGGATGGACGAAGCTCGGTGTGGGCGTTTATCTTATGCTGGTAAAGTAGGGATCTTATACGGGTATAATGAGTAACAGGATGAGCGCCGCAACCGACAATCTGCTTGGCGCTTATCTCAAGGATCGCCGCGCCAAGCTCGATCCGGCGGCGTTCGGCTTGCCGCTGCAGCGTCGACGCACGCCGGGACTGCGTCGCGAGGAAGTCGCCCAGCGCGCCAATGTCAGCGCCACCTGGTACACCTGGCTCGAACAAGGTCGCGGCGGCGCGCCCTCCTCCGATGTGCTCGATCGCATCTCGCGCGCGATGATGCTGACGGACGTCGAACGCGAGCATCTCTTTCTCCTCGGCCTCGGCCGTCCGCCCGAAGTCCGTTATTCGGCGCCCCAAGGCGTGACGCCCAGATTGCAGCGCCTGCTCGACACGCTGGAGTTCAGCCCGGCTTTCGTCAGGACGGCGACATGGGATGTCGTCGCCTGGAACCCCGCAGCTGCAGCCGTTCTGACCGACTACAGCACGCTTGCGGCGACCGAGCGCAACATCCTGCGCCTGATGTTCAACGACTCACGCGTCCGCTCTGCGCAAGGCGACTGGGAAAGCGTTGCGCGATTTGTCGTGGCGGCGTTCCGCGCCGACCTCGCGCGCGCCGGCGCGGCGAAGAATGTTCAGGCGCTCGTTGATGAGCTCTGTTCAACCAGTCCCGAATTCAAGGCGATGTGGCGCGACAATGACGTCCGCGCCCACGGCGATGGCTTGAAAACGCTGCACCATCCCATGGTCGGGCCGATCGCGATGGAGTTCTCGGCCTTCGCCGTCGACGGCCGACCCGACCTGAGCATGGTCGTCTACAATCCGGCGACTGCGGCGGACAGGGAACGGGTCCGCACACTGATCGGATCGCTGGCAACGGCCGGCAGTCAGTCAAATATGAGTCAGACGAAGACCAGACAGGCAAAGCCGACGAGCCGCATCAACTCGCCTCGATCCCGCCCAGGAAAACATTGACCGCACGCTCCACGGTTTCACTGATCTCCGCGGGGGTCGGGCGGTAGGCGATATCGAGCAGCGCGCGGAAATGGATACGAGCGCGCACGAGATCGAAGAACACTGACGCTGCGACGTCGAAATTCTTGATCTGAATTTCTCCGGCTTCGGCGCGGTCGCGCAGATATTCGGTGAGCGCCGTGCGCACACGCTCGGGGCCGAGGCGTGCATAACTGTCGGCGATGTCGGGAAACTTCTTTGCCTGACCCACCATCAGGCGGAACACGTCGAGCGATTCCGGCTCGCAGAGCTTGGTCATGAAGCGCTCGCCGATGCGGCGTAGACCCTCCTCGAGCGGAGCATGAGCGGCGAGTTCGATCTGCATCTGCTCGGTGAGCTGCCCGACGCGACTATCGATCATCGCCTCAAACAGGCCCTTCTTGCCGCCAAACTGGGCATAGAGCGTCGAGAGGGAGCCGCCGGCTCGTTTGACGATTTCCGCCATGTTGGCGGCCTCGTAGCCGTATTCGAGAAAAACCTCGCGCGCCGCCTTGAGGAAGGCGGCTCGGCGCAGCTCAGCGCGCCCTGCTTCAGGTTCAACCCGTGTGTCAGTGGAATCGTTCTCGGCCATTGTTTCAAACTATCTCGTTCGACGGCGGGCTTGATACTCCGATAACAGCCGTTACATTTCAACTGAACCGTAACGCCTATTACATATAGTATGTAGGGCCATTCGCCGAGCCTCCTCCCCAATCGAGGCCGAATTCAGAGGGACGGCCCGCCATGGCCCTGGAAACCGTCAAGCTGGACGACCCGCACCCGACCCCGCCTGGGGCGCCAAGCGAAACTGCGCCCGCGGAGGCGGCCGCCGCGCCTGCGCCGACCAAACCCAACCTGCGCCGATACGCCCTGCCGATCGCCGCCGCACTCGCCGGCGGCGCCATCCTCTGGTTCGGCGGCGGGTGGCTGATCGACGGCCGTTTCGAGATCGCGACCGACAACGCCCATGTCCGAGCCGACATCACCAACGTCGCCGCCAAGGTTCAAGGCTATGTTCAGAGCGTCAATGTCGATGACAATCAGGCGGTGAAAGCTGGCGACGTGCTGCTCACGCTGGAGGCCGGCGACTATCAGGCGCGCCTTGCACAAGCCAAGGCTGATCTCGCACAAGCGCAGGCTGACGCCGTCCAGGCGAAGTCCCACATTGGCGCGCAGGACGCCGCCGTGTCTTCCACCCGTAGCCGCTCGACGGCGCAGCACGACCAGCTCGCCGAGGCGGAGGCCGCCGCTGCGGCTGCTGAAGCGACCGCCTCGTGGAAGACCTCTGACTTGCAGCGTCTCACCGAGCTTGCTGACAAGGGCTGGTATCCACGCGCGCGTCTTGAGGAGGCGCAAGCCCAGGAGAAAGCCGCCCAGGCGCAGGCCGCCGCAGCCCGCGCCACGGTGACCGCACAGCGCAGTCAATTTTCTTCGAGCCAATCGAGCATCCGTCAGGCGCAGCAGGAGTTCTCGGCGTCCGGCGCCTCGGCGACGTCGGCCGACGCAAGGGTCGCCGCCGCGCAAGCCAAGCTTGAAGCTGCCGAGCTTGATCTCGGACGCACGGAAATCCGGGCGCCGATCGATGGAGTAGTCGGCAACAAGGTCGTAACTGCCGGTCAGTTGTTGTCGCCGGGCCAGATTGCGATGGCGGTTGTTCCGGCAAGCAAGGCGTATGTCGTCGCCAATTTCAAAGAGACCCAGGTTCAGAACATGAAGCGCGGCCAGCGTGTGATCCTGACGATCGACGCCTATCCAGGCCTCAAGGTCGAAGGCCATGTCGAGAGCATCGCTCCGGCGACCGGCTCGACGTTCAGCCTGATCCCGCAGGATACGGCAACCGGGAACTTCACCAAAATCGTCCAGCGTGTTCCGGTGCGCATTGCAATCGACGACCAACAGGCGCTCGACCAGGGGTTGATGCGTTCGGGCCTGGCGGTGGTCGCCAAGGTGTCCACAAAAGCCGCCTCCCCCAAAGCCGTCAAAGAGTAGATCGATGGGCGCTCCGGCGGGAGCCATTCCAGGCGGCCCTCCCGGAGGCGGTCCGGGCGGCATGGCCGAGGCCTTCGTGCCCCCCGCGCCCGGCACGCCCGAAGCGCGACGCCTCAGCATCGGCTTCATGTCGATGGTCGTCGGCATGTTCATGGCGATCCTCGACATTCAGATTGTCGCGTCCTCGATCTCGCAGATCCAGGCCGGCGTCTCGGCCTCCTCGGACGAGATCGCCTGGATCCAGACGAGCTACCTGATCGCCGAGGTGATCGGCATTCCCCTGTCCGGCCTGCTCAACCGCGCGCTCGGCATGCGGTTATTGTGGGTCTATTCGGCTGTCGGCTTTACCGCGGCAAGTGCGCTTTGCGCGCTGGCGTGGAACCTCGAAAGCCTTGTCGTCTTCCGCTGCATCCAGGGATTTCTTGGCGCCGCGATGATCCCGACGACGATGGCCGGCGCCTTCACCCTGTTCGGGCCAAACCGCTCGATGCTGCAGCAGGTGATGATCGGCATGGTCGCAACCCTGGCGCCCTCGATCGGCCCGACGCTGGGCGGCTGGATCACCGATCATCTTTCCTGGCACGGGCTCTTTCTTGTCAACGTCGTGCCAGGCGCCATTGCAGCCTACATGGTGCTGACCTTCATTCCGAAGAACCGGGTCAACCTCTCGCTGATCCGCAACATCGACTTTCTCGGCCTGCTGGCGATGGGGATATTCCTCGGCCTGTTTGAATACGTCTTCGACGAAGGCCCTCGGAAGCAATGGACGGAAGACGCGACGCTGGTCGCCTGCATGGTTACCTGCGCAGCGGCCGGGGCGGTGTTCTTCTGGCGGGCGCTGACGCGCGCCAACCCCGTCGTCGACCTCAACGTTTTCAGGGACCGCAATTTCGCGGTCGGCTCGATGGTGGCGGTGGCGGTGGGCTTCGGCCTGTTCGGGTCGGTCTACATCACACCGCTGTTCCTTGGCATTGTGCGCGGTTACAATGCTCTGCAGATCGGCCAGATCATGAGCGTCGGAGGTCTCGCCATGTTCATCGGCGGGCCAACCGCCGGCATCCTGATCCGCAAATATGACGCGCGTCTGGTGATGGCGTTCGGCATGAGCATGGCGGCCATCGGCCTCTACTGGAACCAGTTCCTGACCGCCGATTCCGGCTTTCAGGAGCTCTTCTGGCCACAAGCCTTCCGCGGCCTCGGTCTGATCATGTGCATGGTGCCCGCAAACTTTCTGGCGCTCGGAACCCTGCCGCCCCAGAAGCTGCCGAACGCAACCGGGCTGTTCACGGTTTGCCGCAATATGGGCGGCGCCGTCGGCCTCGCTCTTCTCAACACCTTGCGCCTCAACTTCACCAATCTCCACGAACAGGAAATCGGCGCGGCGATGGACCCAGCACGACCGGAAGTCCAAGCGTACATTTCGCAGACCGAGGCCAGGCTGCAAGCCGTGGGCGTCGTCGATGCGCACGCCCAGGCGATGATGCAGCTCGGGCGCCGCGCCCAGCTTGAGGCCACGGTGATGACGTTCAACAACATGTTCCTGGTGATGTCGCTGGCCTTCGCCGCAATGCTGCTCATCGTGCCGCTGCTGAGGCGGCCCCCGCCGCGCCAGGACCCCGCGCCCGCCGGGCACTGATTTAAAGGAGCGCCACCGCAGCCGGCGGCAAGGTGATCGTGCAGACAAGCCCGCTCGAGCGATAGTCGCGAACCACGACGCCGCCGAGATTGCGTTCGATCATCATCTCGATCAGCGATGAACCAAAACCGGTGCGCGCCGGCGCCCGCTCTGGCGGCGGGCCACCCGCTTCGCTCCAGACGAGCGCGAACTGGCCTTCAACCTTGCTCCACGCAATCTGCACCCGTCCTTCGGGCGTCGACCAGCCCCCGTATTTTGTCGCGTTAGTGGCAAGCTCGTGCAGGGCAAGGCCGAGCGACTGGGTGGTGCCCGGCGGGATGAACTCGTCGGGACCGGTCAACTCGAGCCTGCCCTGCTGATCGGCGAACGGTCGAAGCTGCTCGGCAACGAATTCCCGCAAGGGCACCTCGCCGGTGGGCGTCGCCGACATCATGTCAATCGACCGACCCAGAGCCGACAGCCTCGCCGAAAGATCGTCGCGCAGCTGCTCGACCGAGGTTGCCGAGCGGGCGGTCAAACGCACCAGCGCCGTGCCGATCTGCAGCTGGTTCTTCGCCCGGTGCGCGGTTTCCCGTTGCAGCAGCTTCAGCTCGCTTTCATATGCCTTTCTGCGTCGCGCCTGGCGGGTCAACGCGCCCAGCACGTCGTCGATCTCCCGCACGATCGAGTGGCGCTCGGGCACATCGCCATTGCCGTCGAGCGCCCGACCAACTGTGGCGGCGCGACGGATCGCCTGCGCCAGCATCTGGCCGAGAATACTGCCGGCAAGAACCGTCACCGCCACGATGGTGAGGGTGATCAGCATGAATGCTCGCCAGCGATCCATGACCTGAGCGTTGACCTGATCGGACGTCGTCCAAACGCAGGCCCGCCAGCCCCAGGGCTTTAGCGTCTGGCTTGCAGCGGAATATCGGATTTGTCCGCTCCTCGCCTGGTGCAGCCCCGCAGCGTCGATCGCGCAAATCTGCGCGAGAAGATCTGACGAGACGGGGGGAGCTTCGCCGGCCACAACGGAGCTGAGACGATCGAGAATCGCATAGCGCCAGCCGGGCGGCGGCAGGTCATCCTTGAATATCCGCGCCAACGTGTCGGCGTTGCGGGTCAGCATCAGCGCCTTGACGCGCGACTCGTTCGAGATGATCGGCATGGTGACGCTAAACACGGGCTGCTTGGCGACGTTGCCCATATAGACATTGGACGCCGTCGGCTCGCCGCTTTCGATCGCCTCCATGACCGCTGGCTTGCTGCCAACGGCTGGCAAGCGGGTCCCCCATGGCACGCGCGTGTTGAGGATCTGGTTATAGTCGCCGTCGATTGCGAGGAGATACGTGTCGGTGCCGGCAAGCGCCTCGGTCGCGCGCGCGTGCAGCCGGTCGTATTCCTCCTTCTCGAGCCAGCCGCTGGACGCCAACAGGGCAAGGTTGATCGACAGACTGCGGAATTCCCGGTCCAGTCGGTCAGCGATAAGATTGACGCCCTGAGTTGCCCTTGTGGTCAAAGTCCTCTGGCTGACATTGTCTGACTGGAGCAGCAGCAAGCCCGAGAACGCCAGCGACGGTGAAGCAAGCGCCAGAATTAGCGCGATAATCAGTACCGTCACCGGCACGCGAAACGGGCGGCGAGACTCGGTCATGGGAGGGTTGACGCGCCCACGTCGGATGCGCTGCTCAAATCGGCCGTCTTCAAATTCTGCATGGTCTCGCGCCCCGCCCCAGGTTGATCCCGAATGCTACAGTCGCGCCTATATTCAAAGCACTCTGGCGTTCCGTCCGCTGCTCGACAAGCTCAATTATCGAAGTGCAGATAGCCTGGATCAAACGCCGACAGCTCGACCAACCGTGGCCGGTCCAGCAGCTCGATCTGGCCTTTTCGGTACTCGGCGATCTTCTCCTCGGAGAGGCGACGGAAGGTTCGGTTGACGTGGATGACGCTGATCCCGAGGATGTCGGCGAAATCTTCCTGGTTGAGCGGCGTCTCGATCGTATCGCCGGTCATCCTGCCGATCGCTTCCAGCCGGGCGGCGATCTCGCACAGGGCGTGCGCCAGCTTCTCCAGGCTGTCGCGACGTCCGAGTGAAACCACGCGCTCGGCAAGCACGGACCCTTCTTGTCCAGCCGTCCATGCCAGGGCCGTCGCCAAACCCTGGTGGCGCGCAAACAGTTCGACGATCAGCGGCGCCTCGATACGGAAAAGGCTGACGCTCGTCCGCGCCGTCAAGTCAAAGGAGGAGCTCTTGAACAGGATCGAGTCAGCGCACAGGAAATCTCCCGGCAGCGCGTAGTTGACGATCTGGCGTCGCCCCGATTCGAGCCCGCGCGAGCGAAAGACCCAGCCCGATTCGATCAGATAGAGCTGTGGACAGCGCTCGTCTTGCTTGACCACCGAGCGACCGGCCTGGATTTCGATGCGGTCGCGCGTCAGCGATCGCAGATCGCGCATCAGCGCTTCGCTCATTGAGCTGAGGCTCGACATCTTGCGGCACAAATAGCCGCCCACCTTTTCCAGGGATGATTCCGTGGTGACCTTCATGGCGGCGCCGGGCCTAGCTGTCCGACCCGGCAGGGGCGCCGCCTCGGGCGCTGGCGCGGAACTTCAGAAGCGCCTGTCGGCCGTCAGAGGGGAGGTTCAGCAAGGTCGCAGCGACGGGCATGGCTCACCTTTGTTGGTCTCTCCCGCCCCGTTAGCTCAGATCAATCAAACGCGACCTTGCAAATGTTAGTTCCCTGAAAAAATGCCAATAATCATCACTCGCAGGACGAATTCGCACCAATCGGCCGCTTCGCATGCGCGCCATCAGGCGTCCCTGCCCCCACTAAACCTTGGCGTCGACCTGTCCTATATTTACTGGTAGGCGCGGATTTGCGCGGGGGAAGACATCATGCTCCTGAGTTGGTTTGCGACCGCAGCGGCTCTGCTCATCGGCGACAGGTTGCTTGGCGGCGTCTTTGTTGGCGGCATCGGAGCTGCGTTGATCGCCGCTCTGGTTCTTGGCTTGGTCAACGCGGTGATCAAGCCGGTGATGTTCGTCATGACCCTGCCGGTCACCATTTTCACGCTCGGCCTCTTCGTGCTGGTGATCGACGCCGCAATGCTGGGTTTGGTCTCGCTGGTCGTCCCG
>JANMWT010000049.1:0-8123 GCA_031394145.1 Alphaproteobacteria bacterium | reverse complement strand
TCCGCGCCGGCCTTGATCAACGGGATCAGGTCGCGCCCAATCGCGACCGTGTCCTGTGGGTTCTCGAAACCGCGCAGCAGGAATGAATGGATGCCGAGCTGGTAATATCGGAGCACCGCGGCCGCTATCTGATCCGGGGTTCCAACCAGGCAGGACGTATTGCCGGGGGCACCGGTGGCGCGTGCGATCCCCATCCACAAGCGCTCGTCATGAACGTCGGCCCGCGCGGCGTAACCGAGCAGGCGTTCGCTGGAATGGTTGCCCGGTTTTGGCGCTTCCCCGGTTTTGCGTTCGATATCTGCCAGCAGGCTATGGGCCTTGTCCCAGGCTGCGCCTTCGGTTGCCGCCATGATCGGGCGTAACGACATGTTGAAACCGGCGCGCCGTCCGAACGCGGCTGCGCGGCGGCGGAAGTCGTCGATACGGGAACGGGTCTCGGCGAGCGGCTCGCCGAAAATCGCGAAGACGTCGCAATGCGCAGCGCCCATTTCTAGCGCCCCGTCGGAGGAGCCGCCAAAGAACAGCCGGGGGTAGGGCTGCTGAAACGGTTTAATGTCGGAATAGGCGCCCTCGATCCGATAGAACTCGCCCTGGTGATCCAAGCCCGCGCCGTTCAGGAGTGTGGCCAGGATGTGCATAACCTCGCGCGTCCTCGCATAGCGCGGTCCGCTCGCCAGGGTCTCACCTGGCATGTCGCTCGAAATGATGTTCACTGTCAGTCGTCCACCCAACATCTGGTCGAGCGTCGCGAGCTGGCGCGCCAATTGGGGCGGCCACATCTCGCCACAGCGGATCGCGGCAAGCAGCCGCATTCGCCGCAGCATCGGAGCGATGCCAGCAGCGAAGGCGATGGTATCGATGCCCAGCCCATAGCCTGAGGGAAGCAAAAGGTTATCGAAACCGCCACCTTCGGCCGTCAATGCGATGTCGCGACAATGCGCGAAAGTCGACTGAAGGTTGAGGTCGGGGACGCCGAGAAATTCGTAATCGTCATCGCACAAGGCGCTGAACCAGGAAACCTCACAAGGGGCTGTTGTCATGGCAATCGCTCTCCGCGGGCGGCGATCAGCACGGCATACCAGTCGGCTCGGGTGAATGTCACCTTGAGCGCATCGGCGGCCTCGCGGATCCGCGCCGGCGTCTGTGAGCCAATAATCGGCGTCGGCGCCGCCGGATGCGCCATAATCCAGGCGAGCGCCGCGGCGGATAGGCCAACGCCCCACCTTGCGCCCACTGTTTCCAGCGCTTCCGCTACTGCTGCAACCCTGCTGTCTCCGCGCGCCAGCAATCGACCGCCGCCCAGCGGCGACCAGGCCAGAACGGTCAAACCAAGCTCTAAGGCTTGATCCAGAACGCCGTTAGCGATCGGCTCGATGGCGAGCGGCGAGAACTCAGGCTGGATGCTGGCGAGTGGGAATGGCAGATGCGCTTGCAAGGCCAAAACTTGCCCGGTCGAGTAGTTCGACACGCCCGCCTCACGGATCTTGCCGGCGCGCCGAAGCGCCTCGAGCGCCCGCGCCGTCTCGGCCGGATGTGTCAAGGTATCAGACCGATGGATCTGGTAGAGGTCGATTGTGTCGGCCCCCAGCCGCCGAAGCGACCGCTCACAGGCCTCAACCAGATAGGCGGCGCTCGAATTGTAAGGGGCGCCGATTTCGATCCCGCCTTTGGTTGCGAGCACAAAACGATCCCGGAGGTTCGGCGTCTCCGCCAGTAGACGGCCCAATAAAGCCTCCGCCGCACCAAAGACCTCGCCATTGTCGGGGCCATAGACGTCCGCAGTGTCGAAGAGATCGAACCCGGCCTCTAGCGCCGCTTCGACGCGCCCCCGCGCCTCCCGAATGTCGTCGCCGCGGAAGCGCCACATGCCCCAAGCGATCGTAGGAATCGTGAGACCGCCCTTGCCGAGGGCGCGGCGGCCATGGGAAAGGCTATTGGTTGGTTCGACCACGCTCGTCATCTGTCCTGTCCGCACAAGGCCACGCCATGTCTGTCATTCGCCTGGGAATTGTCGGCGCAGGCATGATGGCGCGCGAGCATATCCGTAATGTGAAACTTGTCGACGACGCCCGCATCGTCGCACTTGCCGATCCAGTCGACGCCTCTTTGCAGTTGAGCCTGGCTGAACTCGGCGAGGACGCGTTGGGCGTTGCAACATTTGACACGGCTGAGGCCATGGTTCGCGGCGCCCGGCTGGATGGGGTGATTGTCTCTTCGCCTAATTTCACTCATCGCGCTGTACTCGAGCCTTTATTCGCGGCGGGCCTTCACATCCTCTGCGAAAAACCGCTTTGCACCACGGTAAACGATGCACGTTGGGCGGTTGAGACCGCCGCCCGGCGCTCGTCCGTGTTCTGGACGGCTATGGAATACCGTTTCATGCCTCCCGCTGCAAAGTTCATTGCCGACATTCATGGCGGCGCCGTCGGCCGCCTCGTCATGCTCTCGATCCGCGAGCATCGCTTTCCCTTCCTGGTTAAGGTTGGCGACTGGAATCGTTTCAACCGCAATACCGGCGGCACGATGGTCGAGAAGTGCTGCCACTTCTTCGATCTCATGCGGGTGGTAGTGCGCGCCGAACCGATCCGCGTCTTCTCCTCAGGCGCGATGGACGTCAACCATCGAGAAGAGCGTTATGCCGGCGAGGCGCCCGACATTATCGACAATAGTTTTACGGTGGTTGATTTCGAGAACGGCGTGCGGGCAATGCTCGACCTCTCGATGTTCGCAGAGGGGTCCGAGGAACAAGAGGCGCTGACCGCTGTCGGCGACCGGGGCAAGCTCGAAGCCTTCATTCCGTCCGGCGATCTCGTTCATTCACCCCGTGTACCGCTTGGCGCACCGAAACAGGCGATACGCCAACACGTTCCGGTGGACGAGGCCGCGCTCCGCGCCGGCACGCATCACGGTTCGGTCTATTATCAACTGCTCGCCTTCCTTGCCGCCGTGCGTGGAGGCGCCCCTGTGCTGGTGACCGCCGAAGATGGACTGCGCGCCGTCGCGATCGGCGCCGCCGCGGAGCTCAGCGCGCGCGAAAAGCGGGTCGTCGCGATGTCTGAATTCGGATTCTAGTGCGTGCGCTCGAAAGATTGCGCCGGCCTTGCCGAAGCCAAGAGTGTTAGACAAACAGGGATGGGCGGGCAGTCGAGATGGCAGGTGAAACAAGCCGCGTCCCCGTCGGCGAAGATCGGCTGCGCTGGATCATGCTTGCGCTAGTCTTCAGCGCCGGGATGATCAACTACATCGACCGCCAGGCGATCGCCCTGCTCAAGCCAACGCTGGAAACCGCTTTCGGCTGGGGCGATCGCGACTACGCCCATATTGTCTCGGCCTTCCAGCTCGCGACAGTGGCATCGGTGATGTTGGCCGGGTGGTTCGTCGACAAGGTGGGCTTGCGCACCGGGTTCGCCATCGGGGTCGGCGCATGGAGCGCCGCAGGGATGGCGCACGCACTTGTCACAAGCGTTGCCGGGTTTGTCGGCGTCCGCGTCGTCCTTGGCGTCGCCGAGGCGGTGGGTACGCCCGCCGCGGTCAAGTCAATCTCTACCTGGTTCGCCGGCCCAAATCGCTCGCTCGCGCTTGGCGTCATGAACACAGCGCCCAATATCGGCGCCGTACTGACGCCACTGATCGTGCCTTTGCTGGCTGCCGTCTTCGGCTGGCGGGCGGCCTTCGTCGTGACCGGCGCTCTCGGCTTTGTCTGGGTTGGCGCCTGGCTCATGATGCCCCGGCCGGGGCGCATGTTGGCTGAACAGACGGCTATATCGACGCCCAGCGCAGGCGCTTTCCGCCGGATGCTTGCCGATCGCCGCGCCTGGGCTATCGCCATCGCAAAATTCCTGACCGACTTCGTTTGGGCGTTTATGCTCTTTTGGGCGCCAGACTTGTTCCATAAGCGCTACGGTCTCGACACCACCGGCCTCGCACTGCCTATCGCGACAATCTTCCTGATGGCGGCCGCTGGATCGCTTTTCGGCGGCTGGCTGTCGAGCGCCTTGTTGGGGGTCGGGCGGAGCGCCAACCTTTCGCGCAAGACGCCGATGCTGGCCTCTGCCTTGAGCGCACTGCCGCTACCTCTGGTCTTGTTGGCGCCCAACCCTTGGGTCGGGGTTCTGCTTGTCGGCCTAACTCTGGCAGCCCATCAGTGCTTCTCGACCAACGTCTTCGGCCTCGCGACTGACCTGTTCCCGCCCCGAACGGTTGGCTTGGTCATCGGTTTTGGCGCAATGTCGGGAAGCCTGAGCGGCCTTGGAATGCTCGAATTCACTGGGGCAATCCTCGATCGCACGGGATCCTACGCACCCATGTTGATATTGTGCGCCGTCGCCTACGCAACGGCGCTTCTTGCCATTCAGATTCTTGTTCCCAACGTCGATCGTGATCGAACCAGCGAAGCGCCGGTAAACTCGCCATCGGCGTGATTGTTTGCATCCGATCGCCGGCTTCCCGCAAGAAATTATCTCCCGAGCGCAATCGCGAGCGGAGAACCGCGCATTCTTTTAGGTCATTGAGGGAGGGCCGTTTCGCCGATAGCCTTCGAAGCTGCGCAGTCCGTGAGACAAGATCGCGTGCCAATCCTCTTAGGCGGCTCCGCTCCGGACAGGCGAGACGGGTCTGCCCCTGCTCAAGCCGCACATACCAGTCGACGTCGATGCCGGCGAGCTCCGCCACCTCCTCGCGCCGCAAACCTTCCGTGGCAAGGCGAAGGCGCGGCTGGGTTGAAGTTCGTCGCGTGAGCGCGCCCGTCGCGCACACGCTTCGATTCAGGTTTCGGCCGAGCCGAAAAGGACAGGCGCGCATTGTCTGCTGCCGGTCAAACTAACCCCTTTCGGCGCGGATTTAGGAGATTCTCGCCTGGTTTTTTCGTGCCTCCCCGGCCCTTTCGCCGCGAAGGCTTGACGCCAGTGGCGAAGATCGTGCTGCTTCCTCCCAGGGGGGGTCGCACCACCAACGGGGACGACCCGGCGGCGTTGATAACATCCCCAGACACTCACCAGCGACTGGGGCGCGTGCATGAGCGTAGTTGCTTCCTATCTCTATCGAGACGGCAAACGGGTGTCCTCCCTGCCAATCGACTGCGCCCACGATCCCGTCGGCCATGATGAGTTCGTCTGGATCGGGCTTTACGAGCCTACGCCCGATGAACTTCGATACCTTCAGGAAAATTTTGGGCTGCACCCCCTTGCTGTTGAGGACGCGCTCAATTCGCACCAGATGCCCAAGGTCGACATCTACGGCGATCAGCTCTTCATCGTCGCGCGCACAGCCCACCAGGAAGGAGATCATATCGCCTACGGCGAAACGGCGATGTTTGTCGGTCGCAACCATATCATAAGTGTGCGCCATGGTTCGGCGCGCGCGCATACCGGGTTGCGATCGCAGCTTGAGACGGCGCCGGCGATGCTCCGGCACGGGCCGGACTATGTCCTGCACGCCATCCTGGATTTCATCGTCGATGGCTATCTCCCGCTGGTGCGGACCATAGAAGACGAAGTGCTCGACATGGAGGCGAGGCTCCTCGACTCCAATCTGGAGCGCGAGCAGATCACCCGCATATTCAAGCTCCGGCGGGAGATGATTTTGTTTCAGCGGGTGCTTGGGCCAATGTCCGAGGTCTGCAGCAAGCTCGCCAATCTGGATCTGCCGGGCCTCGATGCTGAAGTGCGCCCCTACTTCCGGGACGTTCTCGATCACGTCAGGCGGGTCGAGGGCGTGGTCGGCGGTCTGCGCGATGTGCTGACGTCTGTGTTCGAGGCCAGCAACCTCCTCCAGCAACAGAGACAGGGCGTGATCACGCGGCAGCTAGCGGCATGGGCGGCAATCCTTGCGGTGCCGACGGCCATCGCCGGCATCTACGGCATGAACTTCGAGAACATGCCGGAGCTGAAGACAAAGTACGGCTATTTCATCGTCTTGGGCGTCATCGCCGCGATTTGCGTCGCGCTCTACGTTCGCTTCAAGAAGACCCGCTGGCTATGATGGCGGCGTTGAACTACTCGAACGGCTTCCCCGCCGCGATTGTATCAGTCTCGAAAGCCAAATCCGCCGGGCCAAAGACAGGCGCCGCAAACCGGATCCGCCAGAAAGAAGTCTGCGCTCCATCGACGCCGAAGTCGTTGTCATTGACCAGCAGCAGCTCGCTTGGTGAGAGCACTGCCATTCCTTCAAGGTCCGGGCCGATTTCCAGTGCATCGTCGGTTGTAAAGATGAGGCGCTTTGACAGAAAGCGCACGCTGGCGGCTTTCAGATCAGTTGCATCCATCTGCTCCAGCGTCGGTCGCGTATCGGCTTTCAAGTGCAGGGACGGCGTCGCCCGGTCCGACGACAACTCCACGACATAGAGCTTTGCGGTCCTGGAAATGCGCTCCAGCACCAACAGTCTGTCGAGGCCAAGCGCAACGGCCTCGCAGAGCTTCAAGTCGGACCAACCTGCCCCAGGTCTGTCGCGGACGAAGGATTCCGGTGAATCGAACCGATAGAAAAATTGCGCTACGACTTCGCCGGTCTGCGCATCGAGCTTCCAGATGCGCGAAGCGTGGCCACGCGGGTGGGCCGCCTCTCCAGGGTGGGCCAGCGCGCTTTGAAACGCCACATAAAGCCAGCGTTCATCGGGCGAGATTGCCAGCGCTTCGAAGCCGCGATTGAGGCGGCGTCGGGCGGCGATTCTCGGCATGACGCCTTCCACCGGATATCCCGCGCCTGCCATGGCCGCCTCCAGGCCTTCCGGCGCCCACCTGCGAATGACGCTTCCGTCCGACGCCACCTTGAGCAGCGATGGCCCGTATTCGTCGCCTATCCAAAACGTACCGTCCTTCAGAGCGACAATAGACTCGGTGTCTGCGCCGGAGGCATCCGTGCCGAGGGGCGCGCCGTCCAGACCATAAGCCGGCTCAATCTCAACCATTTCGTTGCTGGGTATGGGCAACCCGGAAATCGGTCGATCCTGCCCGTCCAGCAGTGGCAAGGTCTTAACGAGGCGGACCGCATCGCCATCGATATGCAGTTGGCAAATCGCTGGTCCGATGTCCGGGCGCGGCATGATCCTGGCGCTTGCGACGGCCTGGAGCGACGCCAATCCAGTCAGGCCGTAGCGGTCGATGGCGACGGCAACTTTCAAATTGGGACCTCGATCGCCGATCGCCCAGACAACCCCCGGGGGGCCATCGGCCCGAACCGCCAACCCCGACCCGAACCCCAGGGTCAGCGTCAGCGCGCCGCCCGGCGTATCAATGCGTCCCAGCGGAATGTCGTTCCAGGACAGGCGTTCGACGATGAATGGTCGCGCCCATTCATTTGAACCGCCCTGTCCCATCGACTGCGCTCCACTTTGACGCGGCAACGCCGCGATCCTTTTGGGTGATGAAACTAACAAATGTCGCAATCAATCGGCTCGCCCGGCACCCTGCTCCACCCTGCCACCTTTTCGCAACCAGACGCGAGCGGCATAGGCCTCCCGGCGTAGAGACGCCTTCGCAGCTCCGCGTTGCCGAATGGCTTCCTGAAGAAGCGACTGACTCGTCGTCCGAGCCGCGATCGAGCGACTGGCCCGCAAATCACTCTGACCGGAGCTAGACGTAGGCCGCCGACGCAAGGACCGACAGGGCCGGCGATGTCGGCCAATGGGCGTCCGTCTCCGACTGCCGGGGAACGACTGCTTCCGGATAACGCGCAGTCGGTCGAGCAGACTTCTTCGCCCTCAAGCTCGAACTGCGCTTGTCACATCGCGCGTCCCGGCGTTGCTCGGAGTTGCCCCGAGTTTCCGCATGTTGCTACGAGCGCTATCTCGCGGCGATCAAAGACCCCGCCCATCCAGACCACGAGCACCTGGTCGCGTGGGGTCCCGAGGCGTTCGATCCCAACATCTTCGATCGGAAAGCTATCGAGGCTGCGCTCGATAAGCTCGCTCAGAAATGGGCGCCTAAACCGCGACGCAAGTAATCCCACGGAGCCCCATCAAGCATGGATCTGAACGGCGCCGCGGCTACGCTTACGCATCTCCTGCGGTTTGCGAAAGTTCGACTTCGTGTACTCATAACCTCACTTTTTCAACGACGTTTCAAACCGCATGAAGCTTCAGGCGTTCATAAACGGCGCTGCCCCTCGGTCTCGGCGCTTCTGTCATC
>JANMWT010000047.1:0-28273 GCA_031394145.1 Alphaproteobacteria bacterium | reverse complement strand
GCTCAACAACGGCCACGATCCGGAAGACCGCTAAACGCTTTTCCACAGGCCATTCAACAGGCTTGGCCGCTCATCCACAGTCGCCACAGGGTCAGGTTGTGTTTGACGCGGGAGCTATTGTGGCGATTATGCAACGGGTCCGCGCCGGTCCGCGGGGTCGAAGAGGGGGCTGAACTTGTTCAAGGAATTCCGCGACTTCGCGATGCGTGGGAATGTTGTCGACCTCGCGGTTGGCCTCATCATCGGCGTAGCCTTCGGGGCGATCATCACCTCGTTTGTGAATGACATCATCATGCCGATCGTCGGCCTCGCCACCGGCGGCATGGATTTCTCGGCGCTGGTCTACACGCTTAAACCGGCGACGACTGACGAGGCCGGCAAGGCGGTCGCTGCCGTTAACATCAACTACGGCAAGTTCATCAACTACCTGATCACCTTCGTGATTGTCGCCTTCGCCATGTTCATGCTGGTCAAGGGCATGAACAAGCTGAAGAAGAAGGAAGCAGAATCGCCAGCAGCGCCGGCTATTCCCAGTCCACAGGAAAAACTGCTTGCCGAGATCAGGGACTTGCTTGCAAAGCGCGCTTGAGGTACTTGGTTCGGCATTGGTAGAGTCCAGTTGCGTACGGACGGGGCGGCCTCAGTGCCGCCCTTTCTGTTTTTCGGGTTTTGGAAAAGCGCTGTGAAGCCAGGGCGCAAGCCGTTGGGTCGTCCCCGATGACACTGGTCAAGATTTGCGGCCTCAAGAACGAATCAGACCTCGCAACTGCCCTGGAGGCAGGCGCGGACCGCGTCGGCTTCGTTCTGGTCCCGACCAGCCCGCGGGCCGTCGATTTCAAGACCGCCGCCCGCCTGGCCGACCTCGCCGTCGAGCATGGGCGTGAGGCCTGGGTGGTTGGCGCCTGGAGCCTCTCTGGCGGCCCGACCATTCGCGACCTCGACACGTTCGTCGCCGGGACCCCGGCGATTTCCGCCGTCCAGTTGCATGGCCGCGAGACCCCCGCCGACCTCGCGGATTTTCGCGCGAGCCTGCCTGGCCGGAAGATCGTCAAGGCAATCGGCGTATCGACGCTCGCGGACCTCGACCAGCTTCTCGCCTTTCCCCAGGCCGACGCCTATCTGTTTGACGCCCGCCCGCCGGCCGGAGCCGCGCGCGAGGGCGGTTTCGGCAAGGCGTTCGACTGGACGATCCTCAAGGGCTTCCACTCCGCCAAACCCTGGGTTCTGTCCGGCGGCCTCCGGACCGAAAACGTCGCCGAGGCGATCCAGATGACCGGAGCGCGCGAGGTCGACGTCTCCTCTGGCGTGGAAAGCAGCCCCGGCGTAAAGGACCCCGCAAAGGTCCGGGCTTTTATCGCCGCGGCCAAACGAGCCGACTAGCGGCCGCGCGCAGCCGCCAACAGGAACGGCGCCAACAGGAACGACAATGGCCCACGCGAACACCTGGTCGACCTGGCCCGACGCCGACGGCCGCTTTGGCGCCTTCGGCGGCCGCTATGTCGCTGAAACGCTGATGCCGCTGGTCCTCGATCTCGAGGCCGAATATGCGCGCGCCAAGGCCGATCCTGCCTTCGATGCGGAATATCAGAACCTGCTGACGCACTATGTCGGCAGACCCTCGCCGATGTATTTCGCCGAACGGCTGACCCAGCATTTCGGCGGCGCCAAAATCTACTTCAAGCGCGACGAGCTCAATCACACGGGCGCACACAAGATCAACAACTGCATCGGTCAGGTTCTCCTGGCGCGCCGCATGAAGAAGACCCGGATCATCGCCGAGACTGGCGCGGGGCAACACGGCGTCGCCACAGCCACCATCTGCGCGCGCTTCGGCCTGCCGTGCGTGGTGTTCATGGGTGAGACCGATGTCGAACGCCAAAAACCCAACGTCTTCCGCATGCGTCTGCTAGGCGCCGAGATCGTGCCTGTGTCCTCTGGAACCGGTACGTTGAAAGACGCGATGAACGAAGCCCTGCGCGATTGGGTCACCAATGTCGCAACCACCTTCTACGTCATCGGCACGGCGGCCGGCCCGCATCCCTATCCGATGCTGGTGCGCGACTTCCAGTCAGTGATCGGCCGCGAGGCGCGCCAGCAGATCCTCGAAATGGAAGGCCGTTTGCCCGATGCGCTGGTCGCCTGCATCGGCGGCGGCTCGAACGCCATCGGTCTCTTTCATCCCTTCCTCGAGGATGAGGGGGTGCGGATGATCGGGGTCGAGGCCGGCGGCCACGGCGTTGAGACCGGCAAGCACGCGGCGAGCCTGACAGGCGGTGAGCCGGGCATCCTACACGGCAACCGCACCTACCTCTTGCAGGACGCCAACGGTCAGATCATCGATGCGCATTCGATCTCGGCGGGACTGGATTATCCCGGCATCGGGCCGGAGCATTCCTTCCTCCACGAGACCGGCAGGGCAGAGTATCGCACCTGCACCGATCAGGAAGCACTCGACGCCTTCCAGCTATGCACGCGGCTTGAAGGGATTATCCCGGCGCTGGAGCCGGCGCATGCGCTCGCCCGCGTCGGCGATATCGCAAAAGAACTTGGCAAGGGCGGCCTTATCGTCATGAACATGTGCGGTCGGGGCGACAAGGACATCTTCTCTGTCGCCAAGCATCTGGGTTTGGAGATTTAGGCTTCTGCTCGCCGACCGTGCGGAGGACGATTGAGGGGGGAGTTATGGCGCGAAATCGACGCCAGCTTGCGATCGCCATCCTCGGAAGCCTCTTGCTCGCAGCTTGCCAGCGGCCCGACGCGCACGTCCCGGACATCCTGCTGTTCGACGGGGCGGGAACCTCGCCTGGCGACGTCAGAGCGCTGCAGCACATTCTCAAGCAGCGGGGCCTCGGCTTTGCGCGGGCCGATTCAAGGCAACTCGAGGCGATGAGTGAGGCGCAATTGCGCAACTACCGGCTGTTGATCATTCCGGGCGGAAACTTCGTGATGATCGGCAACGGCCTAACGCCGGGCGCGACACAAAAGGTTCGCGCTGCGGTGAAGGGCGGTCTCAATTATCTCGGTGTCTGCGCGGGCGGGTTCTTCGCTGGCGCCTCGCCCTATAACGGGCTCGATCTTTTAGAGGGCGTGCGCTTCAATTTCTACGCACTCGAGAACCAGCACGTGCGAAAGGCGGCGGTGCCGATCGCCATCGCCGGCGCCCCTGCCGCTGACCATTACTGGGAGGACGGCCCGCAATTCTCTGGCTGGGGCGAGGTGATCGCGAAATATCCCGACGGATCGCCTGCGGCCGTGCAGGGTGGTGTGGGTGAAGGCTGGATCGTCCTTGCCGGCTTCCATCCTGAGGCGCCGGCAAGCTGGCGGGGTGCAATGAGGTTCACCACGCCCGTCGCAGCGGATCAGGCCTACGCCGCTGAGCTGGTCGAGGCGGCTCTTAACAGGACGCGACTTGCCCATTACTGAGACCGCCATGACCCAGCACACCGGTTCCTGCCATTGCGGAAAGATCGCCTTCGATGTCGAGGGCGATTTCGCCTCGGCCATTGTCTGCAACTGTTCCTACTGCCGTCGCACCGGGAATGTGCTGGCGTTTAACCCGCCAGAGCGTTTCCGGCTGAAGACGCCGCCGACTGACCTTTCGACCTACTTGTTCAACAAGCAGCTGATCACCCATTACCACTGCGCCAATTGTGGGATCGCCACGCACGGCAGTGGCGTCGGGCCAGACGGCAAGCGGATGGTCGCGGTGAACCTGCGGTGCGTCGAGGACGTCGATCTCGAGGCCCTGAAGATCCAGAAATTCGACGGCGCGAGCCTCTAAGACGGGTTGCCTGCGGGGCTCAATTTGACCACTTTGCGCGGCGATATACCCGCCCGACATGGATGCTTTGTCATGACCGCCGACCGCATCTCTCAGACGTTTGCCGCATGTGCGAAAAATGGTCGCGCGGCCTTTATCGGCTATCTCATGGCCGCCGATCCCGACATCGAGACGTCTTTCAACAATATCAAAGCACTGGCGGATGCGGGGGCCGACATTATCGAGCTCGGCGCCCCGTTTACCGACCCGATGGCGGATGGGCCGGCTATCCAGAAAGCGGCGCAGCGTGCTCTTGCCGCAGGCGGCTCCCTGGCGGTTACGCTAGAGATCGCCCGCCGTTTTCGAACCGTTAACTCTTCGACGCCTTTGATTGTCATGGGCTACGCAAACCCTATCCACCGCATGGGATTCGCTGCTTTTTCCGAGCGGGCGGCCCTGTCTGGAGTAGATGGCGTGATCACCGTCGATCTGCCGCCTGAGGAGGACGCCCCCTTGCGTTCAGAACTGGCCCGACACGGCCTGGCGGCCATCCGGCTCGCGACGCCGACCACCACGGAAGCCCGCATGGCGCGGGTCGCTGAGGGTGCGTCCGGGTTTATCTATTACGTCTCGGTGGCCGGGGTGACGGGGGCCGGGGTCGGCCAGGAAGCCGACATTGCCGAGGGGGTCGAACGGGCCCGCCGGATCTCGAAATTGCCCGTGGCGGTTGGATTTGGCGTGCGAACGCCGGACCAGGCGACCGCTTTCGCTCGTTTGGCTGATGGCGTGGTCGTGGGCTCCGCGCTGGTTGAGGAAGTCCGCGCCGCCGTCGAAGCCGGGGCCCCGGAATCGGCTGTCAATAGAATAAGTGTGGTTGCTAAGTCACTGTCAAACGCCATAGCTTCAGCGCGTGTATTGCGGAGCGTTCATTGAACTGGCTTACCAACCTTCCTCCCGGCCTCAAGTCGATCTTCGCCAAGAAAGAAGATGCGACCGACGGGGAGACCCTGTGGGTCAAGTGCCCGAAGACCGGCGAGCTGGTTTATCGCGAAGACCTCGAGAACGCGTTGTGGGTGACGCCCTCGGGCGCCCACATGCCGATCACCCCCGACCAGCGCTTCAAATACATGTTCGATGGCGGTCTGTGGACCGAGATCGCGCTGCCTGCGGTCATCAAGGACCCGCTCAAGTTCAAGGACGACAAAAGGTACGTCGACCGCCTCAAGGCGTCGCGGATCAAGACCGGTCGCGAAGATTGCATGGTTGCAGCTTTCGGCGAGATCGGCGGCCGCAAGGCCGTGATCCTCGTACAGAACTTCGCTTTCATGGGCGGCTCGCTCGGCATGGCGGCCGGGGAGGCCTTCATCAAGGCGGCTGAAACCGCCGTCGCCAAGAAATCCGCGCTGGTCGTGGTCACCGCTTCGGGCGGCGCGCGGATGCAGGAATCGTCCTTCGCGCTGATGCAGATGCCGCGGACCGTGCTCGCGATCCAGGACGTGAAGCAGGCGAAGCTTCCCTATATCGTCATTCTCGCGCACCCGACTTCGGGCGGCGTCCTGGCGTCCTATGCGATGCTCGGCGACGTCCACATGGCTGAGCCCGGCGCCCAGCTTGCCTTCACCGGCCCGCGCGTGATCGAGCAGACCATCCGCGAGAAACTTCCCGAGGGCTTCCAGCGTTCGGAGTTTCTGCGCGAGCGCGGCATGGTCGACATCGTCGTCCAGCGCAAGGACATCGCGTCCACGCTGGGCGCCATCCTCGGTCTGCTGATGCCGGCGGCTCGTGGGCGTCGCTCGCGCCCGGTGTTGGTCGCTGACGAAGCGGCTGCGAAGTAGGCGTCTTCCACCGACACACTTCTTCTCGCTTAGGCCCGCGATGCGCTAAGACACGCAAGATGGCGGTCGTCGAGGCGAGGAGGGCAAAGTGAGCGATGCGCCGGTAGTCGCCGCTGCGCTGGCGCATTTTCGCAACCCGAAGGGCCGCGTCTCGCCGGCTTTCGGGCTCGACCATATCCGTCGCGCGCTGAAGATCCTGGGTGATCCGCAGGATGCCATCCCGCCTGCCATCCACATCACCGGCACCAATGGCAAGGGCTCGACCGGCGCCTTCATCCGCGCCATCGCGGAGGCGGCCGGGCTCAAGGCCCATGTCTTCACCTCGCCGCATCTTGTCGCGGTCAATGAGCGTATCCGCATCGCTGGTCGCCTGGTTGACGATGCTGATCTTGCAGCCATGCTCGACGACATCGCGATGCGAACCCAGGGCCTGACCTACTTCGAGGCCCTGACCGCCGCCGCCCTTGTCAGTTTCGCGCAAACGCCAGCGGATGTGTCGATCATCGAAGTGGGGGCTGGCGGCGCCAGCGACGCGACCAATGTACTGGCCCGACCCGCCGTCACGGTCGTGACGCCGATCAGCCGCGATCATGAGGCGATGTTCGGCGTGACCGGGATCGCCGCCATCGCGCGTCTCAAGGCCGGTATTTTTCGCAGTGGCGTTCCCGCCGTCCTGGCGGAACAGCCGAGCGTCGCGCTCGCTGCCCTGCGCGAGGAAGCCAAAGCGATCGGCGCGCGCATCTATTCGGCCCAGCAACACTGGCGGGCCGACTGGCGCGAGACGGCCTTCTTGTTTGGCGGGGAGCGCCTACAGGTACGGGCCCCCTGGCTCGGCCTCGCAGGTCGCCACCAGGCGCAAAACGCCGGCGCCGCCTGCGCCGCCCTCGAGATGCTCAACCATCCGCGCGTTACGCCCGACACGATGGCGGCCGGGCTGCGCCAAGCCGTGTGGCCGGCGCGGCTGCAGAAGCTGGCGCCGGGGCCGCTCACCCACGGCTATGCGGGGGCCATCCTCATCGACGCTGCGCACAACCCCGGCGGCGCGAGGGCGCTGGCCGAGGCGATCCGCGCTGGCCGGCAAGAGGAGACCGATCGCGTCGCGCTGATCCTCGCGCTGCAAGGCGCGAAAGATGTCGAAGGCGTGCTGGCGGAGCTGGCGCCGGTTGTCGATGAACTCATCGCCTGCCAATTGCCCGACAGCGGCGGCCAGGAGGGCGGCCCCGGCGCTGCGCCGCACGACATCGCCCAGATCGCTCGCACCCTTGGCGCCCACACGCTGGAAGCCGGCGATATCGGGGACGCCATCGGGCTGGCCAAGGCCAGCGGCGCCGCCAGCATATATCTGTGCGGCTCGCTTTATCTCTGCGGGGCGGCGCTCGTCTTGAATGAAGAGCGCGTCGCGTAGCGGACTAAGCCAGGCTCGGCGCGCTCTCCTTGAGCCATTCGATCATGCGCGTCTTGCTCATTGCGCCAAGGTGGGTGGCGGTGACCTTGCCATCCTGGAAGATCATGAAGGTTGGCAGACCGCGAACGCCGAAGCGGCCGGCGGTCATCAGGTTATCGTCGATGTTCATCTTCACGACCTTGATGGCCTCGCCCATCTCCTGCGACAGCGCCTCGAAATGCGCCGAGACCTGTTTGCAGGGGCCGCACCATTCGGCCCAGAAGTCGACAATCACCGGACCGGTTGCGCGCAGCACTTCATCGTCGAAGCTGTCGTCAGTGACTGTTTTCACGCCGACGCTGCCGTCAGAGACTTTCTTCACGCCCATGGCATCGATCCTCGAATTGTGGTCAGCGTCCCGCCCGTCTATCGGGCCGGACGCACACCCTGCAGCTTTCAGGTAAGCACATCGCTAAGCGTGTCCAACCCAGCTGATCTAAACGGTTCGATCAAGCCAGCACACGTTTGAGCGCTCGGTCGAGATCAGCCTGCGGAATTTCCATGAGTTTTGGCCCATCTGTCCAGACCAGAAGGCAACGGACCGGCCGATCGGGCCATCTTTGCGACAGGATATGGCGGTAGGCGGCCATCTGGGTGGTGTAGGCTTCCCCCACGTCCTCGACCCGGGCGTGGGCCGGCCTGTCTGTCTTGTAATCGACGACCAATATTTCGAGGTCGGTCACCACCAGACGGTCGACCCGGCCATTGACCACCCTGTCGCCCAGCGGACCGATGACCGGCGCCTCGGCCCGGCCGCCTTTTGCGAAAATCGCGGCGAAGCGCTCGTCCTCGATCACCGTCATCGCCGCTTCAAGCATTTCGGCGCGTTCAGCCGGCTTTGCGTCGGACTGGCGGGCGAGGAAGTCGCGGCCGGCCTTGCGCCGACTGCGCGGATCAATCTCGGGAAGCGCTTCGAACAACTGGTGGATCAGCCGACCGCGAAGCAGCTTCTCGGCGCGGTTGGCGCCGAAGGGCGGATTGGCCGGCGGCTCGTCTCCGCCGAGGCTCGAAGGAGCGACGATACGCATGGTCGCGACCTCGGCTGGCGCATCGCGCGAGATCCAGCCGGGGAGAGTTTTGTCCACAGCCGCTCGTGCGTCGCCAGTCATCGCGGGCGGCGGCGCGCCGATGCGGAAGCGGATCGCTTCGTCCGCGCTGAATTCCTGCGCTTCGCCCTTGGCGACAAGCCGCTCCATGCCCTGCCGGCAGAGCCCATACCAGCTATCCTTGTCCGCCCCCGGGCCGGTCGCTGAACCTGTCCATGCGCCGCAGACGAGCAGCCGATCCTGCGCGCGGGTCAGCGCCACATAGAGCAACCGGCGATGCTCGCGCAGCGCCCGTGCGTTGGCGATGGCGCGCAATTTCCTCGTGGCGGGCGTGTCGCCGTCCTTGGCGCCAACCCAGATGGGAGCGCCGCGCATCGGATCGTTCTTGTCCGCGCCCTCGATGAAGAACAGGCCGCTCGTATCGAGCTTGGGCGCGGAAGTCGTATCCGGCAGGACCACGATCGGCGCCTGCAGGCCCTTGGCGCCGTGCACTGTCATCACCCGCACCTGGTCCTGCGGGCCGGAGAGTTCGCGCTTGACCTCGCCGCCATGGTTTTCCACTGCGGCGAGAAACAGTTCGAGGCTGGGCGGCGAACTCGCATCATAGGCGGCCGCGCGATCGAGCAGCGCAGTTACGGGTTCGCGGGCCGGATCACCGAAGCGCGACAGCATCTTCTCCCAGCCCGGTCGGTCGAGACCCGCCGGTCGCTCCAGCGAGCGGACGAGGAATTCGTAGGGCGCGTCATGACGGCGGGCGAGCACGTCGGCAAGGAAGGCCTGGGCTGGCCGCACATCCGCCCGGTCGGAATCGCTTAGTCGCCGCCACAGGCTGACGCCGCCACGCTCCCAGGCGAGGTCGAGCAGTGATCCGTCGTCGAGCCCGCCGAACGGGCCTTTCAGGATCTCGGCCAGCGTCAGGTCGTCCTCCTGGCAGAGCGCAAAACGCACGAGATTGAGCATGTCCTGCACCGGCAGGCTCGCCAGCAACTGGATGCGGTCGGCGCCGGCGACCGGCAGCTTCTGCAACTTCAGGGATTGCAGGAGCGCATCGAACAATCCGCCGGTGCGACCCTTCACGAGGATGAGGAAATCGCCTGGTCGCGCCGGCCGCTGCTTGCCTTCGTCCCAGACGGCGGCGCCGGCATCGATCTCGCGCCGCACAAAGGCGGCGACCTCGCGCGCCAGTTTCACGCGCGGTGAGGTCTGCTTCACCTGATCGACCGGCGCATCCCATGGATCGGGATCGTCGGTTTTGATCACAGGGTCCAGCGGCCAGAATTCGACGTTGCCGGTCTCCGCGCGGCGGAACGGCGTATGGCGAGAAAACTCAACTTCGACCGGCGGCACGCTGCGCGGTTCGATCGAGAAGGGCGCGTCGCCGCCAAAGTGTTCGGGATCGAAGACCTCGTCGACGTAATCGAGCACCTGGCTCACCGACCGGAAGGACATCGCCATGTGCGGTGCGTTCAGCGGTATCTGCGCGAGGTCGGCGAGACCGCGGACCTCGCGGTATTCGCTGAGGAAGCGCTCGGGATCGGCGCCCTGGAACGAGTAGATCGACTGCTTCTGGTCGCCGACGACGAAGAAGGTGCGGGCGCGCTCGCGCTCGACGCCAAGGCCGGCGAAGATGTCTTCGGTCAGCTTGCGCAAGATGGTCCACTGGTGCGGGCTGGTGTCCTGGGCTTCGTCGAGCAGGATGTGGGCGACGCCGCCATCGAGTTTCCACAGCACCCATTCGGCGGCGTGGGTCCGGGTCAGCAGGCGCGAGACGCCGTGGATGAGATCGTCGAAGTCCAGCCCGGCGCGCGCATTCTTGCGCAGAGCGAAATCGGCAAAGACAATGTCGGCAAGGCGTAGGAGGGCGGCAGACCGTTCGTAGATGCGCCGCGCGGCGATGGCTTGGCCAGTCGCGATGATGCGGCGGGTTTCCAAGCCCTCGGGAGCCTCCGTACTGAACAGCTCGGCGATGACGGGCGCCGCGGCCAGCACACCCTTGGTGGCGATGCTTTTGCGCAACTCGCCATTCAGCGTCTGCACCACGCCGCGATAAGCCTCGAAGCGATCCGCCGCCGGTGCATCGGACAGCGCAAATTCAATGGCTTCGGCCTGCGCGTTGTCGGTCTTGCCGCCGGCGCGGTAGGCAGCCTGCGCCTGCGCCAGCGCGACGCGGGGAAGATCGGGGCCCATGGCCTGGTCGAGCATCGCATCGGCGGCAATCTCGCCCGCACCGATCTCCAGCCGCAAGGCTTCGCTTGCGCGCTCAACGCCGCCCCGCGCATGGACGAACGCCTGCACGGCGGCACGCTGGGAATCGAGTTCGCGGATGATCCTGAAGCGGGCGCCCGCGCCTGCCTCGGCGAGGACCCGCGCCGCATTGACCAGATCGGGCTCCCCGTCGTGCACCGCCTGCGCCACGAGCGCGCCGAGGGCGTGGAAGGCGTCGTCCCAGAGATCGCCCGTGGTCTGGTCGTCGAGTTCCTGGAAGCCGGGCGCGACGCCAGCCTCCAGCGGAAAGCGGCGGAGCACGCGACCGCAGAAAGCGTGGATGGTCTCGATGCGCAGGCCGCCCGGCGTTTCCAGAGCCTTGGCAAACAGCTCGCGCGCCCGGCCGATTTCATCGTGGCCGTAATCGCCGACCGGCCGCCCCTCAAGGTCGGCCAGTTTGCTCCGGAGCTGTCCCTCTTCCATCACGCACCAACCGCCGAGGCGGTCGAACAGCCGGTCCTGCATCTCGCTTGCGGCCGCCTTGGTGTAAGTGACGCAGAGGATCGAGTCCGGTTCAGCGCCTCTAAGCAGCAGGCGAGCAACGCGGTCGATCAGCACTTTCGTCTTGCCCGAGCCCGCATTTGCCGCGACCCAGGCATTGGCGGTTGGCAGCGCTGCAGCCGCCTGAGCGGCGTCGGACGCTTTCCTGGCGTCGGTATGATCGTTGAGGGAGATGCTCATTCCTCGCTCTCCTCGATCACCCATTCGTCGCGGCGAGCGAGGCGGTCATAGTCGGAGAAGATTCTCACCGAGAAGACGCGCGGGCGAGAGAGATAGGGTTGTTCCGGCTGGGCGTATTTCTCGACCATGCGGATCAGGCCGGCGAGGGCGTCCGCCGCAACGGTCATGGTCGCAACCTCGTTCTTGTCGGCGTCCGTGAACGCGAGAGGCTGGCCGTTCTTCTTCCCGTCGGTTGCAGCGCTGGTCGACATCTGGAAATAGATCAGTTGCGAGGTCGGCGCCGGCGAGAATTTGCCGAAGCCGGCCTGCGCCCCGATGGCCGCCTCCAGCGCCAGTTGCGGCTCCAAACCGAGATATACCTGCTTGGCGCTCTTGGGCTGGCCGGTCTTGAAGTCGATGATGGCAAGCGTGCCGTCCTTGAGCCGTTCGACACGGTCCGCGGTGGCCGCCAGCTCGACTTCGCCCGCCGCCGACATGAACCGGATCGCGCTCCTCTTTTCCAGTTCGACTTCGGCGATGAACGGACGGCGCGCATCAGCCCAGCGCAACCAGGCGTTGGCGGCGCGCACCCAAAGTGGCCGCTCCAGCTCGATCAGCTCCGGCGAGGCGCCCGATTCGACGAGCCGGTCGACGATCAACTTCTCCAGCGGTTGGGAGCGGTCGCCTGCAAAGATTTCGACGGCCTTGTGCACCGCCGTGCCGCGTTCGCGGGCGTCGATCTCCTCGCCGACAGCGCGCAGGCGCTCGAGGCGCAGGATGCGTTTGGCGAAGTCGGCATAAGGGTCGCGGATCAGGTCGACCGCACGGCTGGGCGACATTTTGGTGAGGCGACGTTGCTCGACCGGCGGCTTGGGCGCGGGCGGCGCAATCGGCGTCAATTCGTCGGCGCGGCGCAGGGCGCGGGCCCAGGCGAGTGCGTCGCGGTCTGCATTGGGCCGCAGTGCGGCCTCAGCCGCTTCAGTTTCACCGAGGCCTCCGGCGCTGAGCGTGCGCAGGCGCCAGAGCCAGCGCGAAGCGACGGCCGGCTTGTCGTCTACCCGACGCGCCCGGAGCAACAGGACCTCGGGCGCGTTGGCCATCTGGGCGAAGTCGTGCGCTGAAAGGCCGATGCGTTCGTCGGGATCGGAAAGCGCGATTTTCCTGCGCAGCGAGCGATTGAGGAAGGCGTCAGCTGGCGCCGCCTTGGGCCACGCGCCCTCGTTGAGGCCGGCAAGGATCATGCGGTCGCGCCGCTGCAGCCGCGCCTCCAGCGGCCCCCAGATGCTGAGGCGCGGATGTTCCGGCGTATCGGGCGCCGAGGACAGTCCGCGCGCGACGCTTTCGGCGAATTCCGGCCACACCGAGGTCTGGACGCGACCCATCTCGGCGCAGAGCTGCGCCAGCTGTTCGATGAATTGCACGGCCATTGCCCCGGACTGGCCCGACCATAGTCGCTCGCCTTTCGGAGCTGCCGGGCTGGCGGCGAGCCGTTGCGCCAGCTCGGCGCAGGCGGTCGCAGCCTTGGCGCCGTCGATCTCGCGCTCGGCAAAGGTGGCGACGAAGGGTTCAAGCATTACGTCGAGATCGGCGATCAGCTGGGCGGCTTCGCGATCGGGATGGGCGAGCGCGCCAAGGCGGCGACGCAGGTGAGCCAGCGTGCGATCGAGCCGCGGTCCGCGTAACGCCATGCGCTCAACTCGGCTGGTCAGGTAACGGAGCTCATCCGCCGGCCGGCCGACGGCGCAAAGCGGATGCTTCAACAGCGCCAGCAGGACCGCTGGATCGGCCGGGTCGCGCGCCCAGTTCATCACCAGCAGCAGAAACGAGCCGGCGCGCGAGCGGCTGAACGGGGCGCCCGCGGATGGAGCGACATCGACGTTCCATCGTTTGAGGATCGCTGCGACGCGCCGCCCGACTGACGCTTCCGGCGTCACCAGGGCGGCGGTGAGGCCGGGTGTCTCGAGCGTTTCGCGCAGCAGCAAGGCTGCGACCAGCGCCTCCTCGCTCTCGTCTTCCGCCTCGATCAGCATAAGGCCCGAGAGGCCGGCGCGCACCAGGCTCTCGGCTGAATCGGGTTTGGCGAGATGGCGCAGGCGGTCCGTCCAGCCCTTGGTGGTTTGGGCTGGCGCCAGCGCCTCGTTGACCAGCTTGCGGCGCGCGCGGGCGTTTGCCGTCTCGATCGAGCCGGGCCAGTCGCGCACCTCTCCGGCCGCGATGCCGATGTCACGCAACGTTTCGAACAGCGTGAATTGCGGATGACTGGGTGCGTCCGCCACCGCCTTCCAGCCTGTGGCCTCAAGGTCGGGGTCGAGGCCAGGAAAGACGATGACGCCCTTGGGCAAAGTCATCACCGCCTTCATCAGGATGCGGGTCGCGGCGGCGGCGCCGGTCGAGCCTGCGATGATGACAGGATGCTTCGGCGGGCGTTTCCGCCAGCGCTCCGCCGTCGCCTCGGCCGCCAGAAGCCGGCGGGTCAGCGGGTCGACGGCGTTCTGTTCGGCAAGATAGGCAGGCCAATGGGTGGCGATGATCTCAAGGAAGTCCGCCGAGACGCGCCAGTGCTCAGCAAGGTCGGTCCCCTCCATCTCGCGCGTGATATGCTTCAGCCCGTCCCAGTCAGCCCCGCCGCTGATCGCCGCCTGATCGAGCAGGCTGGCAAGTTCATCAGCCGCGGACAGGGCGGAGGCCGGCGGCAGAGGCGGGTCGAAGCGCACCGCACGCCAGCGCTGGATCAGCTTCGCCAGAGCGCCGCGGCGGCGGGCGGCAGGTAGAGCTGGAGGAAGGTCAAGTGCGTCGGCGCCAAAGGCGGTGGCGGCGTCCTCGGCCTCGATATCACCCAGGGCCCGTATGGTCGGCGCCAGCAGCGTCGATCCCATGGTGCGGTAGAGCGCCAGCGCCAATTCCCGAGCGGCGCGGCGGTTGGGCGTGAAGACCAGCGCGTCAGCTAACGCCTGGGGATGATTGCGCGCGTCGGTCGCCTCGATCAGGCCGGCGGCAAGGGCGTCGAGAAACGAGACGGACGGCGGCATCGAGAAGATGCTCGGCCATCGCCCGCCGAATATATCGTCCTTTATGCTGGCGGCGGCCGTCAGCTGCCCGGTCCCAAGGCGAGCAGGCGATCCTCCGCCTCATCGCGTGCAATCGGATCGCCGACATGCATCCAGAACGGCGCCATGACGTGGCCGTAGAGCCGCCCGGCGCGTCCCATCGCGTTCCAGTAGAGGTTGGCCGAGAACGGTTCAATCTTGTAGCCGCGCAGTTTCTCGGCTCGCGTGATGTGCGTGCCGGCGAAGACGTAGGGCGCGCGCTCGCGCTGGCCGCGTCGCTCAAGCCGTCCGTCGGTTGCCAGGAAAAAATCGCCCGCGCTGCGAAAACCCAGCGTCGCGCCCATGTCGGCAAGCAGCAGCAAAGCATCCATCGAGTCGGGGTTATAGGCCTCGGCCATCCTGAGGTAGGTCGTGTCGCCTGGCGTCACCCAGGTGACGTCGGTATTGATGGCGAAGAACGGCGCCTCGCCCAGAAGCGGCAGCGCCTTGATCACCCCGCCGCCGGTCTCCAGCAACAGGTCGCGCTCATCGGAAATGATGATCTCGATGTCCTTGCGCGTCTTGAGGTGGGCTTCCATCCGGTCGGCGAAATGATGGACGTTGACGATCGCCCGGGTGACGCCCTGGATCACCAGCTTGTCGAGCACGCGATCGACCAGCGCCCGGCCAGCGACCTCAACCAAAGCCTTGGGCCGGCTGTCGGTGAGCGGTTTCATGCGGGTGCCCAGCCCTGCGGCCAACAGGAACGCCGTCGTAATCGGCTCCCTCATGCGGTGACCAAGAGGTGCGGCGCCGTCGACTCGATGAAAGCTTTCGCCTCGGCGAGCGCCGGGTGCAGCATCGCGCCGCTGAGCAAGCCGCGCAGGCGCGGCTGGAACAGATCGTAGCGGGGCTTGTCGTCGCGCGTCACCAGCCGAGCGAAGATGCCCATGATGCGCATGATGTTCATCGCGCCCAGCACGGCGAGGCGTTCATCGAAGGTGATACGATCGCCGCCCGTGCCGTCGAGATAGGCGGAGATCGCGGCTTCTTTTGCAGCGGCGCTGACATCGCGGCGGGCGTCGTGCAGCAGCATGGACATGTCCCATTCGCCCCAGCCGAGCACCGCGTCCTGGAAATCGAGCAGGCCGACGCGGGCGAGGCCGTCACGTTGCGGGAGCCAGATCAGGTTCTCGGCATGGGTGTCTCGCAGCATCAGCGCGCGTGGATAGTCCTCCGCGCGAGCGATCAGGTTTTCGCGCACCCGCTCCCAGCGCAGGCGGGCGGCCTCAGACAGGCGGATATCGAGGTCGCGTTTCGGCATCCACTCGACGAAGAGTTCGAGGTTCACGCTGACCGCGAGATGGTCGAACGCCAGGATCGGCCAGTCGCCGCCGGGATAGCTAAGCCGGCTGGGCGCCGGAGCGCGATGCACGGCGGCCAGGACCTCGCCCGCCGCCGCATAGAGCGCGACTTCGCCGCCGCTGCGTTCCAGCACTCGGGCGAAGAGATCGTCGCCAAGATCCTCAAGGATGGCTAAGCCGCGCGGAATGTCGGCCTCGCGCACCACCGGCGCTGACAGGCCGAGGCGCGTTAGGTGTCCGGCGATGGCGATGAACGCTTCAACCCGCGAAGCGGCGAGCCGCGAGGTGGCGTTCCAGCCAAGCGCGATGCGTTGGTCGTCGTCAGCATCCGGTGGGCAGGGCGGACTTTCCAGTGGCGGGGCGTCCATCAGCATGGCCGTCTCATTGGCCTTGCGACGCAGCCGTTCATAGCGCCGGGTCGAGGCGTCGGCGTTCAGAGCGGTGCGCTGCGCCGTGCCCCAGCCCGACCGGGCGAGGAACTCCACCATCTCGCTTTCGCGGAGGTTGTTACCCGTTGAAGTGGCGCCAATCGCCATCGATGCGCGTGCTCCAGTCATGGTGGTCCGTCAGTCGGGCGATTCGTCCATCTGGCGAGAAGTCGAGCGCCACGTCCAGCCGCGTCTGCGGCAGATGTGGGCCGAGCCGTTCAGGCCATTCGATCAGGCTGAGACCATCCACAGCTTCCGCCAGCCCCAATTCGCGCGCTTCGCCAGGATGATCGAGCCGGTAGAGGTCGAAATGCCAGATCGAGAGGCCCGGCGTCTCATAGGTCTGGACCAGGGTGAAGGTCGGGCTGGGGACGTCGATCTCGGCCCCGGTCAAATCGCGGATCAGGGCGCGGGCAAGGGTCGTCTTGCCGGCCCCGAGGTCGCCAGTGAGGGCGATGAGGTCGCCGGGCTGACTGGCCCTCGCTAGGCGCTGCCCCAGGGCCGCCGTGGCCGCTTCATCGGCCAGGTGGAGGATGAGAACGGGCTGGGCCATGCCGCTGTTTGCCGGGGCGGAAGCGGGCTGGCAATGGCGGGTTTTCTTACCGGAGGTTCATGCTGGCTTGATAGTGTCAGGCAGCCCCTGTTGCGCCGGTTGGGGCGTGCTATACGCCCCCAAACCAAAGCGGGGACAGCTCCCATGGGCGAAAGCCCGAAGCGCATCGCCATCATCGGCGCCGGGCAGGCGGGGGGGCAGACCGCCTACTCGCTGCGCCAGCATGGGTATGACGGCGAGATCACGCTGATCGGCGAGGAGCCAGCGCCGCCTTACCAGCGTCCGCCACTCTCCAAGGCCTATCTCAAGGGCGAGCTCGAGGAAGACCGGCTCTATCTCAAGCCGGTCGAATATTACGCTGAGCACCGCATCGCGTTGCTGAGCGATGCGCAAGTTGTCGCGATCGACGCCGGCGCCAAGCGCCTGTCACTCGCCTCTGGATCGAAGGTGAGCTGGGACAGGTTGGTGATCGCTACGGGCGCGCGGCCGCGCCGCTTGCCTCTGCCCGGCGCCCAGCTTGAGGGCGTGCTCGAACTGCGCTCACTGGCTGACGCCGACCGGCTCAAGGCGCGGATCGCGCCGGGCGCGCGCCTGGTGGTGGTCGGAGCTGGCTATATCGGACTGGAGGCCGCAGCGGTCGCCGCCCAGCTTGGCCTCAAGGTCGTTGTTCTTGAGGCAATGCCGCGGGTTCTGGCCAGGGTGGCGGGACCAGAGATTTCCGAGTTCTACACCGAGGTCCATCGCGCCGCCGGGGTCGATGTCCGGCTGGGTGCGCGTCTCGAAGGCTTTGAAGGGACCGGGCGGGTCACCGCCGCCCGATTGTCGACCGGCGAGCAGATCCCCTGCGATGTCGCCCTGGTCGGCGTCGGCGTCCTTGCCAACGCCGAACTCGCCAAGCAAGCCGGGCTTTCGCTCGGCGATGGCATCCTCACCGATCGCCAGGGCCGCACCAGCCACCCCGACATCTTCGCCATCGGCGACGTCGCCTTCCGGCCGTTGACCCATTACGAAGGCGGGGCTCGGCTCGAGTCGGTTCACAACGCCATCGAGGGCGGCAAGATCGCAGCTGCGGCCCTGTTGGGGGCGCCGCACCCCAACGAGGACGTGCCGTGGTTCTGGTCGGACCAGTATGACCTCAAGCTGCAGACCGCCGGCCTCTCCACCGGGGCTGACCAGGTGGTGACACGCGGCGACCCTGCGAGCCGGTCGTTTGCGGTGTTTTACCTTCGGGAAGGCCGGGTGCTCGCGGCCACGGCGGTCAACGCTGCGCCTGAGTACATGGTGGGGAAAAAGCTGGTTGCGGCGTCAGCGTCTGTTGCGCCCGCCGAACTAGCCGATAAATCGATATCCATGAAGGACATCGGCGCGAAGGCGCTGATGTCGGCTTAAGCTCAGGACCAGGTCGGCATGCCGAAGATTACTTACATCGACGCCTCGGGCCAGGAGCGTACGGTCGAGGCCAAGAATGGCATGACGGTCATGGAGACGGCGATCAAGCACAACGTGCCCGGGATCGACGCCGACTGCGGTGGGGCCTGCGCTTGCGCGACCTGCCATGTCTATGTCCGGGCTGATTTCCTCGAGAAGGTCGGCAAGCCCTCGGCGATGGAGCAGTCGATGCTCGATTTCGCCGAGAATGTGCAGGAGAATTCGCGCCTGTCTTGCCAGATCAAGATCCGCGATGATCTCGACGGCCTGACGGTCACGACGCCGGAAAGCCAGCATTGAAAAACCGGCGCTGAGCCAAACGCGTCAGCCTCGCGAGCCGAGCGCACCGAGCACCCCCGCCGCGGCGATCAGCCCCCATTGCGTCAAGTCGGCCTGGCGCGCGTGCATCTGCAGGCCGAGGCCGATCCTGAGGCAGGCGAAGAGCAGCGCCAGAACCGACAATGTGAAGGCAAGATCGTCTGATCCATGCGTGGTCGAGGCGTGGGCGAAGCCGACCGCCATCACCGCTAGGGCAATGGTCGAGACATGTCGGCCATACCAGGCGTCCAGCAGCAATAACCGGTCGGACGCCTCAGCGCTTGCCTGCGGCATGGGCCGCGAGCGCCCGAGCATCAGGTGCACGACGACCGCGAAGGCGCTGACGCCGCCCGCCAGAAGATATGCGTAGTTCATGGCCGTCCGCCCGATCGACCAGTCACCCCAACCCGGAAATCACCCTAAGGCGCGTGCGTGTATCGGCGATAGGGGGCGAGAGGCCGAATGCAAAATATTGCTACCGGTTGGTCCGAGTTGCGCCTACCGGCGTCTACCGCCAGGCGAGATTGACCGAAGGCGTTCGCCTGAGTTCTGCTGGCCGGCATGACCAAGATCGCGCTGCTTTGCTCCGGTCTGATGGCGTCGGCGCCGGCGATGGCTGCGCCACCAGCGGCGGCCGGCCGGTATTGCGACAACCCAGCGGCCGGATCGGTCAACGCGACGTTCCACCTGCTCGTCGATGTCGGAACCCGCGATGGATCGCCGACGGTGACGTTCGAGGTTACCGCCGAACCTGATGGTCCGGTGCTTGGCGGCGGCCCGAGGCCCGTCGCGGTCGACCGCGACGGGGTCATGTGGTTCACCTTCACCGATGGCTGGTACAATTTCGGCCGGGGCCGCTTCCCGCCGTCAGGCGAATTCTCGCTGATCCTCGAGGAGGCGACTGAGGATGGAGCCCGGGTGGCGGATCATTACCGAATCTACCATCCGACCGCCGCCGGCTGCACCGCCGACGACCAGAAACGCAAGCTGACGCACTAGGCCGGGCGCCGGCCACCCGCCCTGGTTTGCGCTCGGGTGTGCATCGCTTGGTTTTGTCCGCCGGCCGAAGCGCCTCTAAGCCTTCGCCATTAAGCCTTCGCCATTGCATCCTGGAAGGTGGTTGCAACTTTTTCGATGAAGCCTTCGGTGGTGAGCCAAGGCTGCTGCGGGCCCACCAGGAGAGAGAGGTCCTTGGTCATGAAGCCGGCTTCGACGGTGGCGATCGTTGCCTTTTCCAGGGTCTCGGCGAATTTGATCAGCTCGGCGTTGGTGTCGAGCTTGCCGCGGTGAAGCAGGCCGCGCGACCAGGCAAAGATGGAGGCGACAGAGTTGGTGGAGGTTGCTTCGCCTTTCTGCCAGGCGCGGTAGTGGCGCGTCACCGTACCGTGCGCGGCCTCGGCCTCGACCGTCTTGCCATCCGGCGTCATCAAGACCGACGTCATCAGGCCGAGTGAGCCATAGCCTTGCGCCACGGTGTCGGACTGGACGTCGCCATCATAGTTCTTGCATGCCCAGACATAACCTCCCGACCATTTCAGCGAAGCGGCCACCATGTCGTCGATCAGGCGGTGTTCGTAGGTAGCGCCCACCGCCTTGAACTTGTCGGCGAACTCGGCGTCGAAGACTTCCTGGAAGATGTCCTTGAAGCGGCCGTCATAGGCCTTGAGGATGGTGTTCTTGGTCGAGAGATAGACCGGCCACTTCCGCTGCAAGCCGAAGTTCAAGCTGGCTCGCGCAAAATCGCGGATCGAGTCATCGAGGTTGTACATGCCCATGGCGACGCCAGGGCCAGGGAAGTTGAACACGTCATAGGTGGTCGGCGCCGAACCGTCCTCGGGAGAGAAGGTCATCGTCAGCTTGCCCTTGCCGGGCACGCGGAAGTTGGTGGCGCGGTACTGGTCGCCATAGGCGTGTCGGCCGACGACGATGGGCTGCGTCCAGCCCGGCACCAGGCGCGGCACATTCTTCATCACGATGGGTTCGCGAAAGATGACGCCGCCCAGGATGTTGCGGATCGTGCCGTTGGGCGAGAGCCACATCTTCTTGAGGTTGAACTCCTTCACGCGGGCTTCGTCCGGCGTGATCGTCGCGCACTTGACCGCGACATTGTACTTCTTGGTGGCTTCGGCGCTGTCGACCGTGACCTGGTCCTCGGTCTTGTCGCGGTTCTCGATCGAGAGGTCGTAATATTTCAGGTCGATGTCGAGATAAGGCAGGATCAGTCGCTCCTTGATGAGCGCCCAGATGATCCGGGTCATTTCATCCCCATCCATTTCAACGACGGGATTGGCGACCTTGATGACGGCCATTGAAGAGGCTCCTGCGCGGCGGCTTAAGACGGACGACTGTCCCGGGGCTATAGCAAAGCCGCCGCTCCTGACAAAGCATAAGTGCGGCATCAGATCGGGCAAGGAGAGATCGGCTCGCTGCGCCGCGCGAACTTGGTCGGCCCCAGCCTGCATGGTAAGCTTTGGCGCCAGCTTGGGAGGCAAAAATGATGCAAATGACGCTGCGCGCCTTCGGCGCTTTGATGCTCGCCGGATCGGCCGCCGCGCAGGCGCCCCCGCCGCGGGCGAGTTTCGAGGAGGCCTTCGTGGCCGCCAACCAGGAATGGTCGATCGGCTTTGGGTCGGCATGGGCCGGAGAAGAGGCGCTGTCGACGAACAAATCGCAACCGGATCCGGCGGCCTGTCGCATTCTCATCGATGCGTTCGCGCGCGAACAGAAAGCCGCCGCGATGCTGGCCGCCCTTCCGCCCCGGCCGGCCGCCTCTCCCGTATCGGAGGGGGTCGTGGCGCAGGCGCTTCAGGCGCCATCTCGGATGAAGCGCACGGAAAAGATGTGCGATCTCGCGTGTGGAACGCCCTGAGAGGCTGTCGTCGCCTCGCGCCGGTCCGTCAGGCAACAGCGCAGAGCTTGACGCGCCGCGAGCGGGCCGTGAAGGACATAGCCTGCAAGGTAAGGCTGCACGCTGTAGCCAATAGCTGAGGTGGCGGGCGCATGAACAAGACAATTATCTGGTGGGTCCTGGGCGCAGTGGTTGCGATCGGCGCGGCCTGGCTCATCATGTCGCCGTCCAAGATCCAGACGGCGTACGACAAGTCGGTGTCGCTGGCGCAGGGCTATGGCGATAATGCCGATGAACGCCAGGCTGGCGTCGGCAAGTCGCTGGCCGCCGCAGTTCCGCTCGGCGACGACAGCGAGGTCTGTCTCGCCGCCAAGAAGGCGCTCCAGCAGCAGCGGATAACCGTGAAGGCGTTCAAGACGCTGCCGCCGCGCGAAGCAGTCAGTGTCAGCACCGAGTTGCAGGTCGCGGGTTTGCTGGAGCAACGCATCGCGCTTCTGTTGAAAAGCGTGGCGGCGCGCACCACAGCTTGCGGCGGCCCGGAGCCCGAGGCTCCGCGCTGAGCGCTTGGGAGGTCGCGGTCGCAATAACGAAGCCGCCCCGGAACGTCTTCCGGAGCGGCCTTTTGTTTCAAGTCGCAAGCGTTAGTGGCTGGCGCCGATGATCACCGAGGCGATCAGGCCGGATGCGATGGCGGCGAGGAGATAATCGCCACGATCATCGCGCACCCAGTGATAACCACGCTGCGGAGCGCGAAGATGTTCGCGCCGATAGTCCACTTCGACATAGCGGGTGTTGTAGTAACCGAGGTGTTGGCCGCGCTGCCAAGGCTGATAGCCGAGCTGGAAGCCCGGGCGGCCATAAGCGGTCGGCGGCGGCGGTCCGGCATGCCAGCGACTGCGCTCATAATAGCCATTGTGCTGGCTGTCGTCCCACCGGGCGTCGCGGCGGTCGTCGCGCCAGCGCTTGTTGCCGTGACGCTTGTAGTTGTCATGGCGATCATTGTCCTGGGCCTGCTTGGGGCGGTCGTCATGACGGCCTTCCTGGGCGGTGGCGGAAAGCGTGCTAAGCGGTCCGACGAGCATAGCGCCCGCGGCCACGGTTAGGAGTAGTCGCCTAATTGTCTGGGTTTTCATGCTGGTCTAACTCGCGAAACCGCATTCGGGGTCCATCGCCGACTGAAGTATTTGGGTTGACCCAGCGGCCGCCTAACTTGCCCGGAGCGTGAGGGGAAGCGTAAAGCCTCGGCCATGACTTCCGTCCTGTTCCAACCTGCCATCATCCTGGTCGCTCCTCAGCTCGGCGAGAATATCGGCGCGGCTGCACGTGTGATGGCCAATTTCGGACTGCTCGACCTGCGCCTCGTCGCCCCGCGCGATGGCTGGCCCAACCCTGCCGCCGATACGATGAGCGCCGGCGCGCTCGACGGGGTGGTGAGCGTCGCGGTGTTTGACACGGCGGAGCAGGCGATTGCTGATTGCGGGCTCGTGCTGGCGACGACGGCGCGGGCGCGGGGGCTCGAAAAGCCGGTGCACGATCTTGCCGAGACGTGCGAACGCGTCGCTGCAACTCCTGCCCGAACCGGCGTGCTGTTCGGCGCCGAGCGCACCGGCCTCACCAATGAAGCGGTGACGCTGGCCGACGCCATTTTGTCCTATCCCGTCAATCCTGCATTCACCTCACTCAACCTCGCGCAGGCGGTGGCGGTGTTTGCGCATGGGTGGGCGGAGGCTCAGGCGGTCGGCTTGCCGCCGCGCTTTGATGGATCGATCGATGCGCCTGCGACGCGCGAGGACCTGATCGGCATGATGGAGCATTTCGAGAGCGAACTCGATCGCGCCGGTTTCTTTCTGCCCGAGGTGAAACGCGCCGTGATGGTGCAGAATTTGCGCAACGCCTTTACGCGCGGCGGCTGGACCGAGCAGGAAGTCCGCACCTTCCGTGGAGCGATCAAGGCGCTGGCTTTGGGGCGCGGCAAACATCGTGTCGTGCGCGACGATTAGACGTCGATTGACGGACTGAGACTCCGCCGTGATTTCGACCTAGACTGCCTTCCTCGGGAGACGGGCAGGAGAAGGAGGGACGACGATGATCCGGGCAATTCTGACAGTTGCGTTCGCCGCCGTGACGGGGGCGGCCGGATATATTGGCGGCAGCGTTTATCCCGCGCCGCCCTCCGTGATCAATGTTGTCGATCGCGAAGCGAACGATCTGCGCACCAAGCTGCGCCTGGAAAATGTCGACCTCGGCGGCTTTCGCTCATTGGTCTCGGCGGAGCGTTTCAAGCAGATCGAGGGCGAACTCAACGCCGCATCCGCCGCCGCCGGCGACATCATCATGGTGGACCGGGATAGATCCTCGCCCGAACAGCTGCAGCAATTGGCGGCGATGGAAAGCACGACCCCGATCCCGGTCAGCGCCGTTATCCCGACGCCAGGCAAACCAGCGACATCCGTCCCGCCGACATCTGTCCCGATGCCCGCGCCCGCACCGATTGCCGGACCGGGCTCAGCGGCCGCACCGAGCAGCGCCCCTCAGCTCATTCCCTCGGCCGTGGTGTTGTGTCCGCGCATGACCATCACCAATGCACCCAAGGCCGACGCCGGTCTTCAACTGGTGAACTTCAACCCGCTGGTCGACGTCGACGGCGTCAAGCTCGCGAGCGATCCTGCGCCTGGCGCCTGCCTGTCTTCCGGCTTCGGCCGGCGCGGCAGCGAACTGCACAAGGGCGTCGATTACCACAACGAAAACGGCGGGCCGATTCTCGCGGCTGGCGACGGCGCCATCGTGGAGATCAAATACCGCGACGACTACGGCAACATGATCGTTATCGATCACGGACACGGCGTCTACACACGCTATGCGCACCTGGCTTCGTTCAGCTCGGGCCTATCGCAAGGGGTCGCAGTGAAACGGGGAGAGACGATCGGACTGATGGGGAACTCGGCAGGATACGCCGTGCCGATCCACCTGCATTACGAAGTGCTAGAGGGCGACTACAACACGCCGAAAGCCTCATTCGGGCTGACGCCCAAGGACATTCTTGCGTTTCCGGCGGCCCACTAGCTCCCCTAGCTCAACGCGTTGATCAATGCTCGACGCTTGCCGATCCGGTTGCAGCGCCAGTTGCCGATGCTGAACCGCTCGTCGATCCCGCGCCCGAGGCTGAAGCGCCGCCGCTGGCCTGAACTTTCGGCGCGGCCGCCTTGGCTTTGGCCTTAGCCTTGTTGGCGGGGGCGTTCGCCGCCATCTGCGCCTTGCCGGACGCCGAGCTGGCGGCGCTCGCGGTGTCTGTCACGGCGCCAGCGGCCGCGCCGGTCGCATGCGAGGCGTCGACCTGGGCCGAGCCTCCGCCATTGGCGGACGCGCCGCCATTGACGCCGGGAACCGTCACGCCTCCGCCTCCGCTGGCCGTGCCGCCGACGCCGACCTGCGGTTCGCTCGCTGCCGTTTTGCTGGCCGCAGCTTTCGCCGCAGCGTCTGCTCTCGCTTGCGCCGGGGCTGCGGCTTTCGCCGCCTTGTCCTGTGCGCGTGTCGTCACGGCGTCGGTCCGATCGATGGCCCGAGACGTGTCGAGGCTGCCATTGACGCCGCCGCCGATATTACCTGTCGAGCCGCCCACGGCGCCGCCGACCGCGCCGCCGATGCCGCCTCCGCCCACAATCTGCGCCTGGGCTGCGCCGACACACATCGCCGTCAGCGCGACGCCTGCGATCAATCCGTTGCGAAACATCACTTCCTCCATGCGGAGCAAAACGCCCCGTCCCTGTTGCTGGAGACTTACGCGTCAGCCGGCAGAAGGTTCGCGGCGTGGATAAGATGTAAGCTGCTGGAAAACCTTGAGTTTCTTAACCTGAGTTTGCAGCAGGAGTTTCCGAACAAGGAGCAGGATTGTCGCGTGGGCGACAGAAATCGTCGTGATCACGCGAGCGCGCCATGATGCCTGCGGGTAGCCTGCGGGTAGATTGTGCGGCTGGAAACAGGAAGGCATCCCATGACCGAGACCCAGGCCAGACTCCGGCATTTCGCGATCAACGCCGACAATGTCCAGCGCGCCAAAGCCTTCTACGAAAAGGTACTCGGCTGGTCATTTACGCCTTGGGGGCCGCCGGATTTCTATCAGATCCGCGACGCGACGCCGGGGCTGTGGGGCGCGCTGCAACAGCGACGGGAGATGATCGATGGCCAGCGCACTGTCGCGTTCGAGACGTCGTTCCAGGTCGACGATATTCGCGCTACGCTGAAAGCAGCGGAGGCCAATGGCGGGCGCGTGCTGATGCAACCTTACCTGATCGAGGGTGTGGGCGAGATCGGCTATTTCGCCGACACCGAAGGCAATCTCTGCGGTGTCGCGCAATATCTTCCAGGCGTCTGGAAATGAGCTTGGCGGATGGTTTCGATGTGCGCTCGCTGAGTTGCACGTTCCGCACCGGCCACCGGCTGCAAGATCACGACCATCCCTGGGCGCAACTCATCTACGCACGGTCAGGGGTGATGCACGTGACCAGCGCAGGGCAGGTATGGTTCGCGCCGCCAACCCGGGCGATCTGGATACCACCGCACACCGATCATGCCATCGAGATGATGGGCGAGGTGGCGCTTCGCACGCTCTATTTCAGCCCGGAACGATGTGGAGCGCTGGCCCGTCGGCTGGGCGCGCTCGAGGTGTCGAGCTTGCTCTCCGAGCTGGTCGTGCATGTGCTGGCCAAGGGCATGCTCGACCCTCGCCAGCCCGAGCATGATCGATTGGCCGGCGTGCTGGTGGATTTGATCGCGGCAGCGCCGGAGATCGACCTGATGTTGCCCTTGCCGAGCGATGCCCGCGCCCTGCGGCTGGCGGCAATGCTACGTGCTGATCCCACCGACCCGCGCGATCTCGAAACGCTGGCGGTCGAGGCGGGCGCCAGCGTGCGGACCTTGCAGCGCCATTTCTCGGAAGAGACAGGCATGCCGATCGAGACCTGGCGGCAGAAGGCGCGACTGATCCATTCGGCAGCGGCGCTGACAGGCGGGTCGAGCGTCACGGATGCCGCTCTGGGATGCGGCTATGAATCGCCAAGCGCCTATATCGCGGCGTTTCGGCGGCAGTTCGGCGGCAGTTCGGCGTGACCCCAGGCCGGTTCGGCGGATAGCGCGCCGATGGATGCGCCAGGAACCGGCGCGCCTTCGCAGGTTAAATTCTGCAGGTGCAACTAGAAACATAGTTGACAGTCGCACGCAACGTCGCGAATGTTCTCGAAACTACGGAACTAGTTTTTCATGCCGAAGCCTAAATCCGACGTCCTCACCGAAGCTGAGCAGCGCATTATGCGTGTGCTGTGGGCCAAGGGAGAGGCGAGCGTGCGCGAGGTTACGGATGCGCTCGAAGACAGTTATCCTGTGGCCTACACCACGGTTCTGACGTTGCTGCGCATCCTCACCGACAAGGACTATGTGACGCCCCGCCAGGATGGCCGCGCCTTCATCTATCGGCCGCTGGTTTCGCGCTCGGATGCCCGCACGCGGGCGCTGAAGAAATTGATCGGCACGTTCTTCGAGGGCTCGCCCACCGCCCTTGCGCAACATCTGCTCAAGACCGAGGAGATCAGCGCCGAGGAACTGCGGAAGTTGAAGGAAGAGATCGACGCTGGGGAGGATGGCGATGAGTGACGCTGCAACGCTTCTGTCGATGTCGACGCTAACTGCGTTGGCGGTTTCCCATCTCTGGCAGAGCGTGGCGCTCGCCGCGACGCTGGCTTCTATCCTCATCCTCGGCCGGCGCATGTCAGGCGCGGCGCGCTATGCGCTGGCCTGCGGCGCGATGACGGCGACGATCATGCTTCCGCTGGCGATGTTCGCGCCAGGCCTGGGCGCGCGCGCTGTGCTGCTCGATCTGCTCAAGGCGCCACTCGCCCGGTCTGCCTCCGCCTCCGCCTCCACCCCTGTCTCCACCGTCGCGCCGCCGCCTCCAGACTGGCGAGGCGCCGCGACGCCCGCTTCGGCATTCGGGCTTGATGTGGCCCAGGCAGCGCTGAACGGCGCGCGCGGGGAGATGACAGCTGCCGGGCCCGCTCAGCCGCAAGCCAGCTTGGGGCTTGGCGTTGCGCAGTTTGCGATCAACGCGGCGCGCAGAGATGACGCCGTCAACCCTGCCGAACGAAGCTGGGGCAAGCCGATCGTGGCGGCTCCGAAACCTGCGGTCCGGAAGCCATCGTGGATGACCGGTTTCGCCCTGCCGAAACTGCCTGACTTGCGGTTGCCCTTTCTGGTCGTCTGGCTGGTCGGGTCGCTGACGCTTCTGGTGCGTGTCGGCCGCGATGTCATCGCTGCTGAGCAGCTGGTTCAGCGCGCTCGCACGATCCCGCTTCCGGTCGAGCTGGCCAGGCGGCTCGGTCGCGTGCGGCTGGCGATCAGTCCGGATGCGCCAGGGCCGATGGCGGCCGGCCTGTTCCACCCCTCCGTCATTCTGCCCGAAGCTGCGATCCAGCGCATTGGCACAACCGAAATGGCGGCCCTGCTCGAGCATGAGCTGGCCCACATCGAGCGCCGCGACGTGCTCGCGGCGCTGGCGCAGCGCGTTCTTATCGCGTTTCTGTGGTGGAGCCCGGCAATGTACTGGATCAGCCGCCGCATCGATGAGGAGCGGGAATCCGCCTGCGATGAGACCGCTGTCGCCCGCACCGGCGATGCGCGCGCCTTCGCTCGCAGCCTCACCAGCCAGGCCGAGACCCAGCTCTGGGCTCGCGCCCCCAAGCTGGCAGTGGGCGCAATCGGCCGCCGTTCGCAGTTTGGCCGCCGCATCAAGCGTCTGGTCGAGATGGCCAGGGCCGGCGGCGTGCCGGCGCACTATTCGGGCAGACTTGCCTTCACCGGCCTTGCGCTGGCCATCGCCATCGCCGCCTTCCTCACGCCCAAGCTTGCGATCGCCGACGTGCCCAAGGCGCCGCCCTCGGTCGCGAAGGACCAGAAAGGGGAGAAACCCGGCAAGCCCCTGCCGCTGGTTCGAGCCTCCAGCGTGGACGACCACCGTCTCGACGGCGCCATCACCGAAGATCGCGACCATCGGCGCGATTATGACGACAGCGACGACACGGACGAGGACACCGATCACGCCGCCGCCGAGCTTGGCGCAGATCTCTCGCTCCAGCTGGCGGATCTCGGCGCCAGTATCGGGGCGATCGTCGGCGACCAGGTAGCCGCAAATGTCCCTGCGATCCTCGAACAGGTGCGTGATCAGCTGCGCGAACAGGGCATCGAAGTCAGCGACCTCAATGACCTCAGCGACGCCGATCGGGATCGCGCACGCGCTGAGATGCAGCGCG